>JAZRCG010000011.1:0-16251 GCA_045659645.1 Bacteroidaceae bacterium | reverse complement strand
GGGGACGTTCTCAATGACGGGAACACCGTTTTTCTTACGGCTCTCCAAGGCAAAAATGATGTTTCTTTTAATGTTCATAAATTGGGTGCGTTAAAAAGTTACACCCAAAATTACACCCAATTTTTCATATATCAAAATGCTCCCTATGAGTTTCAATGAATTTAACAATTTTATAAACGCTTAATTTACAACGAATTGAAATTTTATGATTTTCTATGATTTCGTAAGTTCTGGAGCCTCTCTCTCCGCTGAAATAAACCTACAAGATATTGATTTTCAATCTTGTAGGTTTTTTCTATGCCCAAAAAGATGCACCAAAAATGCACCAGAATGCGGCTCAGGATCTATTTATGGGTCAGCGGATATTTCCGGTTGGTGCAACCATAATCAAGAATAAAGAGTTGCCAGTCTATACATAAAGAACTTGATATCGCCCACACCTCTGAATTGAGTTCTGAAAGCCTTTATTTTTGCTTTGAATGACTCGGCAGATGCATTGGTCAGCCTGTCCTCAAAGTAGTTTACAATAGTATCATTGTGATTCTCAAAGGTCTCGATTACCTTATTGAATCCTTCATATCCAAATTTCTCGACATCGTTATACCATCTGGCAAGGTAGCCTTGCAACACCAGGTTTGGACTTTTTATTGAAGATATCAACGAGGCTGAGATAAAGACTGTATGCCTTTTCCAAATCCGGAAACATCTGAAACAGTATCTCAGCCCAGCAGCAAGCAAGGGCAGACCAAGAGTCATATGTTCCATTTATTATTCGTATATTTTATGTCTTAACGTGAATAGAGTTCTACCCAAATCGTACGACTCTAATACATTATATATTAGTGTATCACTAATTTAGGTGTGCAAATTCACGAATAAGTGAGCGAAAAAGCAAATAAATAATTAAACGAGGGCTGAAAAAATAACTTTTTTTGCTTAGCATGATTTACCAAAAACACATGGCAAGATAATATAAGCTCCACTCCCATAGTTTGTGCCATAAAAGAGTGGAGCAACATTTGGCAGATAATAAAGAGTTATCCCAACTCTTTTTATTTAGTTACAACAACCTTCTTGCCATTTTTATACATCTGCAGGGCCTCCATGTTGTCCATAGAGAAGCGCCCAAGGTCTATCTGGCCGTTCTGTGCATTGCCCAGTTGTATGCCGTTGAGAAACACACCCGTGTGGTTTGTGCCCAGCGAACGTATGTTCACCGTTTTCAATCCTCCCACTCCACCATAGTCTTTAACCTGCACACCAGAGAAATAGCGCAAGGCATCTGCCACCGAGTACACACTAAGTTCCTTTAGTTCCCTATCCTTCAGTTCCTGCACCGGTCCTACCTCATGGTTCTCTATCCTCTTGGCCACTATCATTACCTCACTCATATGCCTTGCCGAGTCAGTAACCTCCTGCGCCCAGGTACAACATATGCCCATAAAGGTTAGCATCGAAAACCAAACACGTAATGTGATGGTCCTACCATATGACGATGTGTGTAGAAAAAAGAAATGCATCTCTGCTATCAATTAGTTGTCCAACATGTAAGAATCAACCAATTATCGCAGAAATGCGTCAATCAACAATACTAAAACCTTGCCTCTCGCCAATCCGTTACCCGCAGACTGAATAATCGATTGATGCAGGTGGCAGGTCTTCTGACTTATTCCGTTTTCTTCTTGTCTTCCCAGTTTTTATAACCAGTGACTTATCTTTAAGATACCTCTTCAGTCTTACTGAAGGAGAAGAAAACTTTTCTTGCAGAGGCAAGTATGGAAATTACAGCAGCGGGAACTGTCGGGGATTCACACCCCATTCCCTTTTAATCGTTAGCGAACCAACGAACCAAATGCATTGCAAAGTTATAACAAAAAACTATTATTACAAATATAATAGCACTTTTTCTTCAATCTATCTAATCATTGACATTGATACACCTATGGCATCAACATTAACGCCACAAGGAGGATTCTCCTTATCTATACGTATGTTCAATGATTTGATAGATGAAAAATCAGCAATCAATCTCTGCCCCACTCTGTAAGCGAGATGCTCAAGTAAAGCAGACGATACAGACATCTCCTCCCTTACTGACTGAATAATGTCGGCATATGACACTGTACCTGCAAGATTGTCATCCAAGATTGCCTCGTCCTTCACCTCTAAGTCTATATGAAGAGTGACATAAAACATCGCTCCTATAATTCTCTCCTGGGGCATTACTCCGTGGTATCCATACAGGGCCAGACGATTGATATGTATTGTGCTAATCATTTACTTCTTCTTGATTCTGGAAGCATTCCTGCTCGTTGCCATTATTGTTGGATACATAGCGTTTCAGAGCCTTGGATACACCAGAGACCCATGTATTCATGTTGTCGGAATCAAGTTGTAGGGAAGAAATCAGTGCAATGACATTCTCCAGAGGCATACCGTAACGTAGTATGCCAGAGATGAGTTTGGCATAGTTCCAGTATTCTGGATTGAAACGTTCGGATAGTCCCTCAATGGTAATCTTGTATCCACGTTTGTTTACGAATTGGAAGTCATAGCGGCGTGATCCGTCCTTAAGCACGCGTCGTAGTATGTGACCATTGCTTACGCTTTTGGGAATCATTATGCCCTCGTCGTCGTCCAGTATACCGGTAAAAATCTCGTATGGACGTCCGTTCAGCAGGCCTACGAATGCTACCCATCGGTCTTTCTTGTTCTGGAAACGCACGATGTCGCATTCCAATGATTCTGGACGTGGGTTTTTCTTCCCTGAGGGAAAATTGCCCTGAAACCCCTGGCGGCGTATTGTGTCGTCCAATGTCAGTGACATGGTCTCGTTGGCTTCTGCTGTATAGCGTATGTCTGTAAAGACCTGTGCAAGTGTTTCCTTGTTGTTTATCTCTACGAAATGCTTGTTCTCTGGCAGAGATTCTTTGTGGGAATATAAAGCATCAATGCGTTCGGGGGTATAGGGGATATAAGTCTCCTGATGTACAAAGGCTTCCACTGGCAGGCGGTCGGAAGGTACGGGCTTTTCATCTGGCCATCCAAGAGTGATGGTTGCAACAGGGAAGGTGAGCAAGGGCAGATGAAGCGTATCTATGATGAGTTGCGGATTGTATACGGTGGTTCCGAGAAAGCACAATCCTAAACCTTCTGCCTCAGCCAGGTCACAGAATCTTTGGCAAAAGAGCAGTGTGTCAGTGGTAGCATTTTGATAAGAGAGTATGTTGTTGTATCCAGGGTTGGCCTGTCGGTTGAGGGCCCAATCCGTAGTGCGGCGGAAGTCTGCACAGAAGGTGAGCAAAACGGGTGCTCCCGTAACCATAGGTTGGTTGAAGTGGGCGGGAGCCAGACGTTCCTTTATAGTCTCGTCTCTTGTGACTACAACGCTATATAGTTGTAGGTTGCCCATGGTTTGGGTGTGCGACGCTTTTTCAAAAAGTGAGTTCAGCAATTCATCGCTGACGGGTGCGGAGGTATACTTGCGAACGGATGCTCTCATGTTTCTATGTAGTTACATCTTCTTTTCAATTTCCCTGACTTCTTTTCTGAATGCAGGGTTTTCCTTCATCTTCTTCTCGATATTGTTGATGCCATGGAGCACGGTGGCATGTGTACGCCGCCCAATAACGTAGCCAATGTGCTTGGCGGTATCTCCGGTGTGTTTCTGTGACAGATACATTACCACCTGGCGTGCAAGAACGAATTCGGCCTTGCGGCTTTCTCCATAAAGTTCTTCGTGGGTCACTTTGTAGTGGCGGCAAACGGCCTCTACAATGTCCTCAATGTTAAGTGTGCGTCGTCTGTGGCGAGTGTTGGCTTTCAGTATCTTGCGTGCAAAATCCAGATCAATATTTGCTCCATGAACTACGCTCCATGCGAGCATGGAGTGAACTATGCCTTCCAGTTCGCGCACATTGTCTTGCAGGTTCTCGGCTACGTATTCAATTACATCCTCGGGGATGTTCAGGCCATCCTTGCGCACAAGGCGTTGGAGAATGTCGTGGCGTAGTTGTACGTCGGGTGCTTCCAGTTCTGCCAACATGCCCCATTTAAATCGCGTGAGCATGCGTTCCTCCATATCCTTCAATTCCACGGGTGGACGGTCGCTGGTCATGATGATTTGTCTGCCATTCAGGTGCAGGTGGTTGAAGATGTGGAAGAATGCTTCCAGGGTTTTCTCTTTGCCTGAGAATTCCTGTACATCGTCCACAATTAGGCAATCTATGCTTTGGTAGAAATGTATGAAATCGTTAGTTTTGTTGTTTATGCGTGCATCTACATACTGAACCTGGAAAATGTGTGCGGAAACATAAAGCACACGCTTTTCGGGGTGCTTCTGACGTAGGCGTACGCCTATTGCATTGACCAAATGTGTCTTTCCACATCCGCTTGGGCCATAGATGAAGAGGGGGTTGAATGTTTTCCTTGCTGGAAAGTCTGCAACACTTTGTCCTACACTGCGTGGAAGGCGATTTGACAGACCTTCAATAAAATTGTCAAAAGTCTGTTCAATGTTGAGGTATGATTCAAAATCAGAAGCGGGCACAACAGTATGCATTACCCCGGGTGCACGGTTGAGCATACGGTTGGATGTGGGTTCGCGCAGGAGTGCTGTTCGGTTACCTTCTTCGCGTACTACTTCGTCTTCTATAACGGCCACCTGATATATCAGTCGGGTGTCTTGCCCGAATACGTGATACAGCGCCAGATAAATTAGCTGTCGGTAGTTCTCTTCCAGATATTCGTAGAAGAACTGGCTGGGCACATATATGAGCACCTCCTTGGTGTCAAAATCATAAGACTTAAATCTTATGGGTTCAAACCAGGTAGTGAATTGTTGTTGGTTCAATCTGGAACGTATCAGTTCCAGGCATCTTTTCCACTGGTCTTGCGGAGTTGTCATCAATTATTTAGATGTTAAATGATGATGGAATAGTATTAGATTTCGCTTTGCGTGATGGTTGGCTCCGGTTGGTTGTGCTTAAAATCACGTGGAGCCGTGTATGTTGTGTGTTTTTTGTTTATTTGCTTTTGCTCCCGAAGACAGAGAAGTGTACATAGCGCTTGGGATGAGTTTTGAGGTCTGTCATCAGGGAATCTGCACTGCTCACGGTTCTATGTAGAGAGTTGTACAATCCGCGGTCATACATAAGTGCGCCAAGAGTGCCGTTGGGATTTTGCATCTGGCTGACCATGGTGTTCACATTCTCTATGGTAGTATTTACGCTTGCGAGTGTAGGTTGCAGGTCTATGGTCTTGAAGTTCTCTGTAATGAGGAGAACGTTTTCGCCCACTTTGTTGTATGTCTGTGCCAATGCTGGAAGGTCTCTGCCAACGATTGTGTTTAGATGTTGTGTGGTTTTTGTAAGGTCCTCGGTAACCTCTTCCACGTTGTTCAGGATGGCAGCCAGATTCGGATCGTTTACTATTCGGTTTAGCGAGGTGATGAGGGTGTCCAGCTTATTGGCAATATTGTTCACCGTTGGCATTATTTCCTCGGCTTTTCCCATAAGTCCGTTAGAATCAGTGCCAGGGATGGTATCTCCAGCGTTGTACACCTTGTCGCTGATTTGTGCAGGTGTAATGTTCATGGTACATCCGCCCATTAGACCGGATTCCAAATATGCTTTTGTGCCGTGGCATAGTTTTAGTTTGGGGTCAACGCTTATTTCTACGAGCACATTGCCGGGATTGTTGTAGTCGTAAATGATGTTTGATACAATACCGACTTCGTATCCGTCCACAAACACGGTGCTGCTTTTTGCCAATCCCTTGGCGTTTGCGAATCGGATATAGTATTCGTTGCTGATGTTGAATAGGGCCTTTCCTTTGAGGAAGTTTATTCCAAGGAATAGTGCTATTAAGGCTATTATACCCATCAAGCCAATTTTGAATTCCTTCTTCATAATCATTGTGGTTTTATTTTGTCTTTGCTGAAGTTTGCCGAACTGTAGTCTTTTGATTTGCTTGCCAGTGAGGCTGTGTGTTATTTGTTCTTCTTGTAGTAGATTTGGAAGGCATTATATATGCTCTTGGCCAGTTGTTTCTGTCCCCAATCACTGGCCAGGTACTTTTCCTCCTGCCGATTGTTGATGAATCCCAATTCTATGAGCACACTGGGCATGCTTACTTCTCGGAGAACCAGGAAACCTGCTTGGTGTACACCCTTGTTTATGCGTTTTGCCGTTGTAGCAAACTGCTTTTGTACCAATCGGGCAAAGTCCACACTGGATGCCATGTACTGGTCTTGCATGAACTCAAATATGATGTACGATTCGCTGCTGTTGGGGTTGAATCCCTCGTATGTCTGCTTGTAGTTGGTCTCCAAGGTAATTACGGAGTTTTCTCTTTTGGCCACAGCCAGATTGTCTGCAGCTCTGTGCATACCCAGCGTATATGTTTCGGTACCCTGTGCCTTGGTTCCCTTACGTCCGGAAGCGGTACTGTTGGTGTGGATGGAGATGAACAGGTCGGCTTTGGCCTTGTTGGCAATAGCTGCCCTTCTGCCCAGTTCCACGAAGGAATCCTTGCTTCTGGTGTAGACAACTCTGATTCCCGGATAGTTTTTCCTGATCAGTTTGCCCAAAGCCAGTGCTACTTTCAGGTTTATGTCCTTTTCTCTGGATATACGTCCCACAGCCCCAACGTCCCTGCCGCCATGCCCAGGGTCAATGACCACAGTGTATGCCATTGATGGCATGCAGAACATGAGTGCTGAGATTATTATAGCTATGGTTCGCTTCATGGTTTGCGTATATCTATTGGCTTAGGGGTATTAGTGGTGCAAAGTTATATAAATAATATGAATAGAAGAGGGCGAATAGGCGAGTTTTTCCTAAAAAAGATAAAATTCGCTCGTGCATAACGAGGCTTATAGGTATTTTTTCTTATATTTGCATGCGAGATTTTACATAAATGCAGCCTAAAAACAATCTAAATCTAATAGTCAATGAAACAAATCTTTACTCTTGTTCTTTTTGCTCTCTTTTCGATGCTTAATGTGTCTGCAGAGAAGACTCGTGGAATCAATAATTCCATACGTTACATCACATTGAACGATGGTCAGGTTATAGCCATTCCCGAGAAGTATATTCTTGATGAGGCCGTGATTAACGGAATATGCACGTTGACCCTGGAAGGAGATACGGTGTTTGAGTATGTAACAGCCAATGTGCTCAATATCAGCAATGAGTATAGAGGCGAACCGGCGTCCATATCGTCTTTTGTCTTTACTCATGCAGATAATGACCAGGTTTATAAGGATGTTACTGCAACTATTACCGACTCGGGCGACACAATCTTTGTAAATGCCGATGTTCCTGTCCTCGGCAAACGTCTGCGCCCCAGTTTTGCACTGAGCGAGGGTGCCACCATGTGGGTGGATGGTGAGCAGCAGGTGAGTGGACAAAGCAGCCATCGTTTCACTACCCCCATTGTGTACACGCTGGCACAGCCTAAGCACTGGATTTATGAGGTTAAGACCATCGTGGTAGAAGATGAGGAGGAAGAAGAGGTGACACCTCCCGTCTCAGATGGTTGGGAGAGAACTGAAATAGATATTTTTGATTGCATTTCCACTAATGCTCCAAGTGTTAAAGCCGGTGAGGGTATTGAAAATTTGTTGGATGACGACACAGGTACTTTTTATCATTCCACATGGGGAAGTAATGTGCCGACCAAACTCTATTGGCAGGACGGCGGATATTGGGGTGATGGTATTACAGAATGGCCTTACTTGGAAATCAAGTTGCCAGAGTCGATGGAGAATTTCTGTTTCTCTTACACAACCTCGGGTCAAACCAACCGTTTCCCACAAGGATGGTACATTACTGCATACAACAACGAAACAGCAACTTGGGATAAGATAGGAACTTTAAGTTCTCAGGAGGATAATCTTCCACAGGTCTGCCTTGAAGAATTCATGTCTCCTGTTTATCCCCTTGGAGACAATTACTCTGCCATTCGTGTAGAACTCACCAAGGCTTCGTATAAGAACTACATAGTACTTTCAGAGTTCTCTCTGTTCAGTTGTGAGCAAACAGAGGTTGAACCAACTCCAGAACCAGAACCCGAGCAACCTGCCGAAACCATTGTGGTAAAGGGATTCAAACCATTCGGTCGTCCTTGCAAGGTTAACGTGAAGTATCTTACCGACCATGCCCGTGGCACCTACAAGATTCCTACCGTCTACATCACCTTCGGCGATGATACCACACGATGGGATGCTAACCAGTGGATAGGCATGTACATCTATGATAGCGAAGGCAACAGGGTTTGGACCAAGGAGGAATGGATAGAAGAATGTACCTTCCAGTTGGATGGTGCCGGTGTTTGGCCGGACATAGACAAGGTGGAGGGTTGCGAAGTGCGCGGACGCGGCAACAGTTCATGGTCACAGAATTACATGAGCAAGAACCCCTTCCGCATCAAGTTGCCTAAGAATAACAAACAGTCTCCCTTCAACCTGACAAAGGATCGTCAGTGGGTATTCATTGCTAACAAGCAGAGTGGTTCAATGACCTCCAACTCCATCGCACAGAAGGTTGCTGCCATGGTAGATGGTGAGGCACTCTGCCACATGATTCCCGTGGACGTTTACATCAATGGCCATTATCGTGGTTCATATTGCTTCACCGAGAAAATCGGCATTGCCGACAATAGCGTAGCCATAGACGAGGCAACGGGTTGTCTGCTTGAATTGGACGACTATTACGACGAGACATTCCGTTTCAAGGATCCCACCTATGACCTGCCTGTGAATGTGAAGGACCCCGACTTCTCGGAAGAGGATGAGGAGCGTGTGGTTACTTTCGAGGCCATAAAGAATTCCTTCAACAGCCTCACCGCCACTCTCAACGCAGGAGGAAACATCGCAGACAAAATTGACATGGAGTCTTGGGCAAAGTTCTGGCTCGTGAACGACCTCGTGCGCAATGTGGAGACACACCACCCCAAGAGCTGCTACATCTTCAACGAAGATCCTGCCGGTGGCGAAAAGTGGAAGTTTGGTCCCGCATGGGACTTTGACTGGGCATTTGGCTACGAGGAAACACATGACTACTTCATCTATGGTGCCGATGCAGACCTCTTCAGCGCAGTTTACTACAACAATAAACCCGGATACCAGTTCTACGATGCCATCCGTAATACACCTGCTGGTAAGCGCGCATATTATAAGGAGTGGGTAAACTTCATGGCAGAAGGTCGTCTTCAGGAGCTGATAGAGTATGTGGATGATTATGTAGCCTTTGCTATGCCAAGTATATTGCACAACAATGATGCCAATATTAATGAGAAGAACAATCACGACTATACACAGGTGGCTGAGAGAAGCAAGCAGTGGCTTACCAAACGTGCCAACTATATATACAATTCTTTGGAGCAGTTTGATATCTCTCCCGATATTGTAACTCCCGAAGATTATGGTCAACCCACCGAAGTGGAGAGCCTTGAAGTTAGCGATACCAATAATTTGGTAGACGTTTACACTCTTGGCGGTATCCTTGTTCGCCGTCAGGTTCCGTATATCCAACGAGGACAGGGACTTGAACCCGGCATGTATGTCATTGACGGCAAGGTAACCGTGGTGAAATAATAGTTAATCCGAGTCGTGGCACTTCATTTGTGCTAATGGTGATACTCTGATTGTCCCTAAGAGGTTGCTTGTCCTCTTGGGGACAATTTGTGTATGTGGTAATGTATTTTGAGGTATAGCCAGTTGTCACTTTCCAATCCTGATAACGAAAGAGCCAGTACCGAGTTTTGTACTATATAGTCGGTACTGCAGTACCAACACGCAAGTACTGCAGTACCGACGCAATAGTATTGTAGTACCTATACGTCATTACTGGCAAGGTGTTTATATAGATGTTTTCGCTCTTTAGGCACTCATTTCTTTTCCTTGTCTAAATGGAGTCAGAATTATCTTGATATCCTTGTGCTTTAGAGGAAAAAAATGTATCTTTGCGCCTCCAAAGGATACTATATATTATATATATAATGTGTGCCTGGTTACTATGTGACAGGATATGGATGGGTAGGGAAGAGTACCCTAAGACAATGAAAATAAACAAATAACAATACAAGAATGGAGAATTTAGGTATAGGTTTGCAATTGCTCGTAGTGGGTATGCTTACCGTCTTTGCCATCCTGCTGATAGTTATCTATGGTGGCAAGTTGCTGATAAAGGTCGTTAATGCCATTGCCCCTGAGGAAGTGGCACAAGCCAAGAAGACCGTTGCACAGGCAGCACCTGGTGCCGTTGATGCTTCCACCATGGCGGTGCTTCAGGAAGTTGTGAAGCAGCTTACTGGTGGTAAGGGTCATGTGGAGAGTGCAAAGAGAGTGTAGAAAACATAGGATTCGAGAACTCAGAGAATTCAGAATACTCAGAACACTCTGATTATTCCGAGAACTCCGACTTCTCTGAAAACATCATCAACGAAAAAAGAATACAACAATATGAAAGAAGTAAAGTTTAGTTTGGTCTTCCGCGATATGTGGCAGAGTGCAGGTAAGTACCAGCCTCGTGTAGACCAGCTTTTGAAGGTAGCCCCTGCAATCATCCGCATGGGTTGCTTTGACCGTGTGGAAACAAACGGCGGTGGTTTTGAACAGGTGAATCTGCTCTATGGCGAGAATCCTAACAAGAGCGTGCGCGAGTGGACAAAACCCTTCCGCGAGGCAGGCATACAGACACACATGTTGGACCGTGCACTGAATGGTCTGCGCATGAGTCCATGTCCCAAGGACCTTCGCAAACTGTTCTACAAGGTGAAGAAGGCACAGGGAACGGACATTACCCGTATCTTCTGCGGTTTGAACGATGTACGCAACGTAATTCCCTCCATCAAGTATGCCAAGGAGGCTGGCATGATAGCACAGGCTTCGCTGAGCATCACCCACAGCCCCATACACACCGTGGAGTACTACGTTAATCTTGCCAAGCAATTCATCGATGCCGGTGCCGACGAAATCTGCCTGAAGGACATGGCAGGCATTGGTCGCCCCGTTAGCCTGGGCAAGATTGTAGAGGGTATCAAGGCATACAAGAAGGATATCATCGTCCAGTACCACTCCCACGCAGGTCCCGGTTTCTGCATGGCTTCCATTCTGGAGGTGGCAAAGGCAGGCTGCGACTATGTGGATGCAGGTATGTCGCCCCTTTCCTGGGGTACTGGTCATGCCGACATCATCACCGTGCAGGAGATGCTGAAGGATGCCGGTTTCAAGGTGAAGGAAATCAACATGGAGGCCTATATGGAGGCACGTACTCTCATTCAGGAGATGTACGACGACTTCCTCGGCTACTATATCCCCGCACAGAACCACATCAACAACGCCCTGCTGGTTAAGCCCGGTTTGCCTGGTGGCATGATGGGTTCGCTGATGACCGACCTGGAAGACAACCTCAAGAGTCTGAACAAGTGGAAGCAGAAGAACGGCCAGCCCGAACTGACCACCGACCAGTTGCTCGTGAAACTCTTCGACGAGGTGGCATACGTATGGCCCAAGGTGGGCTACCCCTGTCTGGTAACACCCTTCAGCCAGTATGTCAAGAATCTGGCGCTGATGAACGTCATCCAGATGGAGAAGGGCAAGGAGCGCTGGAGCATGATAGCCGACAATATCTGGGATATGATCCTTGGCAAGAGCGGACAGTTGCCTGGTCCCGTAGCACCTGAAATCGTGGCTATGGCCAAGGAGCAGGGACGCGAGTTCGAGACAGGAGATCCCCAGAACTACTATCCCGACGATTTGGAGGACTACAAGAAGAAGATGCAGGAGAAGGGTTGGGAACTTGGCGAGGACCTTGAGGAACTCTTCGAGTACTCCATGCACCCGTCTCAGTACGAGGCATACAAGAGCGGCAAGGCAAAGGCCGACTTCGAGAAGGACCTGGCAGAGCGCAAGGCAAAGAAGAATGCTCCTGCCGCCGGTGTGGCAGAGTTGCCTAAGACCATCAAGGTAAGTGTGAACGGACAGACCTACGAGGTGAACATCGCATACGGCAACGAGGCGCCTGCCGCAACACTCGCTGGTGCTCAGGCACCCGTGGCAATGGGCGAGGGTGAGGATATCCTTGCACCTCTGGAGGGTAAGTTCTATCGCACCAAGGACACTCAGGAACAGCCCATTCAGGTTGGTCAGGAGGTGAAGGTGGGCGATACCCTCGGCTACATCGAGGCCATGAAGACCTACAACGCCATCCGTGCTGACTTCGACGGCATACTTACCGCCGTGGTGGTGAACTCTGGCGACTCCGTAGAGGAGGACGACGTGATAATGAAGGTACAGAGAAAGTAAAGGAAGAGGAGGAATACGATTTATGTTTAATGAGATTCTGGAAAACCTCTATAGCATGACCGCCTTCCAGGCAATTGCCGAGAACCCTTTGTTCCTGGTGATGTACCTGCTGGCCTTTGTGCTTCTGTATCTGGGTATCGTAAAGAAATACGAACCCCTGCTTCTGGTTCCCATAGCCTTCGGTGTGCTCATAGCCAACTTCCCTGGTGGTGGTATGGGCGTGACACAGGCAGATAGCGAGGGCATGGTGGAGTTCATGAAGAACGGAGTGATGGTGAGGAAGGACATCTATTCCATGCCCCTGCACGAGATTGCACACGACCTGGGATTGATGAACTATCTCTACTACGCACTCATCAAGAGCGGTCTTCTGCCTCCCATCATCTTCATGGGTGTGGGTGCGCTGACCGACTTCGGTCCCATGCTCCGCAACCTCAAGCTTGCCATCTTCGGTGCCGCCGCACAGATGGGTATCTTTGCCGTACTGCTGGCTGCCCTGGCCATGGGATTCACCCCACAGGAAGCTGCTTCGCTGGGCATCATCGGTGGTGCCGACGGTCCTACCGCCATCTTCACAACCATCAAGTTGGCTCCCCATCTGCTTGGCCCCATTGCCATTGCGGCATATAGCTACATGGCACTGGTGCCTGTGATTATACCTCTTGTGGTTAAGTGCCTGTGTACCGAAAAGGAACTCCGCATCAACATGAAGGAGCAGGACCGTCTCTATCCCGACGGTACCGAGATCAAGAACATGCGCGTGCTGAAGATTATCTTCCCCATAGCTGTTACTACCATCGTGGCCATCTTCGTGCCCTCTGCGGTAAGTCTGGTGGGTATGCTCATGTTTGGTAACCTTGTAAAGGAAATCGGTAACGACACCTCCCGTCTGTTCGATGCAGCATCAAACGGTGTTATGAATGCCGCCACCATCTTCCTGGGCCTCTGTGTGGGTGCCACCATGACCGTGGATGCCTTCATCAATGTGCAGACCTTGGGTATCGTTGCCGGCGGTTTCTGTGCCTTTGCCTTGAGTATCGCTTCTGGTATCTGCATGGTGAAGGTGTGGAACCTCTTTGCCAAGAAGAAGATCAATCCGCTCATTGGTGCCACCGGTCTCAGCGCCGTGCCCATGGCAAGCCGTGTGTGCAACCTTATCTCCACCAAGTACGATCCCAAGAACCACGTGCTCAACTACTGCATGTCGTCCAACATCTCAGGTGTTATCGGTTCGGCCGTAGCAGCAGGTGTGCTCATCTCGTTCCTGGGATAATAAACGTTCAACTCTCAACGTTAAATGGAAATATCTAAGATTGGATTCTATACGGGCCTCTGTTGGAGTGCCTCGTTCATATTGGCCATGCTTAGTCTCACGCAACCAGCGTGGGGCTTTGCTGGTAATTTCCTGGGTGTACTCAGCATCTGGGTGGCAGGAGCGCAATTGCGTGCTGCACAGGCTTCCATGCCCAAGGAGGAAACCCCATGGGGAGTGCGCCAGCGTTGGCACAAATCCTTGCAGGTTCAGTTGCTGGCAGCACTTGTATGCACCTTTGTTCAGTACATCTATTTCCGCTATGTAGACAATGGGCGCATGCTTACAGTACTTACCGAGGTGTATACCAATCCCGAGTACACCGAACTGATGAAGCAGGCCATGCCCGAATACAAGCCTCAGGATGTGCTCAATCTGCTTTCGCAGATAACTCTCCGCGACCTGGCCATCAACTTCATGCTCATGAACTCCTTCCTGGCCATTGTGCTCAGTATTCCCACTGCTTTCGTGGCAAGGTTCAGAAAGCAATAAGGCAAGTAAAAACCTAAAAACACCATATTATGAAGAAGATTTTTTCGCTTATCATGCTTTGTGCAACATCGCTTGTTGCCTCGGCACAAATCAAATCCATGGATGAGGTGTCAACCGAAAAGGCCTACACCATCTACAATCCTTTCTACACCACCTATGCGGTGTACAATGCAGAGAAGAGCACATCCATTGTTTGGGCGGCTGGGATGACCTCGTCGGACAAGAACATTGCCGACCAGTCCTACACTACTCCTCTAAATCCTGCTGACCCCTCGTCCTCATGGATGATAGTAAAGTACAATGAAGAATGGTATGTCTACAACCTTGGTGCCAAGAAGTTCCTTGCCGTAGGACACACTCCCAACCAGTCAGCATCTGCTTCTGCTAAATTGCAGGATACTCCCGTGGCTGTTGAGTTCACAACCAACGGCAACGGTGGTTTCCACCTCTTGAGCCATCCAGGCAACCTGCACTACCTGTGTGCCGCACCCCAGTTGGCATATCCCATCAGCATCTGGTCCAACGACGATAACGGTGCCACATGGCAGATAATGGAGAACCCTCAGGTGGAGGCAGACTATGAAACCTGCTTGCAGAAACTAAAGGAAGCCTTCCCCGAAACCGTGGCTCTGAATATAGACGTACGACATGGTTATGTATGGAGTGGAGTAAATGGTGGTGCTATGCCCAACCGTATACCTAAGGGACGCGACTTTACCTTTTATACCCGTGCACGTAGTGGATGGAACTGCACAGAAGGTCTTACCATCACGCATGGTGCTGGTGAGTTTACTTTCAACGATATTCAGAAGGGTGGAAACGCAACAAAAATAACTATACCTGCTGATAAGGTGGATGGAGATATCACTATCACTGGCGAATGGGTTCGTGATTCAGAGACTAAGAACGCCAGGGTTCTTTTATTTAGCGAGGAATTTGAGGGTGAGGGAGAACCTTCCTCTGAATGGTGGAAACGCACCGAGCGTCAGGGGGCTACATGGAATCGTTGGTGTTCCAACTCTCCTTTGGTAGTGTATCAAGAGGATGGTGCCCTGCATTGCCGTGCCATCCCCAATCCCGACAGGACTTCCGACAATGTCCCCATGATAACCGGTGGTGTAAAGACCCAGGGCAAGTTTGATTTCCAGTGGGGCAGGGTAGAGGCTCGCATCAAGACAATACCCCATACAGGTACTTTCCCCGCCTTTTGGATGATGCCGACAGATAACAGCAAGGGTTGGCCCAACAATGGCGAGATAGACATTTGGGAGACTATTGACAATGGTGACGTTGCATACGGCACCGTACATACCAACTGGACATACAATCTGGGCAAGGGTGGCAATGGTGGCAATATGGGTGGCATAGACTACTCCTTGTGGCACATTTATGCCGTGGAGTGGAATGCAACTTCCATTACATGGTTTGTGGATGGGCAAAAGATGTGGACTTACAACAAGAGTACCGACCAAAATGCCCTTGACAACGGTCAGTGGCCCTTTGATGCTCCCTTCTACATCATTCTGAACCAGAGTGTTGGCAACGGTTCGTGGGCTGCTCCTGCCGACCAGTCCTTCACTTACGAAACCCTCTTCGATTGGGTACGTGTTTACCAGAACCCGGAACCCACTGCCATAGAAGATGTTCTTCAGGAAGAAGAATATTCTGTAGGGGCACAGGTATATTATGATTTGAGCGGTAGAGTGCTAAAAGAAGCGCCAAATAGGGGTGTATATATTAATAATGCTAAGGTAGTGCTTAGATAAAAAAATCTCTTTCCCGAATATAATCTAATCCACCCCTCTGCATCTATCATGTTGCAGAGGGGTGGATTGTTTTGTGTACGTTTACATCTCTGTTTGTTCCTCGGCATCTTTAAGGTCGGTCCTCCCGAGGACCGAGGCGAGAGTTCCCGGTTCTTTCGGTCGTGTCCTCGGGAGGACCAAATTATGGACTTCCAGAGTATCAAAGCAGTCCTTTTCTGTCCAAAGCAAGCCTGTCTTTTCCTGATTTCAGTAGACGTTTTTTTGCTTCATTAGCTGAAAAGATTTACACCTTTTCTCTATCCATACTGTTGATGTTTACGGTATCCTTGATTCCATGCTGTGGCTGTTGACACTTTCCTCAGATGGGACAG
>JAZRCG010000010.1:0-190270 GCA_045659645.1 Bacteroidaceae bacterium | reverse complement strand
TTACTTATTTTTGTCTTGACATTATTTGGCAAAGATAGCGAATTAAATCCATATTCACACCTTATATTATATAAAAAATTAAGGTGATGTAAGATTGCACTTTCTGTATCGTTGTTTTAGAATCTATAATTTCGCCAGCCGACGGCTGACGATAACAAGGTTTAGTTTACTTCATTGGCTATATACCCAAAGCGGACTAAACTTATTTTCGCGTTGGCAGCACTCAAAAAAGATGCTGACGAAAAGAGAAAGACGCAATTCTTCTTTTTTCGCCAGCATTTATCTTAAAAAATCAAAAAAAAATACACCCAACCTCGATTTTTGGGTGTAAAAAAGGGTGCAAATCTCGTAACTACTTGATTTACACCCTTTGTTGCGGAGAGAGAGGGATTCGAACCCCCGGCACCTCTCAGTGCGGCAGTTTTCAAGACTGCTGTAATCGACCACTCTACCATCTCTCCAGACGTCCTTTGTGGGCGGCTTTCCTCTTAAAAGCGATGCAAAGGTATGACTATTTTATGAATGTTCCAAACTTTTGTTTAAGTTTTTTCCTCTGAAGGGCAATTTTCCTTCATAAAAGAGGGAAGATGGCACTTATTTTGACTGATTCAATAGTTCTTCAACACCTCGTAATGTATTCGGCCCTTTCGTGGCTTGAACAACTTGCGGTCCTTGAAAATGGCATCGCTTGCCCAATAGGCAAGTTCTGCCGTAACAATTCCTATGGCTGCTCCGACAAGAACATCACTTGCATAATGCTTGTTGTTTAGAATGCGCATTACGCCTGTTGCCGCTGCCACGGAATAGCCCGCTATTGGTATCCAGACGCTCCGATGCCCATACTCGTGCGCCAACAAAGTTGCTCCGGCAAAAGCAGTAGCAGTATGCCCTGAGGGGAAACTGGCATGATGGCCATTGGGGCGGGTTCTGTCTATAGTGTACTTCATACCGTTTACTACAGCAGCCATCATAGCTGCCGCCATGGCGTCAGTTGCCAATACCTGCCAACGGTTCTTGCTCCTACCCTTGACTCCGCACATGCTCATTGCCAATTGTGCGGCCCAAGGAGTGTATTGCAAATAATCATCCACCTTGCACTGAAATTCAGGCATACCCTCCATCACATGGTCTCGTATAGCATGGTCTGCAGGCATCATTGCAAAACCTACAGCCGCAACGGGCACTGCGAGACTGAAAGAATGATGCAAACGATTTAGGTTAAATTGCTTGGTACTAATCTTGATATCCACAGGTACCGCAACGGGTGCTTTGTTACCCATAAACACGATGACGGAATCTGACTGTGCCCAAAAGGGGAGAGAACACAGGAGCATGAATATAGTCAGTATAGTCGTTTTCATAAATTTTGGATAAATATAATTCTACTTTATTATAGAGGTGCCCGATAATTATATAGCGCCTCACACCACTTCCGTAGGTCAATCCATACGGTCCCTATAGTCCTCGTAGCGGAACTCTCGGAGAAGTTCGTGCATACCATCCTGCCACAATATGGTGAGCGATGGGTGATGAATACCATTGAACATACAGGTCTTTACGGTAGTATAGTGTATCATGTCCTCGAAAACGATTTCCTCGCCTATCTGCAAAGGATGGTCAAAGCGCCAGCTGCTCATAAAATCACCACTAAGGCATGAATTGGCACCCAAGCGGTAAACGTAGCCTCCATTGTCCTGTTCCGAGCAAACATGCCCTTCAGGGTCTTCTATTGTCTCAGCACCACGGACAACTGGCCAATAAGGCATCTCCAGACAATCCGGCATATGACATGTGAATGAGACATCCAGAATGGCTGTGCGTAT
This sequence comes from Bacteroidaceae bacterium, assembly GCA_045659645.1. Classification (GTDB taxonomy): domain Bacteria; phylum Bacteroidota; class Bacteroidia; order Bacteroidales; family Bacteroidaceae; genus Physcousia. Next base: position 188,447 of record JAZRCG010000010.1, on the reverse strand, counting down.
ACCATGGTTCTCCACAATATCCACCACTGATGCCACCAAAGGTCCGGTTTGCCAGGCAAATGCCGAACCCGGCTCCAAGATGATACGAAGATGAGGATAACGCTGGCGCAGCCCCCTGATAGTAGCTATTAGCAAGTCAACGTCATAGTCTCTGCGAGTCATAAGGTGACCACCGCCGAGATTGAGCCACTTCAGTTGGCGGAACCACTTACCGAATCTCTCCTCTATGTATTGAAGATTGTCAACCAAATCCTCGGCACTGCTCTCGCAATGGCAATGACAATGAAACCCATCAATGCCAGATGGCAGCTCCTGGGGCAAAAGATCGGAAACGACGCCAAAGCGCGAACCTGGTGCTGTGGGATTGTAGAGTTCGGTCTCTATGTGCGAATGTTCAGGATTTACTCGCAATCCGCAACTAACACTGTTCTCTGCATCATGCTCTGCATTCCACTGCTGCACCAGGGGAAAGAAACGTTCATATTGCCCAAGACTGTTAAAGGTAATATGCGAAGAGCAGCCAAGCAACTCTTGAAACGTATCCTTGGTATATGCAGGACTATAAGTGTGCGCACGGCTACCGAATTCCTCCAGCGCCAGACGAGCCTCGTATAAGCTACTGGCCGTGGTGTGGGTGATATATTCACGGAAAATAGGAAAAGTTTTCCACAGGGCAAAGGCCTTGAATGCAAGTATAATCTCCGCCCCACTCTGCTTTGCAACATGCTTAATCAACGAAAGGTTGCGCCGCAGCAACCTTTCCTCTATCATATAATATGGTGTCCTCACGATGATGTATGTTATATATTGTATTCTTTAGCCTGCTCTTTTCTTGCATATCGTACTCATGACCATAAACGCAGCCAGAGGGCATAGCAAAACCAAATCGCATGCAAAGTTACAAAAAAGGCGCTATAAATTTGCGTAAATACTTTTAAAATAGTATTTTTGTGAGAATTTTGATTACAACACACTGCTATGAAGCACACAAAACACGACATGTCGGAACATATCCAAGCGGACATGAGACTCTTGGGACTGTTGGCACAATCTTTTCCCAATGTAGAAACAGCATGCACAGAAATCATCAATCTTGAAGCCATACTGAACCTTCCCAAGGGCACGGAACACTTCATGGCAGACATACATGGCGAGCACGAAGCATTTGAACATATACTCAGAAACGCATCGGGCAACATCAAGCGCAAGGTAAAAGAAATCTATGGAAATGAACTCAGCAAGGAGCAAATCCGAGAACTATGCACACTGATATATTACCCCGAGGAGAAGTTGGAACTACTTGAAGCACAAGAGGACGAACTGGCATCGGACTTCTACAGCAACACTCTGATAAGACTCATCCGAGTGTGCCAAAGCATTTGTAGCAAGTACACCCGAAGCAAGGTTCGCAAAGCCTTGCCGGAACAGTTTGCCTACATAATAGAGGAACTGATGCACGAAAATGCCGAAGACAACAACAAGGAGGCCTATTTCCGATGCATAATAGACAGTATAGTGCAAACAGGACAAGCAGCCAACTTCATAACCTCAATCTGCCTGGTAATCCAACGGCTTGCCATTGACCAACTGCACATACTGGGCGATGTATGGGACCGTGGACCAGGTGCGCACATAATAATGGACGCTCTGATGAACTACAAGAACTTCGACTTCACATGGGGAAACCACGATGCCCTGTGGATGGGAGCAGCTGCGGGCAACGACTGTTGCATTTGCACCGTGCTGCGCTTCTGTCTGCGCTTCGGCAACATGGACACTCTGGAAGACGGATACGGAATAAACCTCCTACCACTTGCCACCTTGGCTCTGGAAGCCTACAAGGACGACCCCTGCACAATATTCCTGCCAAGCAACAGATACGGCAAACTGAGCGAACGGCAACGCGAACTCATAGGAAAAATGCACAAGGCCATAACCATCATCCAATTCAAGGTAGAACAACAGACCATCAATGCACACCCGGAATGGGTAATCTCCAGAGAAGGTACCTTGGAACATATAAATCCAGAACGCGGCACATTCACCGTGAACGGACAGGAATACCCACTGCGCGATACACTCTTCCCCACCGTGGATTGGGACGACCCCTATCGTCTCACACCTGAAGAGAAGGAAATGCTACAAAAACTGAATCATTCCTTCCGAGTGTCAGACAAGTTGCAGAAACACGTCAAATGCATCCTTTCGCATGGTGGCATGTACAACATCTGCAACGGAAACCTGCTATTCCATGCCTCAGTGCCACTGAATGACGACGGAACCCTAAAGGAAGTAGAACTGATGGGAAAGAAAAGTTCCGGACGAGAACTCATGGACCGCATAGGCATGGTGGTACGCACAGCCTTCAACCGAGACACCCTACCCTTGGAAAGAGCCGCAGCCAGAGACTACCTTATGTATCTATGGTGCGGTCCGGAGTCACCACTCTTTGACAAAAAGAGAATGATAACATTTGAACGTTACTTCCTATCAGACAAATCGCTTATACACGAAGAAAAGGGCGCATATTTCCGCTTGCGCAATGATGCCAAAGTGTGCGACTACATCCTGGACAGTTTCGGTGTAAAGGGCGAACACCGCCATATCATCAACGGACACGTGCCTGTGCACGTTGCCGAAGGAGAAAGTCCCATCAAAGCCGACGGACGCCTGATGGTGATAGACGGAGGATTCTCCCAACACTATCACTCCACCACAGGTATTGCAGGATATACGCTTGTATACCATAGCCGCGGATTTGAACTGATCCAGCATGAACCCTTCACAAGCAGGACAGATGCCATACAGAATGGCACCGACACACATTCCAGCATACAACTGGTGGAAATGACAGGACATCGCCTACGAGTTAGTGATACAGACCTGGGAGGCAAGATACGTTCACGCATTGCTGACCTGAGGGAATTGGTCTACGCATACAGACATGGCTATCTAAAAGAAGTAAAATAAGGAACACACACTTATTCCAAAATCTAACACCCAACTATCAGTGCGAAACATTACAGGTGCAGCATATGCTGCAAGCAAATATATAGAAATACCCGTCAGAGAGGAAAATACACTGCTGGAGTTCCTTCTGAAACAAATGGGCATCAGTAAAAACAGAGCAAAGGACTTGCTGGCAGGAAGAGCCGTCAGTGTGAACAGGAAACTGTCCACACGCCACGATACTCCACTGCACATCGGAGAAGTAGTGCGAGTGTCAAGGCACAGGCAAAGCACCATGCTCTTGAATAAATACGTAAAAATCATCTATGAAGACAAGGACATCGTGGTGATAGAAAAGAGCGAAGGCATCCTGTCCATGGCATCCACACCCAAACAATATTGTGTAAAAAACGTATTGGATGAATACTTTGAGAAACGCCACTTCAAATGCACTGCACATGTAGTTCACCGTCTAGACAGAGAAACCAGCGGACTAATGATATATGCCAAAAACGTGGAAGTAGCCAGGATTCTGGAGAACAACTGGCACTGCATGGTCTACGACCGACGTTACGTAGCACTGCTATGCGGAAAGATGGACAAAGAGGGAGGAACGGTACAATCATGGTTGAAGGAAAGCAAATCCTATGTAACCTATTCCTCACCAACGGACAACGGTGGCAAACTGGCAACCACACACTACCATCGACTCTGGAACAACGAAGACTTCTCTCTGGTAGAAATGAAATTAGAGACAGGTAGAAAAAACCAAATCCGCGTACACATGGCCGATTTGGGATTCCCTGTAGCTGGCGACCACAAGTATGGCAACGGACGTGACCCATTACACCGCTTGGCCCTGCATGCCTATCGTCTCAACTTCTTTCACCCAATCACACATGAAGAGATGCAGTTTGAGACACCTATACCCAAGGATTTTATGAAATTTTTCCAAGAGAACAAGGAATAATCTGCACAAGACGAGCGCTGAATTATATAAACAGGCGGACTGAATTCCCTAACGTTTTCAGTCCGCTATTATAATATATATAATGTATTAATAACAGGAAGTAGAGAAAATACTTCCGGATTACGGAGTCATTATTTAATTCGAACAATATTCCAGTTCACTCCTGACCAGACTGAGAGATGATGATAAATACATCTTCGTTTGGGCGTTTCATCAAATACTTCTCGCGAGCCAGACGTTCCAGGTTCTCATATTCCTTCAAACTTTCCAATTTTCTTGTATCCTCTTCGTACTGAGCCTTCAGCACAGAGATTTCCGATTGAAGTTTCTCGATTTCCTCTATACGTTCCTGTCGATTCATCAAACTGTTATCGTCCACAAAACCCACGATGAGAACAATAGCAAGGAGGGTGACTACATACTTTGTGTACTTGCTATCCTTGATTCTACTCACTACACGTCGCAATACCGTCATCATATTTTCTCTAATTTTGAAAGCAAAGATATAAAATTAGGGACACATGCATATGGTTTTAAGGAATATTTTTCTAATTTTGCATGGAAATACCAATTATACAAACAGAAACAGCACATGCAGGAATACATAGTTTCGGCACGCAAATACCGTCCTATGACATTTGACTCCGTTGTGGGACAGATATCACTGACCACAACGCTCAAGAATGCCATAGCCGGAGAGAAATTGGCACATGCCTACTTGTTTTGCGGTCCTCGAGGCGTAGGCAAGACAACTTGCGCACGCATATTTGCGAAGACCATCAATTGTATGTCTCCAAGACATGACGGAGAAAGTTGCGGAGAATGCGAAAGCTGCAAGGCGTTCGATGAAGGGCGTTCGATGAACATACACGAACTGGACGCTGCATCCAACAACAGTGTGGAAGATATCCGTGAACTCATCAAGCAGGTACAAATCCCTCCTCAGATAGGCAAATACAAGGTGTTCATAATAGACGAGGTGCACATGCTCTCCTCACAAGCCTTCAATGCCTTCCTGAAAACATTGGAAGAGCCACCTGCATACGTTATCTTTATTCTGGCAACCACTGAGAAGCATAAGATATTGCCCACCATTTTGTCACGATGCCAAGTCTATGACTTTGCACGCATGACTATTGAAAATACAATAGAGCACCTCAAATATGTTGCACAGAAGGAAGGGTACACCACAGAGGATGAAGCCCTGCAACTCATAGCAGAGAAAGCAGACGGAGGCATGCGAGATGCATTGAGCATCTTTGACCAAATGGTTTCATTCACTGGAGGAGAACTGAGCTACGAGAAAGTATGCACCAGCCTGAATGTCCTTTCATCCGAATACTACTTCCGTCTGGTAGACCACTTCATTGCACAGGAGGTGCCGGAATGCATGCTTCTCTTTAACGATGTTCTTTGCAAGGGTTTTGACGGAGGGAACTTCATTGCAGGGTTAGCCAACCACTTCCGCCAACTGCTGGTTGCTAAGGAGCCAAGCACCTTGCCACTGCTGGAAGTGTCTGAAAGAACCAGACAACGCTATCAGCTACAAGCAAGTAAATGCGCAAACAAGTTCATCTATCGTGCCATAAAGTTGTGCAACGATTGCGACCAGGCATACCGACAAAGCCACAACAAACGTTTGCAAGTGGAGATATGCCTCATACAATGTGCGCAACTTACCGATTCATCAACCAGCGAACCTGGTTCGGGGCATTGCCCCAGCAAGATTCTTAACCCCATATTCAATCTTGGGACTATGACTCAGTCCACATCCCAAGCATCAGCACCAATAAAGCAGCCCTCAACACAACAAAGCTGCAATATTACGGTTCAAAGCACATCGTCTACAAGCACTCCTACTACACATACCGCTCCACATGTCCCATCTACGAACCCCACCATAGGACGTAGCACAATAAAAATAAGCCAAATAGGCCCAAGCATCAAGGTTTTGCCTACCGCAACATCAGAACATGGCAAGGAGCCAACCGAACCTAAAAAACAGGAAAATAAACCTTTTGCCCAAGAGGACATCACATTCCAATGGCATTCCTATGTGGAACAAATGCCGGTAGAACGACGCGCCATGGCCATGAGGATGAGAGGCATGATGCCCAAACTAATCAACGAAAACACTTTTGAGATTGTGGCAAACAACACCCAGATTGGGCAATACCTCCTGAACATGCAGGATAGCATCCTGAACTTCATGCGCAAGGCATTGAGCAATTCCAACATACAAATGAGCGTACGCATAGCACAGGCACAGGAAGTACAATACATTACCAGCAAACCTGCGCTATACCGCAAGATGGTGGAAAAGAACAAGAACCTGCAACGCCTGACAGAACTTCTGGGACTTGAAATCTGCAATTAAAGCACCCTTGCTCAAACAACTAACAGGAAATTTGCTTAAGTTACAGGGATTTGCCCCCGGCAACACTCTAAAAGGTGCTTGCATTTAACATTATAACAAAACAATCACGATGAGAACTCTTTCTGCAGAATTAGAAGCACGCATTCGCAAATCCAGTGAGTATTTCACGGCAGGCTACGGTTGTTGCCAGAGTGTAATTGCTGCATTTGCCGACCTCTACGGCATGGACGAAAAGACTGCCTTGCGAATTGGAGCTGGTTTTGGTGGCGGCATAGGCCGCCTAAGAATGGTGTGCGGAGCTGTCTCCGGAGTAGTTACCCTGGTTGGACTTCATTGTGGGGCAACAGAGGGAGATGACCACGAGGGTAAAGCAAATTGCTACAAGGTGGTTCAGACTTTGCTTGAAAGGTTTAAACAACAAAACGGAAGCATCATCTGTGCAGACCTGCTGGCACAAAGTGGCTGCACCCCTTCGTCAAACACTCATATTCCCGACCAACGCAATGCACATTACTACAGCACACGACCTTGCGCACGCAAGGTGGAAGATGCTGCCCGCATCTTTGCGGAATACATCTCGGAATAACTTCCTCCAAACTAAGCAAAACAGGAATGCCCCAAAATGGGGACATTCCTGTTTTGCTTAGTTGTTGTATAAAGATGTTACCTGTTACCCTAACCAAAGTTCAGTCAAATACAAATAAATTGGACAAGACCTACGGTTTAATGCCGTCATATACTGATATTGTGAGTATCATGTCTAAATAGCATCCCACCCATACAATATGCCTGCGGCATGACTATACATTAGACCGTATATATTATTTCTCTGGCATAAGTTCCTCCAACTTCTGGAGCAACCCTTCGCCATGCAGATTCTTTGCCACCATATTGCCATTAATGTCGAATATGACAATGTAAGGTATATACTGGACACCATAGGTGGTGGCAACCTTACTTCCCTGAGCATTATAATCTGTCATCTGAGGCCATGTTATGCCCACTCGCTTAACCGCTCCTTCCCAGGCTGCCTTGTCTCTGTCAAGACTGATACCGACAATTTCCAAACCACGATTCTTGTACTTTGCATAGGCTGCCTTCACATTGGGCATCTCGCGCATGCAAGGACCGCACCAGCTGGCCCAGAAGTCCACAAGCACGTATTTGTGTTTACCAACATAGTCAGACAGGTTCACACTGTCCCCTTTCAAAGTTGCCAGACGAGCCTCCTTGAAGTCCGTTGATTTTACTAACGATTGTCCTATCCTTTGAGCAAAGGAAGTTATTGAAAACAGCACTAAAGAGAGTGCACATATCAATGATTTCTTCATATTGGTCTTATATTTTATAGAATTGAACTGTAATCCTTACGCGGCATGATTCATTTTGTGACAAATCAATTCTTTTGCTTTTCCGCTCGGGCTTTCTTAATAATAGCGAACACCTCATCCTCTACCATCGGGGTGTCAAGGAATGTATCCTTATCGCGCTTCACATAATGAGTATGCAGAATATAGTCCGACCCATTCATCATTCTACTGAAATCTACACGGATGTCTTCATCGTCCGATGCTTCGTTCAGAAGGAAAATCCAGCAATCGTCATCCTCATAAGCAATGGTAAACTTCATCATGTAGCTGGCACTACCTATGGTCACGTACTTTACAGCAGGTTGCATGGGATCGGTATTTGCAATGCGCAAAAGACATGCCTGAGGCAATTTGCCCATATTGAGCAGCAGATAACTCTGTGGCTGTATATACCAAACAAGACCACGGTTCAAATCGTTAACCACGATTTCCTGATTGCCAGCGTTCTCTATCATATACTCACTGACATATCTCATTTCCAACTGGCCCGTCATCTTAGCCAAATTCTTCACACTCAAGGCATTTGGCATCACTCCAGGAATCTGTTTCATAGGCATCATGGCATCCGTATTGGCATGCCCTTGATGTATGTTAGCTCTAATTCCCTGATGCTGAGACAAGATTGCATGCCATGGAGCCATACGCATAATGCTTTTGGGAGTTACCACATGGCGCCAATCCTCGTGGCGCACACGCACCACAACCGTTCCGTCTGGAGATGTAGACTCGTGCAAAAGTGTATTATTCTCGTGATATACGGTATCTGTGCCTTGGACCCAATAGACAAAAGATTTGTAGAATGGAACTTTACCCGTACGTGCTGATGCCGACAAACAGAGTAGCAAAAAGGAAAGAAATAATATTCTCTTCATACCTGTATTCTTTGATTTTATACATTCAAAGGTAAGGTTTTAGTCCGAATTACACAAGACTTTCCATGTAATTATTCCTTTTTAACAATATTTATACGCTCATTTGAACAACGAATTGTCATATAATCACTACTTTTGCAACAAGAATGCACATTTTAGAATCAAAAAGTTCATAAAAACGAAAGATGAAAAGCAGACTTTTTACATCCATATTCTTGTTTGCAATGGCCTTAGCGATGCAGGCACAGACACTTCAGATACATGGGCGTGTAATGCATGACGACAGTCCCTTACCCAAGGCCAACGTAGTGGAGATAGATGCCAACCACCGCATCATCAACCAAACCCAGACGGACGCCATGGGCCATTTCACTCTAAATGTTACAGGTGGGAAGACCTCCGTTAGAGTGACACATCACGGCATGAGAAAGTTCACCCGCAAGATAGGAACACGTACAACATGGGAAATAGTATTGGAAAAGGAGCAAGACATGGGAGGAGCAAACAGGGTCCGTTCACGCCACGAAACAACAAAGCTGATATGCGGGCACATACAAGGACGCATAATTCCACAACTCACATGGGTTGAGCAACTCAGTGACACTACCTTTTGCCTGGTTGTCCCAGTGCGAGTTAGCAATGGTGTGGAAGAGTATCCGCAAGGTCGCAAGATGACAGTACAAGACTACAACGGACGTGCCGTAGCAATCGGGCATTGCATAGAATCTGCTATTCCAGAAGAAGGCGCGCCACAAAGTTATGACCCATACGTAAGAGCAAGCAGCAACAACTCAGCCAACAACAACTCGCAATTCAGTTCTGACGACCGAGATTATTTCTGCTACCCAAGATTCTTATTCGGAATAACGGATTTAGAATACCTCATAGATCATAGCACTGAACTGGCATGCTTTGCCGTAGACACAGCTCCTGGCGACAATTATTGGCTTTATTACAAAAGCAAGAACTTTGCTAAGGAGTTGCAGAAAATTCTGAACAAGATGCTAAAGTAACCATACCACATAAGAAAAACGCTAATAAAGGATTCTATAATCTATAGCAAATTCCATAAAAGACCGCCCGAAGAGTAAGGCAAACTCTCGGAGCGGTCTTTTAAGATGTTATTATGTCATAGGCAGGAGAAACGTCATATAATATTCTTGCCCTTGATGCAAGGGTAGTTAAAAATGTTAGAACGGACAAGGAAATCAGGTAGAAATTGCAAGGAATTGCGGTAATGGCATGATGTTGGAGTGGATGGATAGTTTGGAAAAATATTTATATTAGGTAACTTTATGTAGATGGTGGCAGGTTGTTTGCGTGTAAAGCCCGTTTTAGCCCTCGGGAGAACGGCCCCTTGTCCTCCCGAGGACGGAGGCTTGCCATCGGGAGGACGGACGTCTGCCCTCGGGAGGAGATGGCTGGGATGTACGAAGGAATGAGCTGATGGTGTGCCGAGAGTCTGTGGCAATCCCGCCTAATGTAATCGTAAAGAATTGGTATTAAGTGCATTATACCAAAACATTATCATCCACGTCTTCATGGCAGAATAAAAGAAGGAGGATTTCCGCCCCTGGTAAACCCTTAGGGGTGGAAATCCTCACAATATTGTTGCTTTTGTGGGGTATGGCGGTTTGAAAAATAATTACATGGGCATAGCAGTTTCTGGACGTTGCCATCCAGGCCTGTACCCGTTGTGCATCAGTTATCCATATACATCATTATTCCTCCCGAAACCTGGCGTAGGGAGATTTCGCAGAGTTTGGTGTTGTATTCTGCCACCAGGATGCGCTCTTCGGCATCGAGCAGGGATTGCTGGGCTTCGCGCATCTCTATGCCTGAAAGGTCGCCAAGCATGTAGCGCTCATGGGCAATGTAGTGGTTCTCCTGAGCCGTGATGAGGTTCTCACGTTCCAGGGAGAGCAAGCGCAGGTTGTTCTTGTAGGCCTGCCAAAGGTCGGCCAGGTCGGCACGCAAGGATTGCTCAAGTTGCAGGCATGCCAGGTCAGCATTCTCTATGTCAAGCCTTGCATTGCGCTTTTGTGTTGTGCGCTTTCCGTCAAACAGGTTGTAGCCTACCTTCACACCGAAGTCCACACCGCCACGGCCATCACCTCCGATGCTGTGCTGGTAGTTGTAGCCCGCATTCAGTTTGATGTAAGGGAAATCGCGGCTCATGGTTGCCTTGTAGTCAAGTTCCGCCAGACGTATGTCGTGCTTGCGGTTTAGCAGTTCGGCATTCAGGTCCATAGTATGCTCCAGCAGGTTGTCGTGTGTCAGTGTGGTGTCCACCACAATGATGGTATCCTGCAGGGAGAGCGGTGTCTGCATGTCCTTCACCGCCATGAGTTCGTACAGCCGGATGCGCGAAGTCGCCATCAGTTCGTGCTGCTTCAGGCTCTGTGCACTATCGGCGTTGAAGTCCACCTGTGCCTGCTGAAGGTCCAGACGAGAAGCACTACCTATGCTATAACGTTCAAGCACGATACGCAAGCGCTCCTTGGAGAGTTTCACAGCATTGCTGAGGTTGCGCATGCGTATCTTCTGCTGGATGAGGTTGTAGTACTCTGCGGTGAGAGTGGCCACATAGTCCTCTATGGCAAGTCGTGTGCGTGTTGCACCCTGGCGTTTCAGTTCCTGTAGTTTGCTATACGTAGCCTGAATCTTGAAACCGTCGAACAAGGTCCATTCGGCATTTACGCCAGCCTGTACTCCATGTCCCAACTGGCCGCCGTTACCCGTATCCACCGTACCGCTATATCCTGCCGTGGCATTAACCGTGGGCAGGTATCCCGCATTTGCCGCCGTGGCATTGTTGGCACTTATGGCCTCCTCATTGCGAGCAATCTTCAGGTTGTAGTTGTTCTCCAGACCTGTGGCTATCACCTCGGCCAGGGTTTGTGCCTTGGTCCCTGCCGATGAGCAGAGAACCAAGGCTATTAGTATGAACTTTGAGATCTTCATTTCTTGTTCTTCTTTTGTAGCGATGTTGCCACGAATGAATATATTGCTGGTACCACAAACATTGTGAGCATGGTGGATATGAGCATGCCGCCCACCACGGCCGTACCCATGGCTACACGTCCGGCAGAGCCTTCACCAGATGCGAACATCAGGGGCAGAAGACCAAGCACGGTGGACACGGAGGTCATCAGGATGGGGCGCAGACGCTGCACCGAGGCCTCCTGTATGGCGGTCATCTTGTCCTCGCCCATGCGTTGGCGCTGGTTGGCAAACTCCACGATGAGGATACCGTTTTTCGCCACCAGACCTATGAGCATGATGATGCCAATCTGGCTGAAGATGTTCATCGTCTGTCCGCCCACGAGCATGAATATCAGTGCACCGGCAATGGCCAGGGGCACGGTGAGCATGATAACGAAGGGGTCTTTGAAACTCTCGAACTGAGCCGCCAGAATCAGGTAGATGAGCACCAGTGCCAGGCCAAAGGCAAATAGCAGGCTTGAGGAACTCTCGCGGAACTCCTTGGAGTCTCCTGCCAGTGCCGTGCGGAAGGTGTCGTCCAGTACCTCCTTGGCTATCTTGTCCATTTCGTCAAGACCATCGCCAATGGTATGCCCTGGAGTGAGACCTGCCGAGATGGTAGCCGAGACGAAGCGGTTGTAGCGATAGAGTTTTGGAGGAGCAATGCTCTCCACCAGATCCACCAGATTCTCCATCTGCACCATCTTGCCGTCCGAAGAGCGCATGTATATAGCCTTCAGGTTAGCAGGGTCGTTACGCTGCTGACGGTTTATCTCGCCCACTATCTCGTACTGCTTGCCGTTGAGGTAGAGGTAACCCATACGCTGGCCGCTGAGGCCGTACTGCAGGGTTTGTGCTATGTCCTTGGTGGAAACGCCCATGAGGTTTGCCTTCTCGCGATTCACGCTCAGTCGTACCTCGGGCTTCGAGAACTTCAGGTCCACGTCGGCCATCTGGAACACGGGATTGTCATATACACGAGCCATAAACTTGGGCAGAACCTCCTCCAGTTTCTCGATGGTCGTTGCCTGAAGCACATATTGCACGGGCATGGAACCACGTCGTCCGCCGAAGGTGCTCTGCTGTTGCACAAAGGCACGGGCATCGGTCTTTGTCCTGACCGCCTTGCTCAGGCGGTCAGCCACCTCCATCTGCGTGTAGTCGCGCTCTGCCAGGTTCTTCAGCGTTATCTGTATGTTGCCGCCGCCGTCCGAAACACGGGCTGTTATGAACTCGGCATCGGGCATCAGCGAGTCCGCCAGACGGTTTATGTCCTCGGTGTAGTCGCGCATGTATTCGTAGGTAACACCCTCTGGACCCATTGTACGTATGGTTATGCTCGAGCGGTCCTCCAGCGGAGCCATCTCGGCAGGTACGTTTATCCACATTGCCACGCAAGCGCCAAGGGCAACTACCATCAGGGGTATTGCCATCCAGCGTCGGCGCAGGAAGGCGGCAAGCCAGCGCGAGTATATGTTGTTAAGTCCCACGAAGAAGGGTTCCGTCTTGCGGTAGAACCAGTTCTTCTCCTCACGGTTTACCAGCAGTTTTGTTGCCAGCATGGGAGTGATGGTAAGTGCGGCAAAGGATGATATCACCACCGAACCTGCCACCACGAAACTGAACTCGCGGAACAATCGTCCTGTCTGTCCCTCCATGAACACGATGGGCAGGAACACGGCCAGCAGGGTTACCGTAGTGGATATTACGGCGAAGAAAATCTCCTTGGCACCCTCAATGCCGGCGTCAAAGGGTTTCATGCCACGCTCTATTCGTATGTAGATGTTCTCCGTCATCACAATGGCATCGTCCACCACAAGACCTACGGAAAGTACCACGGCCAGCATGGAGAGCACGTTGATGGAGAAGCCCAGCAGGTACATCACAAAGAATGCGCCTATGAGCGACACGGGGATTACGAGGCAGGGGATGAGCGTCACGCGCCAGTCGCGCAGGAACAGGAAGATGATGATGATAACCAGCACGAAGGCCTCATACACGGTGCTCTCCACCTCAGCAATTGAGGCGCGTATGAACTTCGTGTTATCGAAGCCATAGGCATAGTGCACGTCCTCGGGCAGGTCCTTTTCCATGATGGCCATGCGCTCGTGCACGGCATCGGCTATGTCTATGTGGTTGGCACCGGGCTGGGGTATTACTACTATACCCACCATGGGCACGCCGTTCATCTTCATGTAGCTCTTTATGTCGCGAGCCGAGAGTTCGGCACGACCTATGTCGCTGAAGCGTATGATACGTCCTTCGGCCTCCTTGATGACCAGGTTGTTGAACTCCTCCGTGGTGGACATCTGTCCCATGGTGCGGATACTGAGTTCACGGGTGTTGCCTTCGATGGAGCCTGAGGGAAGTTCCACGTTCTCACGGTCCAGGGCGCTCTTCACGTCCATGGGTGTGACGCCATAGCCAGACATCTTCACGGGGTCCAGCCACAGACGCATGCAATACTTCTTCTCGCCCCATATCATCACGCTGGACACGTCGGGAATGGTTTGCAACTGCTCCTTCACCGTCAGGTCGGCAATCTCGCTCAACTCCAGTAGGTTGCGCTTGTCGCTCTGCAGGGCCACCATTAGAATGGGCATGGCATCGGCATCGGCCTTGGACACGGTGGGAGGGTCGCAATCTCGTGGCAGGAAGCGCTGGGCACGCGAAACCTTGTCGCGCACGTCGTTGGCCGCCGTCTCCAGATCTACGGATAGTTCAAACTCTACTGTTATTCGGCACGAACCCTGTTGGCTCACACTCGTCAGCGAGCGTATGCCGGGTATGCCGTTGATGTTCTGCTCCAGGGGTTCGGTTATCTGGTTCTCTATCACATCGGCATTGGCACCGGGATAGGAACACGAAACGGAGATTATGGGGTTGTCCACCGAGGGGTATTCCCTCACGCCCAGATACATGTATCCCACGGCACCGAAGATGAGTATGAGCAGAGTCATCACCGTGGCCAGCACCGGACGTCGGATGGAAAGTTCGGAAATGTTCATCAGCCTATTGTTTATTTTCTTAGGATATCTTAGGTCTTCCTAGGTCCTCCTTGGTTTTCCTATTGTAACCTTTTCCAAGGCAGGGGGGGGAGGGTCTTTTCCTATTTTACAGAAACGCTTACTTTCTGTCCGGCACGCAATTGCATGGTACCGCTGGTTATCACCGTATCTCCCACATTGAGGCCACGGAGCACCTGCACCTGTGCATCGGTGCGCAGCCCCTTGGTAATTTCCACCGGTTCAGCCTTGCCGTTCTTGTACAGGTACACCTTGTCTATACCCATCTCGGACACTATCGCCTCGCTGGGCACGGCCAGAGCCTGAGCATATTCCATTGTCGTCAGGCGTACGCTGGCATAGCGTCCAGGCACCAGTTTGCCACCGGGATTGTCATACAGGGCACGCACGGTGAAAGTACGGGTATTCTCGTCTACACGCGAGTCAGAGGCATACACTCGGGCTTGTCTTGGGGTCAGGTCGCCCTCCACGGTAAACTCCAGCAGGGCACCGTCGGGCAGAGTGCCGGCATAGCGCTCGGGCACACTGAACTCCACCTTCAGAGGGCTGCGCTTCGTCAGCATTGCCACGGCCGTCTGTGTGGTGGCAAAGGCACCCACGCTCACCTGGCGCAAACCTATCACACCAGAGAATGGAGCACGCAATTCCGTCTGTGCTATCTCTGCCTTCACACCGTCTATCTCGGCACGCAGGGCAGAGAGGTTGGCTTCAGCCTCCTGGAAGGCCTCCTTACTCACCGCCTCCTTTTCCAGCAGAGCCTTGGCACGGAACACACGGTCCTGCATCAGTCGCAACTGAGCCTCCTTCCTGCGCAGTTCTGCCTGCAGGGGAGCATCGTTTATCTTGGCCAGCAACTGACCCTTTTCCACCATGGAACCCTCCTTGAAGAAGATGTCCGTTATCTTGCCCGATGTCTCGAACGAGAGGCTCACCTCCTCGTCCGGCACCAGCGAGCCGCTCATTGCCAAAGCATCGGTTATCACCTGCTCGCTTATCACCACGGCCCTCACATTCAGAGCCTGGCCCTGTTGCTTGCGCTCCTTGGCAGGAGCCTCCTTCAGGTCGCTGTTTTCCTTTGGCATGAAGGCATTGTATGCCAAAGCGGCACACCCCACCACAATGATGCCTATTATGCTGTATTTCGTTATTTTGTTCATTGTAATAAAATCTAGAGTTTTTTATCCCAGGAATGCCGCAAAAGCCTTTATGCAGTTCTCGTGATCCTGAATGCTTGCCGTTTCGCGCACAGAGTGCATACCCCAGATGGGGTTGCCCATGTCCACTCCCTTCACGGGGAGAGAGGATGACAGGATGTTGCCCAGTGTGCTACCGCCAGCCACATCGCTATGGTTCACGAAGGTCTGGTATGGAGCACCAGCCTTCTTGCAAGCCTGCATGAATACGCTGGCACCCACGGCATCGCTCAGGTACTTCTGGCTGGCGTTGTACTTTATCACGGGACCTCCGCCCATTACGGGATGGTTGGTGGGGTCGTACTTCTCGTTGTAGTTGGGGTGCCATGCATGTGCATTGTCGGCGCTCACCATGAAGGAATGCTCCACGCACATGGCAAAGTCCTCGAAGTGCGAAGCGCAGGTCTCGCTCTGCCTTGCCACCAGCCTCTGCACCAGCGAAGCAAAGAAGGGCGAACCGGCACCCTGCTTCGTCTGGCTGCCAGTCTCCTCGTTGTCGAAGATGGCCAGGCACTTTGTCACCTCGGGAGTTTCTGCGTCGGTCAGCAGAGCCTCCATGCCGGCATGCGCCATGCTCAGGTCGTCCAGGCGTCCGCTCTGTATCAGTTCTCCGTGCAAGCCCACGCACTGGGCAGGAGTAGTGTCGTACAGATATAGGTCGAAGTCCAGGATATCCTCAGCCTTCACACCCAGTTCCTCCGAAATCAGCGCCTTCAGTATGCTAGCGCTCACCGCTCCACGCTCATCGCTCACCGTTTGCTGGATTGTCAGCACTGGCAGCATATCCTTCTGCTTGGACAGAGCCACGCCGTCGTTCACCTGACGGTTGAAGTGTATGGCCAGGTTGGGGATGGTCAGTATGGGACGTTCAATGCGCATGAGGCGCACCTCGGGTTCCGTCATGCTCTCACCCGCCAGCACCACGCGGCCAGCCAGGGATAGCGGACGATCCATCCATGTGGACATGATGGCACCGCCATATAGTTCGGTGTTCAGTTTCACCAAACCGCCCTCGCACTTTATCTCTGCATTGGGCTTCACGCGGAAGCAGGGGCTGTCAGAATGTGCAGAAATAATGCGCATGCCACCCTCGGCCAAAGTCTTCTTGCCAATGTGGAAAGCAAAAATGGCGGAACCGTTCTTTGTTGAAAACAGTTTGTCGCCACTCTTTACCTCGGGGCAAGGCTCACCAGCCTTCCACTCCTTGTAACCAGCCTCTGTGAGGCACTTCTTTATTGTCTCCACCGCGAAGAAGTTCACGGGCGAGGCATTCATAAAATCTTCCAGTTTCATATCTTATATATTATTATTAGCTTTAATTTGACCGCTAAGATATAAAAAAGTTTACCGTTGCGGTAATAAAACGTGAATTATTTGAAATAATACTCTTAGAAATAAGGCATATTGCGAAAGCGGTCTTTAATCTGATGACATTTTCAACGACTTCGGCTTGAGCATATCAACAAAAACATTCCACAAAAGATCCTCCCGTTCTCAGGGCTTAGTCCTCGGGAAGGCAAAATGGTCTGCATTGGCAACGACATTTTGCGCTGACACTTTTCTTGCTCTTTCTTGTATTTTTTCACATTAATTCATTACATTTGCACCAAGTATTGGATATTCACACCCTTTACACCCTTAAAACGCGCCTTGTAATGGCACCAATATTAACACAAAATCTCAGCCTATGGAACATAGCGTATAACATGATACGCACACTATAAAACATATTGGAAAAGCGTTTTAGCTTTATTCTGCTATTCAAGAAGTTTGGCGACTAATATGAAAGCAGCAAGAATGCAGTTGGAATAATCACGCGCGTGAGCATTTAGTACTTTTGCTGCCAGGTTATGCCAAACACCCTTGAATAGGAATACGCACTAAAAGTTCCCACGCTTTTTTGTGTGCGTACTCTGAACCTCTAAATAGGAACGACGGAGTAACCGAAAAGCCGCAAAGTGAGTAGGACATATTATCTGAAAACTAAACAAACCATGAAAAAGTTTTTTCTCAGCCTTATCAGCATTTTATTTGTATCAATGATGGCATTCAATCTTTCGTCCTGCAGCGAGGAGGAGGTTGAACCAGGAAAAGAGGCAGAAGCTCTTGTAGGCAAGTGGAAAATAGTCGCATCTGCCGGAATGGATTTCGGCGACGGTACTGTTCCTGAAAGTTTAAACTTCGGTATCGTTTTTAAATCAGACGGGAAGTGCTACCAGTACATGATGAACGAAAAGTCTATAGAAACCCCATACAGCTATGACAGCACCAATAGCATGCTCCATATAGAAGACGGAGAAGACTGGGAATACACAAGGATCGTGTTCTTAAACAAAAACAAATTCAAGATGTACTTTGTTGACGAATATGGCAAATATGACTCGGAAGAGTTTACCGCCACATTCGAACGCCAATAACATTGACACCAGGGAACCTTAGCATAAACAAGAGTTCTCTTTATTGAAACTGATTAAGCATAAATATCAAGATAACGAGCGGAATCGTGCTTTTTTAAGTCGATTCCGCTCGTTGAATATATACGTTAGTTTCAAGTTTACTGTAGCCTTAGCGCTTGGTTCTAACCTGCGTCAAGTCAATGCTGACGATGTGCTGATGGTTACGGACATTTAATGATTGACATTTAATGTTTGCACTTTAGAACCTGATATACGCCTGTGCCCAAAGTTGGTGGTAGTCCTTGTCTACATTGGAGGCATTGGAATTGTTGTGGCAATAGTTCCACTGGAGCTGAAACTGGAGGTTCTTGTGGGGACGTGCCTGAAGAGCGAGAGAGTAGATGGAATTGAGGGATGTCCAGGTGGACATGTCCTTGCGGTAGGCATCGTAACCGAGGTTCACGCGGAGCCAGCGCCATGTGGGAATGCCTACTCGGACGTACCATGCATCGGATTTCTGACCTACATTCTTTACACCATAATCCTGAGCGTAAATGTTGCGGGCATACTCGGCACGGGCAGAGAAGAGTCCTTCGTATGAAACACCTGCCGCCCAACGCTTGAAGTAGTTGCTCTGGCTTCCATCAAAGAACGAACCGCTCCATCCAAAGAGGCCCATGTAGAGACCCTTGATGGGTTGGAACTGAACGGTGGCAATGTAGTCCTTCTCGGCATCCTTGTCGGATATATTGATACCCTGGCCATTGT
Source organism: Bacteroidaceae bacterium (assembly GCA_045659645.1). Lineage (GTDB taxonomy): Bacteria > Bacteroidota > Bacteroidia > Bacteroidales > Bacteroidaceae > Physcousia. Next base: position 169,541 of record JAZRCG010000010.1, on the reverse strand, counting down.
AGACACCCACCTGATAATGGAGCAGGTAGTGCTGGGTCTTGCCCACCTTGAAGGCATCGCCATAGACCTGTATGCCAAGGTCGCGGCCACCGCTATTTGTGCCACCCTTGTAGAAATCTCCGCTCATGCCGGCAAAGTTCTTGGTAAGCTGGGTATAGTCGCCCATTGCAATATCCCATGGATTCATGGGGTTCTCGAAGGTGAAGCAACGCTTGAACTCACCCATCTTTATGCCCAGAGGCGCCCACTTCTGCCATGACACGAAAGCGTCTATCACACGGGCACTGCTCGTAGTGCCAGGTTCTCCGGAAACATTCATCTGCACACGGTACTTGAAGTCCTTTAGCACCGTACCGTCCAGATACAGACGCAGATAGCGAAGACCGAAACCGTCGCCTCCGTTCTTGCCCTCCTCACTACTATATTTATAGGTAGAAACGATATAGCCGCCAAACTTGGGCACGGTAACATAGTCGGCAATCTTCCACTTTTTCTTGCCCTCCTTGGCCTTCTCCTCCTGCTTGTCCTTGAGTTGTGAAATCTTCTCGGTGATGTAGTTCTGCAGGGAGTGGTCGTAACCGTCCTGAAACTCCTCGTTCATGGCCAACTGGCCTTTTGAGGTGAGTGAAAACGCGGTGGCCAAGAGGGCCAATAGCATGTGTCTTGCTTTCATCGTTGTCTATTTGTTTTTGTTACATTGCAGACACAAAGGTAATACTATTTAACGATTATTAGCGTCCGTTTACGTCTTTTTTTACATCATTGACATTATGTATATGGTTTCTTCAAGGCACTTTCGTGCGTAAATGCCAAATTAAAACTATCTTAATTTTGTATTTCGCTCGCTTATTCGTACCTTTGCACGCGAAACTATAATATTAACAAAGCAATATGAGCGTACAAGAATTGAGTGAACAGGAGATAGTTCGTCGTGGCAATCTTCAGCAGATGCGTGACCTGGGCATTGACCCATACCCCGCAGCAGAGTATCCCACCGATGCCTTCTCTACAGATATCAAGGCAGAGTTCGTTGACCTGCCCACAATGACCAACGAGCAGGGCGAGGAAGTCCCCACACCTGCCACACCCGAGAACAGCCGCATGGTGTGCGTTGCCGGCCGTATGATGAGCCGTCGCATTATGGGCAAGGCAAGTTTCGTGGAACTAATGGACAGCAAGGGCCGCATACAGGTTTATGTAACTCGCGATGCCCTTTGCCCCAATGCCGAGGACACAACGATGTACAACACCGTGTTCAAGAAACTGCTGGACCTGGGCGACTTTATCGGTGTGAAGGGTTATGTATTCCGCACCAAGACCGGTGAGATCAGCATCCACTGTATGGAACTGACCGTATTGGCAAAGAGCCTGCGCCCCCTGCCCGTGGTGAAGACCGACTCAGAAGGCAATGTGTTTGATGCCTTCTCCGACCCCGAACTCCGTTTCCGTCAGCGCTATGTTGACCTTATCGTAAACGAGGGTGTAAAGGAGACTTTCCTGAAGCGTACAAAGGTAATCAGCACTCTGCGCCAGTGCCTGGACGAGGCAGGCTACACCGAGGTGGAGACTCCCATCCTGCAGAGCATTGCCGGTGGTGCAAGTGCACGCCCCTTCATCACTCACCACAACAGCCTGGACATCGACCTCTATTGCCGTATTGCCACCGAGCTGTACTTGAAGCGCCTCATCGTGGGTGGTTTCGAGGGTGTCTACGAAATTGGCAAGAACTTCCGCAACGAGGGTATGGACAAGAACCACAACCCCGAGTTCACCTGCATGGAACTGTACGTTCAGTACAAGGACTACAACTGGATGATGTCCTTCACCGAGAAGGTGCTCGAGCGTATCTGCATAGCCGTTAACGGCAAGCCCGAGACAGAGATTGACGGCAAGGTTATCTCCTTCAAGGCACCCTTCCGCCGTCTGCCCATCCTGGAGGCCATCAAGGAAAAGACCGGTTACGACCTGGAAGGCATGAGCGAGGACGAGATGCGCGAAGTGGCAAAGAAGTGCGGTGTGGAGGTTGACTCCACCATGGGCAAGGGCAAGCTGATTGACGAAATCTTCGGCGAGACCTGCGAGGGCACTTTCACCCAGCCTACCTTCATAACCGACTATCCCATAGAGATGTCTCCCCTCACCAAGAAGCACCGCACCAAGCCCGGCCTGACCGAGCGTTTCGAGTTGATGGTAAACGGCAAGGAGTTGGCAAATGCATACTCTGAGCTGAACGACCCCATTGACCAGGAAGAGCGCTTCCGCGAACAGATGCGCTTGGCCGACAAGGGCGACGATGAGGCGATGATCATTGACCAGGACTTCCTCCGTGCCCTGCAATACGGCATGCCTCCCACCAGCGGTATCGGCATAGGCATCGACCGTCTGGTTATGCTCATGACAGGCAAGCCCTTCATCCAGGAAGTACTCTTCTTCCCCCAGATGAAGCCCGAGAAGAGCGCCCCTGCCAACCAGCAGGCAAGCGAAGAGACTAAGTAACGCATTATTTTACCCCGAGGGGCACACATAGCCCCTCTCGACATAGACGGGAGAATGAGTATGATAGGAACAATAGCAGTAATGGGAGGTGGCAGTTGGGCCACGGCCATAGCCAAGATATTGCTGGAAAGAAACGAAAGGATATGGTGGTACCTCCGTCGCGACGACCGCATAGAGGACTTCAAGCGCCTGGGACACAATCCCGCATACCTGACCAGCGTACACTTCGACGTGAACCGCATCACCTTCTCATCGGACATCAACGAGGTGGTGCGCAATTGCCAGACACTGGTGTTCGTTACACCTTCTCCCTACCTGAAGGGACACCTGAAGAAACTGAAGGTGCGCCTGAGCGACAAGTTCCTGGTAACGGCCATCAAGGGCATCGTACCCGAAGAGAACCTTATCTGTTCGGAATACTTCCATCAGGTGTACAACGTACCCGACGAGAACCTGGCCGTCATAGGCGGACCCAGCCATGCCGAGGAGGTGGCACTGAACAGGCTCACGTACCTGACCATCGGTTGTACCGATCTGGAGAAGGCACAGGCCTTTGCCAAGTGCATGGAGAGTCACTATGTGAAGACCAAGGTGTCGCAGGACGTTGTTGGCATCGAGTATGCCAGCGTGCTGAAGAACGTGTACAGTATTGCCTCGGGCATCTGCCACGGTTTGAAGTACGGCGACAACTTCCAGGCGGTACTCATGTCAAATGCCCTTCAGGAAATGCAGCGCCTGCTAACGGCGGTATTCCCCTTGGAGAGAAGCATCATAGACAGCGTGTATTGTGGTGACCTGCTGGTAACCGGCTACTCCAACTTCTCGCGCAACCGTGTCTTCGGCACCATGATAGGCAAGGGATACTCCGTGAAAAGTGCTCAGTTGGAAATGGAGATGATAGCCGAGGGCTACTTCGGCACCAAGTGCATGAAGGACATCAACAAGCACCTGCACGTGAACATGCCCATCCTCGACTCCGTATACAACATCCTCTACGAGCGTATAAGTCCCAACATCGAGATAAAGCTCTTGTCCGAGGCCTTCAGATAAAACAAGCGTACGCATCGTATTTTCACACACCCGAAAATATATTCCTGAAGGCATGACAATGTATTTTCAGGGTTAATGCCTCACGAGACAAAGGCCATCGCCTCACGAGACGAGAGTCATCGCTTCACGAGACGAAGGCCATCGCTTCACGAGGCATAAAAAACACCTCCCATTGCTTCAAAAGCAACAATTCAAAGACAAATAACAAACAAAACATACACAAACAAATGGTAACACTTGATATTTCAAAGGCAGCACAGTTCTTGAGTGCTGACGCTATTGCAAAGTTCGAGGCTCCCGTAGCTGCCGCACAGAAGGCTCTGGAGGAGGGAACATGCAAGGGTAATGACTTCCTGGGTTGGATGCACCTGCCCAGCAGCATCACTCCCGAGTTTATCGCCGAAATCAACGATGCAGCCAAGACCCTCCAGCAGGAGTGCGACGCCGTGGTTGTTGCAGGTATCGGCGGTTCGTACCTCGGTGCACGCATGGTAATCGATGCCCTGAGCAACACCTTCGGCTGGTTGCAGGAGAGCAAGTACCCCCGCATCCTGTTCGCAGGCAACAACATCGGCGAGGATTACCTCTCTGAACTTATCGCATACCTGAAGACCGTTCGCTTCGGTGTCATCAACATCTCTAAGAGCGGTACCACCACCGAGACCGCCATCACCTTCCGTCTGCTGAAGACCCTCTGCGAGGAGCAGCGCGGCAAGGCCGAGGCATCAAAGGTAATCATGGCCATCACCGATGCAAAGCGCGGTGCAGCACGTGTTACCGCCGACAAGGAGGGTTACAAGTCATTCATCATTCCCGACAACGTGGGCGGACGTTTCAGCGTGCTCACTCCCGTGGGTCTTCTGCCCATTGCCGTAGCAGGTTTCGACATTGCTGCTTTGGTAAAGGGTGCCCAGGACATGGAGGCACAGACAGCTCCCGAGGTTCCCTTCATGGAGAACCCTGCCGCCGTATATGCCGCTATCCGCAATGCTCTGTATCAGCAGGGCAAGAAGATTGAAATCCTTGCCAACTACCAGCCCAAGCTGCACAACCTGGGCGAATGGTGGAAGCAGCTCTATGGCGAGAGCGAGGGCAAGGACGGCAAGGGCATCTTCCCCGCAAGCGTAGACCTCACCACCGACCTGCACTCTATGGGCCAGTGGATCCAGGACGGCGAGCGCACCATCTTCGAAACCGTAGTAAGCGTAGAGGAGCCCAATACCTGCCTGGAAGTTCCCTCTGACGAGGAGAACCTCGATGGCCTCAACTTCCTGGCCGGCCGTCGCATCGACGAGGTGAACAAGATGGCAGAACTGGGCACCAAGCTGGCTCATGTCGATGGTGGCGTGCCCAACATCAAGCTGAGCATCACCAAGCTCGACGAGTACCACATCGGTCAGCTCATCTACATGTTCGAGCGCGGTTGCGGTATCAGCGGCCTGTTGCTTGAGGTTAACCCCTTCGACCAGCCCGGTGTGGAGGCTTACAAGAAGAACATGTTCGCTCTCCTTGGCAAGCCCGGCTACGAGGCAGAGACAGAGGCTATCAAGGCTCGTCTGTAATACATGATTATTAAGCAGTTCCCCCACCCCGGCACATGCCGGAGAACAAGGGAACCGGCAATACATTCACCAAGAATAAAGGCATAGACACCTGTGCCTTTATTTGATGATAAAACGTATGACTAAGAAAGACATTCGTGCCATCCTCTTCGACATGGACGGTGTTCTCTTCGATAGCATGAAGAACCATGCCGAGGCGTGGGTGCATGCCATGAAGGAGAACAACCTGACGATGACACACGAGGATGTGTACATGAACGAGGGACGCACCGGTGGTGGCACCATCGACCTCTTTGCACAGGTGCAATGGGGACGCAACGCCACCGACGAGGAAAAGGAATATATATATAAGGTAAAGAGCGACATCTTCAACACCCTGCCACATGTAGAACCTGTGAACGGCGCATGGGAGGTGCTGAAGGCCGTAAAGCAGATGGGACTTCAGCGCGTAATCGTAACAGGCAGCGGACAGAAGAGCCTTCTGGAACGCCTGGAAAAGAACTTCCCTGGCATATTCAGTGCCAACCTTATGGTTACTGCCTTTGACGTGAAGCACGGCAAGCCTCATCCCGAACCCTATCTGATGGGATTGGAAAAGGCCGGCATCAGTGCCGAGCAAGCCATGGTGGTGGAAAACGCACCCTTAGGCGTACAATCCGCCAAGGGAGCAGGCATATATACCATCGCCGTAAACACCGGTCCACTTCCCGACAAAGTGCTTTACGATGCAGGAGCAGACATTGTCTTCCCCAACCATGCCGCCCTGCTGGAAGCCTTGCCGGAACTCGTCCGATAAAAATGCAGACAATCATGAAAGAGGTAAATCCCAAAGAAACGACCCGTGCATATGCCTTTGACATGTGGATGAAGGCTCCCATGCCTATGGTAACATTCTTCAAGACACTTGATGTTTCGCATCTCTTGAAAATCAGCCGTAGGAAGGAGATGAAGTTCAATATGCTCATGTGCTATTGCATAGGGCGGGCGGCAAGCGCAATCAAGGAGTTCTACCTTCTACCCGTGGACGGCAAACTGATGCAATACGACACGATTGCCGTAAACACCATCGTTGCCAACAGTGCTGGGGAGGTAAGTTCATGCGACATACCTTTCAACAAGGATTTGCAAAAGTTCAACGATGACTATCTGCGTCTGACAAGACAGGTGGCAGAAAGTTGCATTGACCACGACCTCTCGCAAGAAAGCATGGTCATAGGCACCTCTGCCCTTGCCCATTACGAGATAGACGGCGCCGTGGGCATGTATAGCGGCATCTTCAACAACCCCTTCATCATTTGGGGCAAGTACAAGCGCTCGTGGTTGAAAACCACCCTTACCCTTTCGTTCCAGTTCCACCACACGCAGATGGACGGTGCACATGCCGCACACTTCCTTGACACATTGCAACAGACGATAAAGGAACTATAAAAGGAAATTGGCGCATGCGAGGATACTTTCCTGCATGCGCCAATTTGCTATAATTATATATGTTATGTCTCAAACTCCGTCATTACCCTCCGTTTCGTATTCCTCCTCCATATCGTCGTTCTTGACGATCATATAGCTGCCGTCAGGACCGATATTCAGTTTGAAGGGACGGGACATGTCGCTATCTGGATAACTCACGGCCAGAGAGAAGGAAACCATACCCTCATGTACCTGCAAGAATCGGCATCCATCCAAGATACTATGCTTGGCAAACTCGGCATCCAACAGATGCATGAAGTCCTTCTTCTTGAACGTACGGGCAAACAGGACGGAGCCGTTCTTCTTGACCGATATCTTCAGCAGATTATCGGCAAAGCGGTATCCCATCTCGTCTGTAACGATTCCCAGAGAGTCACATGCCTCGCGGTTTATCATCAAGGCATAAACATTGCTCCCCGACTTTACGGTATCCTCCACATGCAATGTGGGCAGACGGTGCAGGATGTTCTCTGCCTCGGTCTTGGGCTTCTCGCTCGTAGCGGCGCTCTCTGTGCTTTGCGTCTTCTTGTTGCAAGCACATAACACCAAGGAGAACATCAGCAAGGATATGAGTTGCTTCTTCATAGTATCCGATTTATTCCCTTTATAGAATCCGTTTCGGATGCTGGTTTATTCTGCACTCTGGGCAGGTACTGCCTCTTCCTCGGTGGCAGGAGCCTTGTCTATCAACTCCAGGAACTGGTCAAGCTTGGGAGTGATGATAATCTGTGTGCGACGGTTCTTGGCACGACCCTCGGGAGTGTCGTTTTCGGCAACGGTGTTGTACTCGCCACGACCTGCGGCAGAGAGACGGCTGGGGTTAACGCCATACTTGTTCTGCAACTCCTGAACAACGCTACTTGCACGCAGGGCAGAGAGGTCCCAGTTGTTGCGGATGTTGGTACGGCTGATGGGCACATTGTCGGTGTTACCCTCTACCAGTACCTCGTAATCATCATAGTCGGTGATAATCTTGGCAATCTTGCTTAGAGTCTCGCCAGCCTTAGCACTGATCTCGTAAGAACCGCTCTTATAAAGCATATTGTCGTTCAGAGAAATGTAAACTACACCCTTCAGCACCTGAATGTCTACGTCCTTCAGCTCCTCGCGAGAGAGGCTGCGTGTCAGGTTGTTGGTCAGGGCCACGTTCAGAGAGTCGCTCTTGCTCTTTGCCTCCACCAGCTGCTGGATATACTTGTTGCTTGCATTGATCTCGTCAACAAGCTTGCTGATGTTTGCGCCACCCTGATAGATGCTCTGGTCAAGGGTCTTCTGCATAATCTGCATTGCCTCGTTCTTCTCCTTCAACTGAGCGTTCTTGTCCTCAATCTGTGCCTGGAGGTTCTCGTTCTTTGTCTTGTACTCAGTCAACTGGAGCTGAGCCTCATAGTACTTCTGACCCAGAGACTTACCCTTATCCTGACATTCCTGCAACTGCTGCTGGGCAGCAACAAGTTCCTTCTTACTTACACAACTGCCCAATACCAATGTGGCGGCAGCACCTAATACCATGTACTTAATTGTCTTCATCTTCTTACTTTTACTTAGTTAAGCGGTGCAAAGGTACGACTATGCGGGCGATTTACCAAATATATTAAAGGAAAACCGAACAAAGGTACCACCAAGCACCTAACTATTTAACAGAAGACTTCCCTTCATTAACATATCCGCTTTCGGTTTTAACATTTAACACATTGCTTCACTTTTGCATCATTAGCAGTTCCTTTGCATTTATTTTATTCCGTTTGTAGTGCATTATTGATTTATTTTCGTAACTTTGCCGTCAAATAGACACAATAGATATGAGCAATCTAATAATACCGAAAGACTATAAAGCGGCACTCGACCTCAAGCAGACAGAGTTGGCCATCAAGCAAATAAAGGACTTCTTTCTGCGCAGTTTCTCCACGGAGTTGCGCCTGCGCCGAGTTACGGCACCCTTGTTCGTGCTCCGCGGCCTTGGCCTGAACGACGACCTGAACGGCATAGAGCGTCCCGTCTCCTTCCCCATAAAGGACATGAACGAATCCATGGCAGAGGTAGTGCACTCTCTGGCAAAGTGGAAACGCGTTACTCTGGCAGAATACGAGGTGGAGCCCGGCTACGGCATCATCACCGACATGAATGCCATCCGTGCCGACGAGGAACTGGACAACCTGCACTCACTATACGTTGACCAGTGGGACTGGGAGCGCACCATGACGGCAGAGCAGCGCAACATCGACTTCCTGAAGGATATCGTGCGCCGCATCTACAACACCATCCTGCGTGCCGAGTTCTATATCTGCGAGACCTACCCCCAGTTGCGTCCCTATCTGCCCGAGGAGATACACTTCATACATAGCGAGGAACTCATGCAGATGTACCCCGACAAAACCGCCAAGGAGCGTGAGGACCTCATCTGCCAGAAGTATGGTGCGGTATTTATCATCGGTATCGGCGGCAAACTCTCCAATGGCGAACCTCACGACAACCGCGCTCCCGACTATGACGACTGGAGCACTCCCAACGGCGACGGCTTCATGGGCTTGAACGGCGACCTGCTCATCTGGTACCCCATCCTGGGCAGAAGCATAGAGTTGTCCTCCATGGGCATCCGTGTGGACAAGGACGCACTCATGCACCAATTGGAGCTTCAGGGCAAGACCGACCGCAAGGAACTCTACTTCCACCGCCGTCTTCTGGAAGGCTCCCTCCCCCTCAGCATCGGTGGCGGTATAGGCCAGAGCCGTCTGTGCATGATACTCTTGCAAAAGGGCCACGTGGGCGAGACACAATCCAGCATCTGGCCAGAGGACATGCGCCAGAAGTGCAAGGAACTGGGCATGAACCTGATTTAAGGCCAAACCGTTCATTAGGTTGTTACGCATCAATAATGCTAATGGCCGATTTGGGTTAAGCCGAGCCAACATCACTTTTTCTGAACCACCGTTTAAGCATAGCGGCATCAGCACCAAACAGACAGGAAAAGGGACGTCCCGAGGACCAACCTTTGACGTCCCGAGGACAAGGCCTTGACGTCCCGAGGACCGACCCTCGTCCTCGGGAAGACCAAAATAGGGGGCTTTTGCCACCTTTCAGAAAACGGTAGACAACTACGTCATAACTTCAACACACAAACAATCCCCTCTCCATTGTTATCATCAAAAAATAACATGGAAAGGGGATTGCCTTTTATTTGCGACAATACTACTCGGTGCTTGTGCACCAAGCAAGTTACTTGTACAGGCCGAAACCTATCTTCAAGCCGGCATTGGTGCCATTCTTGAAATCATTCAAACCAAAGTCGGCATAGAGTGCGGCTTCCACACTGACCTTATTATTCAGATAGAAGGTGTATCCCACCTGGGGTGACAACTGAATAAAGTTCTGGTTTGTTCCTGCATGCTCAAACTGCACACCACAACCCAGGTTCAAGCCATTGCTTTTGAATGAATAACGGAACGCGGGCTTGATTTGCAGGCTGTTGGCGCCACCGTTGTGCATATATCCTACACTACCGCCCATCATCCAACCGTCTGCAATGAAATAGCCATATTCACCGGCTATGCCAAGCATGAAGTTTCCCTTTGTGAAACCTATGCCAAAACCAGAAAGCGAAGCACCGGCATAGTGGGTTCCTTTTTCAAACTGAGCATTGGCACCAAGTGTCATAACTGCCATAAACAGGAGCACAAGAATCTTCTTCATAGTGGTTCTTCTTTAATTATTGTTTGTATATTGGTTATTATTTCTTGCAAAAGTTGCGTTTACTTCTTTCCACCAACAAAAATACAACTTTTTTTCATACCTTTGTGCACATGAGATGTATTTTCACATTATTTATGATTATATGGTGCGTGGTTGCTACAGCCACGCCCAAACACGAGGTGCGTGCCGTGTGGCTGACCACCATAATGGGACTTGACTGGCCCAAGACAAGGGCTGTTTCCGAAGAGAGCAGGAAGAAACAGCAACAGGAACTTTGCAACATCCTGGATCGCTTGCAAGCAGATGGCATCAACACCATATATCTTCAGACGCGCACACGTGGGGCTGTCATCTATCCCTCTGCCATAGAGCCCTGGGACGGCGCACTGACCGGTCGCTACGACAAGCACCCAGGGTACGACCCCCTGGCCTTTGCCATCGAGGAATGCCACAAGCGTGGTATGGAGTGCCATGCATGGCTGGTAACGATTCCAGCCTTCAAGATTCCCGATGCCAAAGCCTTGGGCAAGAAGTCGCTATACTACACCCACCCCAAACTACTATACAGGAAGAACGGTTCCTACTACATGGACCCCTCCATGCAGGGCACAGCCGACTATCTCGAGCGCCTCTGCCGAGAGATAGTAAGCCGATACGACATCGACGGCATCCACTTCGACTATATCCGTTATCCCGAGAAGACAGAGAAGACCAAGCAGGATTGGCGACGCGACAACATCACACGCATCGTGCGCCAACTCTACAACGCCATCAAGGAGGAGAAGCCCTGGGTTCGTGTTTCCTCCAGCCCCGTGGGCAAGTACCGCGATGTCTCACGCTATTCAGCCAAGGGGTGGAATGCCTACAATGCCGTATTCCAGGACGCCGTCCTGTGGATGAAGGAGGGAATCATAGACATGATTTCACCCATGATGTACTTCAAGGGCGACAACTTCTTCCCCTTTGCCGCCGACTGGCAAGAACAGAGCCATGGCAAGGTGGTGGCACCTGGCTTGGGCATCTACTTCCTCGACCCAAGGGAGAAGGACTGGCATCTGCACGAAGTGACACGCGAACTTCAGTTCATACGCCAGATGAACATGGGCGGTGCGGCATATTTCCGTGCTCAGTTCCTTCTGGACAACGTGAAGGGCTTGGAGACATGGGTGCGCAACCACTACTACACCTCCCCTGCCCTCTTGCCTCCGCTAAAGAACACCAAGGAGTACAAGACCTCTGCCAAACGCACACCACGCTATGTGCTCTACGCCTCGGACACCTATCCCGTGGATACCACTAATCCCGAGAATATCGTGCGCATCTTCTGGGGCAAGCCTCAGTACAACACACTCATGGCACGCCTCTTCAACAAGCACCTTGCCATCACCCAATTGGACGACTACGGCAACGAGTCGGAACCGGTGGAGATAAAAGATTTATAACCACCCCACTATGCTTTTTCATCCATTCTATACCTCTGTACATTATACTCCCCTCCATAGAGGGCAAGCAAGGTCTTCAGAAGAAGCACCTAATGTGCTTCTGTGCCTTGTGAGGGGAGAACTACCCAGTTCGACGCGAGGACTGGGTTGGGGGTGGGTCCTTCTTATCATAGCACTGCTCGTGGGCAGTGCTTTTTTCAATGCCTCGCATGCGCAAGACCTTCTGCCTCGTTCCACTCCCGAGGCACAGGGAATATCCTCTGCGCACATACAGGAGTTCATGGACACGCTGATGCGAGACACTCGTACCGAGGTGCATTCGTGCATTGTCATGAGACATGGACATGTTGTGGCAGAGATGTACCCCCAGCCTTGGCGCAAGGATTACCGGCACACCATGTATTCCATCTCCAAAACCTTCACGTCCGTTGCCGTGGGCATGTGCATACAGGACAGCCTCATCGCCCTCAGTGATACCATTGGCAAGTATATCAGCCTTCCTGCCTCTGCCTCCAGGAACGTGCGTGCCATCACCGTGCGCGACCTGCTCACCATGCAAAGCGGCATACCCGTGGACACAAAGATGAGGATACACGAAACAGAGTGGCTCCGTGCCTACCTTTCCAAGAAACCTGCCACTGCGCCCGGCACCCGTTGGGCATACGACAGCATCATGTCCTACATACTTTCCGCCATAGTGCAGAAAGCAACGGGAAAGACACTGATGGGTTTCCTTCAGGAACGCCTCTTCCATCCCCTTGGCATTACCGATGCCCTGTGGGAAGAAAGTCCCGAAGGCATCACCTGCGGAGGATGGGGACTTTACATCCGTCCCGAGGCAATGGCAGCCTTCGGTCAGTTTCTGCTCGACAAGGGCCAATGGCATGGCAAGCTATTGCTCGCCTCCTCATGGGTAGACGAGATGATGAAACCGCAAAGTGTGAACGGGCGCTACAGTTACCACATCTGGCAAACCCAATACCCAGGTTGGGCGGAAGCAAACGGTGCCAACGGACAGTTCATATACCTGATTCCCGAAGCGGATATGGTGGTAAGCATAACCCAATGCACTGGCAAAAGCGCACCCATACCGGGGTGGATAAAGACCATGCTCGTGGACAATTGTCGGGCGGAGGCATTGGCATCACACGACTGCTTTGTTTCCTTCAGCGACTATACCCTGCCCCTTGCCAAGGGAGAGAAGACGTCACCCACACATCCGGATAGCACATGGTACATTCTCGACAAGAACCCTCTGAATTGGCAAAGCATCAGCCTCAGCAACAATGCCGACACCCTGTTCATGCACATCCGTGACACCAAGGAAAAGGCATATACCATCGCCCTTGGTCACGGCAAGTGGATAGAATCCGAGTTCGACGCCCTTCCCTACTACAACCCACCCTTTCAAGGCAACTTCAGCAACCTCCCCACCACATGGCACGTGGCAGGCTCCTACGGATGGACAGATACCACCACCCTAAACATCCAACTCCACTGGATCGACTGGCTCACCAGCGCCTCCTTGCAGCTTCGCTTCTCTAAGCAAGCCCCACCCACAATCACCATCACCCCTCACGACACGGGGAAAAGTCAAGACATTCTTACATATCCATTATAAACGCTATTTAAAGTATAGTCAACTCAAATTAAACATAAGTTTAATCTAAATCAACCCTTATTATAAATAAAGGCAAAAGTAGTCAAACAACATCGTTAAACTGCATGCCTTTATAAAAGCATTTCAGTCCGGCTAAAAAAATATTTGTTCCGGACTGCAGTCCGAGCACGGTAGGACTGCAGTCCGAGTATAGAAGGGGTAGAATCCGAATATGGAAGGACGTGCTTAGGAGTGCGGTGCGTTATTCTATGGAATATGGTGTGGAATACGGGAGAGCAGTTTCAGTCAAACCAGTCGTATAATTCCACATACTTGTCGAACTTGAAATCGTCCTTTACACCTGCCTGATGCAGGGCATCGAGAACTATTTCCTGTTCGGCTGGAGAAAGGAGCGTATCGTCGCTGCGGCGCTCGAAATATGCCGAGCGTCCAAAGTGCACAATGAGCGTAGACATAAAATCGCGATACTGCTCGGGAAACATCTTCTTCTGGAAAGTGGTAAATCCCTTGGCATAGCGTACAGGAGTGGCATCTCGGTAGAACTTGCAGTCCTTGCCCTTGGAACAATGGCCTTGGAAACACACAGAACCAGCCTGCCTCCTACGAGAGAGAGACAGGCTGGTTTCGTTGTCTGCCATATTGTCTACAGGACAGCAATACCTGATAATACAGATATTTGTCTCCGACGGGGCGTCTTCTCTAATACACCACCTTCCTGCCGCCGATGATGACTATCTGTCCCTTGCGGGCGGAGCGGAGAAGACGGCCGGTGAGGTCGTACATCCTTTCATTACCTGTACCCACGGACGCACCTGGGATGTCGTCTATGCCAGTTTCTGCTTCGTCCATGCGCACGGCAATGTCGTCGATGGCGACATAGGTGGGGGTATTTACGCCATAGGCGCCCTTCTGGTCATCGGAAACGGAGAAGTTGAACTTCACCGAACTTACCTTGCCCAGTGCGGAAAGGTCGAACCATGTCCATCCCTGCACGTGATGCAAGCCGTCCACCAGTCGCAGGGTGGCGGTACCCGTCTTCTGCCCCTGTGCGTCAAATCCCTCTGCCAGAAGGTCAACAAACGTCTCCTCGGTAGCAGCCGTGCAGAAGGAACTGCCATTTACTATGTTGCTGAGGAAATAAGTGGTGAGAGCCACATAGGCATGATCTATGGTCCTTGCCTGTCCGTCGCCAAAGGCAAGCACGGCACGAGTGTCCATTCCACCGCTGGCAAAGGTATTGTCCACACCGTTTATCACGGCAAAGCGGTCCGAAGCACCATGTCCGCCCACGGCACGTCCTGCCTCCGCTCCCTTGCGGAAGACGGCCAGCTGGTCGGTGTACGGCACGTTGTCTATATTGGAGTCAACATAGTCCGACACGGCAATGCCGCCATTCCAGTATGCCCACGAGTCCCAACTGTTGTTCAGTATGGACGAAAGGAAGGTATTCCCCTCGTCGTACCAGCGATATGCCTCCGCCTCGGAATACACACCCGTACCACCCTCGCCGTAGAGCAGTTTGCCGCCATACTGCCGGTCGTCCACCAGAGAAGACCAGTAATCGGATTCCTCTCCCTTGTAGTCCTCGTCCTCAAATGTCAGCACCTTCAGGTTCTCCCCCATGGAAGGAGCGGCGCCACCGGCAAGATGCAGGTCCACGGCACCAGCCACCTCAGTACTGCTCTCCCCTATCCAACCGTTGCTCTGCAGCACAGCCGTCTGCACCTTCACGAAGTGTATGCCTGGCAGGTTGGCAGGATTGCCATCCTCGTCCACCGCCCACGCAAGGTCCAGTTTGCTCGAGGTGCTGTCGTTGGGCTGGTTGTCGGCATATCCCCAGGCGTAGGTATTCTGCACGAAATAAGATCCGTTGCCGTTCTTGTCCACGGTATTCGGTGCAAGGCGCACACCAGTGAAGGTCAAGGTCTGCTCCCCCTCCAGCCACTGGGGCCAGTAGTTCTGACGATGGTAGGCATTCATTGCCAGATAGCCCTCTCCACCCTCGCTGTCCGTCCAACGGATATAGGTATCGTCCGTCACGGGAGAGTTGGGAACGGGAGTTGGCGTATGCCCCTGCGGAGTCATGTGGTATGTCACCGTATAGTCTCTCCATGTCCCCGCCTTGCCATACTCGCTTCCCGCCAGTTCATACCACTTGTCATCGGGCACGCCGTTGCCATTGTCGTCATGGCTCACAAACACCAGTGCCGGTTCGCTCGAACCGCCTTGCCTTGCATCCCCGCCATCGGCATGGTAGGAGTTGCCCAGTATCTGCAGGTCATAGAGCCCGGCACGGTTCTCCACCATGTGGTCGAAACCAAACACCACATAGCCGCCAAAGGCACCCAGGGACACCGTTCCGCCCTCGCGCAACAGTTCCTCAGCCTTCTTGCAGATGGTTTCCCTGGTATCGCCCTCTTCGTATTCAGGCATAGTGTTCAGGAACTGCCCCGGAGCAGGACAATACTCGTAGACACGATGTATCGTGGCAGACACGCCGCGCGTTCCCACAGATTGGGCATTCAAGCGCACGGAGGAGGCAAGCATCAATGCCACAGACGTCATAAGCAGATAGTTTTTTCTCATAACTGATTACAATCGCTTTTTACATGCCACAGGCAGGTACACCTCAAGCGTGTCCGCCGCCTCAAGCACGGTTTAACATAAAGTTTTTTTCAGCATGATTTCCGTGTCCGTCATCCCGCAGACACTTTCTTACGCTGGCATTGGCAGGTCTTCTGACTTTGTCCTATTGGCAGCACGCCTTCCCGGAATACGCATCTTCCAGTGGCCCGTCCCCATATATATAATATATACAAGGTATATGCACTGCCCAAAGAATGGACTCACAGCATCGGGTAATGTTGCAGATTCCCACTGCATTCCCATCTTAGCCCTCAGGCCTCACAGCCCTCAGGAACCAAATGCGAGAACAAAGGTACGAATAAGTGAGAGAAGTACAAAATAAAAGTCCGTTTTATTTTTACTTCCGAGCGAAAGTACCTTCGACCGAAGGTCAAGGGTACGGATAAGCGAGCGAAATGCCAAATTTGCGAGCAAGAGAGAGCAGAAAAAGTTTACTTTTTATGCCGAGCGTAAGCAAATTGAACCAATGTTAAATTTATTTGGGCATTTCCGAACCGACGAACGCAACAAGAGTAGAGAATGCTTGTATTCTATACCTTGTAAGGAGGAGGAAGACCGTAGGTCAACGTGAGTATCTTAGAAACGAAGATTCAGAGATACGAATAAGTGAGAGAAAAAGCCTAAGTCCTAAACCTATAAACAAGATGTGAGCGAAAGGACCTGAAGAAGTCGGGGAGGTTTGTTGGTTATATCGTATAAAAATAGTATTTTTGTAGGGTCATGAAAAAGATTTTGGTTACAGGTGCAAGCGGTTTCGTGGGAAGTCGCCTGGTAGAGAGATGGAAGGGGGAGTATGCCATACTTGCCCCGAGGCATGGGGAGATGGACATCACGGATGCGGATGCGGTGGAGGAGTTCTTCACAAGGAACCGTCCCGATGTGGTAGTGCATCTGGCGGCGATATCCAATACAGGGTATTGCGAGGAGCACCCCGAGGAGAGTTACCGCATAAACGTGGAGGGGGCGTGCAACGTGGCACGAGGTGCGGCAAAGTGCGGGGCGAAGCTGGTGTTCTTCTCCAGCGACCAGGTGTATAACGGTAACCTGGAGAGCGGTCTGCTGAGAGAGGACATTGCCGTCCATCCCGAGAACGTATACGGCAGGCACAAACTGGAGGCGGAAAGGCGTGTGCTGGACATCTGCCCCGAGGCGGTGGCATTGCGCGCAACGTGGATGTACGACACGGAGAGGGAGGGTATGCCCACGCATGCCAACTTTGTAGTGAACATAGCCCGCGCCATCAAGGAGGGAAGGCAATTGCATTTCCCCGTGCGCGAGTACAGGGGCATAACGTGGGTTGGGGAGGTTGTGGAAATGTTGCCGCACACCTTTGATCTGCCTGGCGGTGTGTACAACTTCGGTGCGGAGAACCTGCTGAACACCTACGAGACGGCTTACCGATATTGCGAGGCGATAGCCGAGGGACTGGGCAAGGCAACAATAGTGCCCGACCATGACCGCTATGCCGAGCACGTGCGCAACATCTCCATCAGCATGGACAAGGCCCGCAAGGCTTCGGGGGGGAGGATAGGGTTTAGAAAGGGCGGACCCTCCCCCTTGCCCCTCCCTGTAGGGCGGGGAGTATAATGTACTGGGGGATGAGGGAAACGGAAAGGTGGACGAAAACGATGACGATGACGATGACCATCCACCCCCTCCGTCGCTACGCTCCTCGTCCCACCTGTCTCAGGGGGACAGTCGGCTAGCGCAATGAGCAGGGAGGGAGTATATAGTACTGGGAGATAAGGTGGACCCCTCCCCATACCCTCCCCTATATGGGAGGGAGTCGGAGTAATCGGAGTAGTCGGAATAATCGGAGTAGTCGGAAATCACGCTCATCCGCTCATCCGCTCACCGTTCTTATTCCCACAGAAACGCGAAATGTGCCGGGATGTCGCCGGTGCGGACTTTCCATTGGAGGAGGCCGTCGGGGGAGAAGCAGAAGAGGGTGCCGGGGTTGACGTGGTTTCGGGCATCGCCAATGAGTATCTCACGGGTGTGGGGATGCACGGCAATGCCGTAGGGTTCCACGATGGAGGCTTCGGTGCCGTCGGTGATGAAGTTGGTGGTGAGGACCTGACGGGTGCGGGTGTTGATGATGCCATAGTTGGTCTGGTTCTGCATGGTGGTGTAGGAGAACTCCGTACCTATTACATATAATGAGTCGCCACAGAGGGTCATGTTCTTTACCACGAGGTTGGTACCGTCGGGAGCAGTTACACGGCTTACCCGTGCCTCTCCGGCAGGGTCGCTGATGCAATAGAGGGCACTGGTATTGCCATAGTAGTCGCCACGCGAGGACACCCACACCTGGCCACGGGCATCGGCCACGAGGTGATGGAGATTTACCGCCACGGGGATGCGCTTTTCCTCGCGGAACGTGGCGAGGTCTATGACGGAAACGGTGTTCTCGTAGTTGGGAAACATGTATCCGCCGCTATTGGCAACGTATATCTTGCCCCCGGTGATGTCCAGGCGGTCGGGCTGGAAACCCACGATGCAGGTGTCCACCTTCTCCAGCGTGGCGGTGTCTATCTTTACCACGATGCCCTTTTGCTCGTAACCGGGATTTATCTGCACAGGGCCGGCATAACTGCTGACGTAGGCATAGCCCTCGTGGAAGGCGATGTAGCGGCAATTGGCAAGGTTGACCTGCCCCACCCTACGGGCAGTGCGTGCCTCCATGACCTCTATCTTGTTGCTGCAATTTATCACCGCCCACATACGGCTGCCGTAGATGCGGAGGTCGTTGCCCACGTCGCCAAGTTCCTTGACCACGGTGGGGTTGGCATTGCCATAGACATTGCGGGTGTATGTGCCCGTGGCGTAGTCGTAGAAGTCCATGGTACACTTGTTGCTACCCATATTGCCCTCGTTGAGCAGGTAGAAGCCAAGGATGTTGTCCGTGCGAGTATCGCCCACCTCCTCTTCCTCGCTGGGCCATACTATGATGTCGTGACGGCAGGAGTGGAGGAGGATGGAAAGGAGGAGGAGAAGGACCCTCCCCCAACCCTGTCCTCGCGTCGCAATGGAGATTGCTCCCCTCACAAGGTACAGAAGCACATTTGGTGCTTCTTCTAAAGACCTTGCTCGCCCTGTATGGAGGGGAGTATTTAGTATAGACGCTGATATCTTTCTTAGCATTGGAGTAATCGCATTATATATAATAAGGTGTAGGAGGTGAACGATGAACGTTGAAAGTTGAATAATGAGCGGTTAGTTTTCTTCTTCGTTTCATCTGGTTTTATCCACCCCTTCCCCTTTGGGACTTCCCCTGTCTCAGGGGAAGAAAGTAGGTGATAGCGTTAACAGTTGTAACCACTCCCCTCCCTTGTGGAGGGGTAAGGGGGTGGGTCTTAAAACTCCACCTTCAGCACTCCCTTCCAGTTGCGGCCGGGCATGGGGTAGTTCTGGATGACGTCGTATTGCTGATTGAAGATGTTGTTGCACTCCAGGGAAAAGGTGAGGGCGAGGCGTGGGAGTTGCCAACGGTAGGAGGCCGAGAGGTCGTGCGTGTACCAGGGCTGCTCGTAGTTCTCGCGGATGTTGGCACTGGTGTGATAACGCTCGCCCACGTAGATGAACGAATAGTTGAGCCCCAGGTTCCTCCACGTGAGGTTTCCCGACACGCTACCGCTATGCCAGGGAACGTATGCTATCTGTCCGCCGTAGGTGCCATAGTAGGGATCGTTGTCCGTGGGGTCGGTACGATCGGTGGCCGACTGGTAGGTGTAGTTGAGGCAAAGCACCAGCGACCAGTCCTTGTGCCAACGCATCACCGTCTCTGCCGTAGCCTCCACGCCCAGGATGTGCACCTTGCCCACGTTCATCATCATCCAGCGGTACTGGCCCGAACCCTTGGGGATGGCAACTATCTTGTTGTCCACACGGCTGAAATAGCCGTCGGCCTTGACCTCGACATGGCGGAAGAGACCACGGAGCCAGTCGTGCGAATAGATGAAGCCGAGGTTCCACTGGCGGGTCGTCTCGGGCTGGAGCGAGGCATTGCCAACCTCGGTATAGTAGAGATCGTTGAACGTGGGCAGGCGGAAGATGCTCTTGTAGAAGGCACGTAGCGAGAGGTCGGGGCAATTGCGGAGCGGCTGATAGGAGAGATACACGGCCGGGGTCCAGCGACTGGTGGCACTGGAGACGGGGTCGGAGGTGATGCCCTTGGTGGCATGGTCCCACACATTGGTGCCCAGGAGCGAAGCCATCAGGCGCAGACGGCGGTACTCGTACTGCGTGGCAAGGGCAAGCAGGAGGGTGTGGCGCTGGGGGAAGACGAAGTTGGTGAGCGAGGCATCCAGCGTGTTGTACTGATAGTCGGCGGCAAGGTTCATCTGCCACCCGGGAAGGAGTTCCACGTGGTGTGCCGTGCTGAGGTAGAGTTCCTGCTGGCGGAACGTATTGTCCTGATACATGAGCGTGGTATCGGGATTGAGGTAGCGCATGTGGTCATTGGCATACTTGGCATTGACCTGAAACTTGTAGCGGTCCGACACGTGCTTTGTCCACTGCCCCTGGGCAAAGAAGTTCCTGTCCCACTGGCGCTGGGCATGCTTCCACACGTTGCTGACGATGGCACCAGGGATGCCACGCTCGGAGTCGTAGTAGTAAGCCTTGGCATTCCAAGTGCCGTCCGAGGTATTGCCAAAGACGGAGGCCTCCACACGGCAGGAACGTATGTCGCCATTCTGCCGCACGGCGGTGGTGTCCCATGCTACCTGTCCCGAAGGCAGGACGCGGCGATAGCGGAACGGGTACTTGCCCGAAGCCCCGGTGTAGTCTGCACTGAGGCTGCTGGTGATGCGGCGGCTCCATCGCTGCTCCCACACGAGGGAGGGATTGATGAGGCCGAAACTGCCTCCCTTCAACGAGGCACGGAGGTTGTAGGCCTTGCCCTCCTCGAAGCGGGGGCGACGGGTGCGGATATACACCGAGCCGGATGTGCCATAGTCGCGTGCCGGCTGGAATATATGCGCCTTCTGTCCGTTGTACAGGGCTATCTCCTCCACATTGTCCAGGGAGAAGCGCCCTAGGTCCACAAGGCCGTTCTGGGCATTGCCCAACTGTATGCCGTCGTAGAAGACGCCCATGTGATTGGTGCCCATGCTACGGATGTCTATGGTCTTCAAGCCTCCCACGCCTCCATAGTCCTTTATCTGCACGCCGCTGAAATAGCGCATGGCATCGGCTACGGAGAAGGAGGATAAGGACTGCAGACGCTTGCCGCTGAGGCGCTGGCTAGGCACTATCTCCTCCGAGCGGCGGGCATAGACACTGACCTCCATCATATCGGAAATGCTGTCCTGAACGAAGGAGGCAGAATCACTCTCCTGAGCGGAGGAAGGATGGATAGCAGAGCCTCTCCCCCACCCGATGGATGAGTGAATAACAGAGTCCCTCTCCTGAGCAAGGGCCAGAAGAGGGAATAGAGTGCAGAGTATGAATGCGATACTCCTTAGGTTCATTTCTTATGACGATTGGCACGTTGGCGACGGATGTCGGCCTTCTTCTTGGCCGCACCGCTGCCATGGGCACCAGTGATGTACTGCTTCTTCTTGGCCTTGGTCTTCACCTTGGCCTGCTCACGGGGATTGGGTTCGCGCTTTGGCCCGCCCTTGAAGGTGATGCCACCTCCCGTGATGACTGCATCTATGTCGTCTCCACCAAACATGTTCATGTCTATAAACGGTTAGAGGGGGATGAGCGGTGAGCGGAGTTAAAGAGGTCGGAGTAATCTGAGTAATCTGAGTAATCGGAACTTCCAGATGTCTCGCAGTTTTCCGTTTTCCGTTTTAACCTTTCCGTTCCTATTAATGGTGGAACAAGCGTACGCCGGTGAAGGCCATGGCTATGCCGTACTTGTCGCAAGTGTCGATAACATGGTCGTCGCGAACACTGCCACCTGCCTGTGCCACATACTGTACACCGCTCTTATGAGCACGCTCGATGTTATCACCGAAGGGGAAGAAGGCATCGCTACCAAGACATACATCGGTGTTCTGTGCCAACCACTCCTGCATCTCCTGCTCGGTGAGAGGTTCGGGACACTCGGTAAAGAACTTCTGCCACTCGCCATCGCGCAGAACGTCCTCACGCTCGGGGCCAATGTAGATATCAATGGTATTGTCGCGGTCGGCACGACGGATACCGGGAACGAAGGGAAGGTTCATTACCTTGGGATGCTGACGAAGCCACCAGATGTCGGCCTTGTTGCCTGCCAGGCGGGTGCAATGGATACGGCTCTGCTGACCGGCACCGATACCGATGGCCTGACCGTCCTTGACATAGCATACGCTATTGCTCTGGGTGTACTTCAGGGTAATCAAAGCAATTACCAGATCGCGACGGGCCTCCTCGGTGAAGTTCTTGTTCTGTGTGGGGATATTCTCAAAGAGAGCGGGATCGGCAAGGTCTATCTCGTTGCGTCCCTGCTCAAAGGTGATGCCGAAGCACTGCTTGCGCTCGATAGGAGCGGGAGTGTACTCGGGATCTATCTGGATAACGTTGTATGTACCCTTGCGCTTTGCCTTCAACACCTCCAGAGCCTCAGGGGTGTAGCCGGGAGCAATGACGCCGTCGCTCACCTCACGGTTGATGAGGCGTGCGGTAGCCTCGTCGCACACATCGCTCAGGGCAATGAAGTCGCCATAAGAACTCATGCGGTCGGCGCCACGGGCACGTGCATAGGCTGATGCTATGGGAGTGAGGGGCAGCGGAGCATCGTCCACGAAATACACCTTCTTCAGAGTGTCGCTCAGAGGCAGACCTACGGCAGCACCGGCAGGGCTGACATGCTTGAAACTGGCGGCGGCAGGCAGACCTGTGGCAGCCTTGAGTTCCTTGACCAACTGCCATGAGTTGAATGCATCCAGGAAGTTAATATAACCGGGACGGCCGTTCAGCACTTCGATGGGCAGTTCGCCCTCTTCCATGTAAATTCTGGAAGGCTTCTGGTTGGGGTTGCAACCATACTTCAATTCAAGTTCCTTCATACAAGTGAATATATCTTTTGTTCTTCGTTTTTCTTTCCCATCTTCTGGCTTATAAACGCCACGGGATGCAACAAGCCTCGCAACACGTTGCATTGGGCTTCGGAACACGATGCGATGCCCTTTGTTTCCCGAGGGGCTATCTCCGCCCTCCCGAGGGGCAGTTTCGGTCCTCCCGAGGACAAGGGCTTGACGTCCCGAGGACAGAGGTCCGTCCTCCCGAGGACCGACGTTTGCCCTCCCGAGGACCATTTTAAACACAAATAGCCACCCTTCCGTTGCAGAAGGAGTGACTATATGGATTTTGTGGAGCTGGAGGGGATTGAACCCTCGTCCAAACAGGGACATCCCATGCTTTCTACACGCTTATTCCGGACTTCGGTTGTAGGGAAGCGACAAGACCCGGACCACCAATCGCAACCTTAGCATCTTAGAGTTTCACCCCAGGGTAGATGCGTCCCCCAAGGCTATCCCCGAATTGCTGTGCCACTGAGCCTGAGAGTTTCAGGGCGTGAACCTCAGAGTGACATCCCGTTTCAGCACCTGGTGCCGAAATTAAGCCGGTAATCTACTGTACTTCGATTAGGCAGCGAGAGCGTAAGTGTTTTCGCCAGATAAATTCTTGAAGGTCAGATATTATAGAGAGCGGCCAACAACTCTCTGCGTGCTTACATGACATCTCATCCTGCTGTCAAATCCATGTCAGCCCCAATGTCAATATGTGCGCAAAGGTACGAATAAGTAAGCGAAAAAACAAATTTCCATAAAGAAATCACCTATCCACCACACATAGAGGCATAGAAAATGCCAACACACTATGGCAATTCAACACATTTTTCCTATCTTTGCCATGATATTGTCCCTAAAGGGCAATATATACGAAACGTCAAACGTTCTATACCAAGAGAACACTACACTCTACCCTAACCAACAGAAACAAGAACAAAATACAGATATGAAAAACAAACTCATTGCCTTTGCCACCATCCTGCTCATCAGCATGAGTGCGATGGCACAATCATCAATGACAGACGACCAGGTGCTGAAGTATCTGGTTACGGAAACCCAGAAGGGTACATCACAACAGAAGATGGCCGCCGAACTGCTGAAGAAGGGCGTTACAACCACCCAATTGCAGCGAGTACGCAAAAAAGCCGAGAAACTTCGCGACGAAGCCAAGGAAAGCAGCAGAAAAGACGACAAAAAGGGCAAGAAGAACAATAAGGAAGCGGAAGATGAAGAACTGGGCATGGATGCCTCACAGAGCCGTGCCGAGGAACTGGGCCTGAACAAGAGCGACGAAGAATTCGTTGGCGAAAGCAGTGACGACATCCTGGGCATTACCGAAGAAGACCAACGCCAGGTTTTCGGCAGAAACATCTTCAATGCCAAGAACCTCACCTTCCAACCCTCGGCAAACCTGGCAACTCCTGCCAACTATACCATAGGTCCCGGCGACATGGTCACCATAAACATATGGGGAGCCAGCCAGCAAACCATCGAAGGTGAAGTTTCCTCCGACGGATACATCGTGGTGGAAAGCGTTGGTCCCATCAAACTGGCAGGACTGAGCGTTGAGCGTGCCAAAAGCATGCTCAGCAACAAATTGGGCCAGTACTACAGCGATTGTAGCATTGACCTTTCGTTGTCTGAAACCCGTAGCATTCAGGTACAGGTCATGGGCGAAGTGAAAGTGCCCGGCACATACACCCTGAGCAGTCTCTCCACCGCCTTCAACGCCCTGTACATGGCAGGCGGCATCAGCAAGATAGGCACCCTGCGCGACATCAAAGTGTACCGTGGAGGAAAGAACATCAGCACGATAGACGTCTATGACTACATACTGAACGGCAACAGCCGTGGCGACATCCGCCTGGAGGACAACGACGTCATCGTCGTGGGAGCATACGACTGTCTGGTACAGGTGAAGGGCAACGTGAAGCGCCCCATGTGGTATGAAATGAAGAAATCGGAAACCGTCAGGGACCTGCTTAACTATGCCGGTTCCTTCACCGGCAATGCCTACACCAAGAACGTCCGCCTTACACGCAAGTCGGGAGAGGAGTACAGCATACACACCATCGACGAATTCCAGATGGGCAGCTTTGCCATGGCCGACGAGGACATGATAGAGGTGGACAGCATCAGAGCACGTTTCAGCAACAAGGTGGAGGTAAGAGGTGCCGCCAAGCACCCCGGCCTCTTTGAACTCGGAGGCAAAATACAGAGCGTGCGCGACCTGCTCCTGGCGGCAGAAGGACTGAGCGAGGATGCCTACGAAGGCAGGGCCATCATGCACCGCGAGAACGACGACCTGACACTGCGCATGATAAACGTGGACATTCACGGCATCATAGCCGGCACCACCAGCGACATTCCCCTCAAAAAGAACGACGTGCTCTTCATCCCCAGCAAATCCGACATGCTGGGCGAGAGAATCATAGACGTAAAGGGAGAAGTGACCTACCCCGGACAGTACCCCTATGCCGATAACACCACCATCCAGGACATTATCCTGCAAACAGGCGGCCTCACCGAAGCAGGCTCGTTGGCAAGAGTAGACGTATTCCGCCGCATACGCGACAACAAATCTTCCCTGGCAGGCGCCAACAGTGCCATCAACTTCAGCTTCTCACTGGACGAAAACTTCTCCATACAAGAGGACACCACCTTTTTCCTGGAGCCATACGACATCGTGGTCGTGCGCAAAAGCCCCTCATACGAAGAGCAGCGCGTCATAACGGTTGAAGGCGAAGTCAACTTTGAAGGACAATACTCTCTGACCAACAAAAACTTCAGACTCTCCGACCTGATAAAAGCATGCGGAGGTCTCACAGACGAAGCATATAGCCGTGGAGCCAAACTGCTACGCCTCATGACTCAGGAAGAAATGGAGCAACGCGACCAAGCCAACCTGAAGGCACAGATAAAGCTCTACGAGGACGGCCTCAAGGAAGGCAAGGATATGAACATGCAGATTGCTGACTCTCTTCTATCCCTAAAGATCAACACCTCAAACACATTCCCCGTTGCCATCAATCTGGAAAAAGCCATGGCCAACCCTGGTTCCGATGACGACATCCTGCTTCGCGAAGGAGACGTACTCTCTGTTCCCGAAAGAAGCAACATCATCAAGATTAGCGGCGAAGTTATGTATCCCGTAAGCATGAGCTACGAAAAGGGCAAGAATCTTAGCTACTACATCCACCACGCCGGTGGCTACAGCGACAACGCCTCCAAGCGGAAGGTTTACGGCATACATGCCAACGGCTCCGTCGTAAAACTGGGCAGCAATTCCATTCGCACCATTGAACCAGGCATGGAAATCGTAGTACCACAGAAGAGCAACAAGAAGAAACTGTCAACAACAGAAATCATTGGCATAGGTTCAGGTCTTGCAGCTGTTGCCAGCGTGATCATTTCCCTGTTGAATGCGATAAAGTAATAAACCATGCACACTATTTCGGTACTAATGTCAACTTACAATGGCGAGCGCTACCTCTGTCAGCAGATAGATAGTATTTTGGGGCAAGAGGGAGTTGAGGTGCATCTTCTAGTAAGAGACGATGGTTCGACAGACAACACTCTTGACATCCTCGAGTCTTATGCACAAAAAGGACAACTCAAATGGTACCAAGGAGAAAACCTCAAGTCTGCACGTAGCTTTCTGAAACTTCTTCAAGACTCAGACAAATGCGACTACTACGCTTTTGCCGACCAAGATGATTATTGGGAAGCAGACAAACTAAAAGTAGCCATTGAGTATTTGCTGGATTATGGAGAAGACACATATGCTTTATACCTAGCTCAGCCACAAGCTGCCGACCAGAACCTCAACCCATTGCCCACAATACAATTCAAGCCACTGAACACATTCGGAGAATCGCTTGTCTATCGTTTTGCCATGGGATGCACAATGGTCATGAACAACAAACTGAGGGACGTAATCATCTCGTACGAGCAACAGTATCCATGCATGCATGATTTATGGACATACACCATCGCACATGCCATAGGTGCCAAGGTGATATGGGACGACACTCCACACACCCTTAACCGCCAACATGGCAATAATGTTGTGGGACTTGGAGAAGGTCTTTTGGAAATATGGTCTGCACGCCTCAGACGACTCTGTGGCAAAGAAGAGGAAAGATACCATCAGAATGCAGAAATCAGAAAAGCCTACCGCGATCTAATGCCTAAGGAAAACATGGATACCATAGACCTTTTTGTTCAGGCTAAGCATTCCTTTATGAAGAGACTCAAGTTGGTTACATCTCCTAAATATCGTTGTTCCAATAGAATGACCTATCTGTTATTTCTTCTCAGTGCAGCCATAAACAGATACTAAGACGTCGTATGACACCCAAGATATCAATAATAACCATAGCATATAATTCGGAGAGGACCATAGAGCAAACCATCAAAAGTGTCATCTCGCAATCATACCCACATAAAGAGTACATCATCGTCGATGGGCTATCAACAGACAACACACTCAATCTCGTCAATTCCTATGCTCACCAAATAGATTGTATTATCAGCGAAGCAGACAACGGAATCAGCGATGCATTCAACAAGGGTATAGCCAAAGCCACTGGAGACTTGATTGTACTTATAAATTCCGACGACGAACTTCTTCCAGAAGCACTACAGATAGTTGCTGACACATGGGATGGTCAAAGTGATATATGGAGCGGAGACTATACAGCATGGAACGAGAAGACCGGACAAACCTTTACCATATGCCCTTCGCTAGACTTCCCCAACCCACCATACTTCCGACGGGCTGTACATCAGGGACGATTTATCACAAAAAGGCTATATGAACGCATCGGCTTATACGACGAGAGTATCAGATATCCTATGGACTTAGAATTCCTTATGCGAGCATATAGCAATGGAGCTACATTCCAATATACTCCCCAATCCGTTGCCAAGTTCCGTCTAGGCGGAGCCACCAACGACAATGTCTTCAAGAAAAAACATGATTACACTTACATGGTCCGTAAACATGGAGGAACATGGCTACAAGCCCAATGTTTCTTCTGCTTCCTTGTCATTACCCAGACACTGAAACGTATCACCGACCTATTCTGTGCAGACATTATACGAACCATACGCTACAAAGAAAAACATACTTAACAATCAATTCCTGAAAACAAAATCACACACATAGTTTACCATGTACGAATTCAGTCTAAAAACATTTTACAACGCCATAATGGCCTCCAAACTTCGTATCGCAACACACTGTGGTATAGCAATTGTGATTGGGCTGGTAATTGCATTTAGCATCCCCAAGGAGTATAGTGCAGATAAAATGCTTGCTCCCGAACAGCAGCAGGAAGGTATAAGCGGGGGACTGGGCAGTTTGGCCAATATGGCTGGCCTGAACCTATCCAACTCCACTGATGCCATCGTACCAGATCTATACCCAAGCGTAGTGGAATCCAATGACTTCATTGTAAACCTCCTGTATACGGATGTCATAACCCTGGAGGGGGATACCATGACATATCTTACCTATCTGTGCGAACATACCGACAGCCCATGGTGGAGTGCAATCGGGAAAGTGATAAGAACAGTCATCAATGCCATTACTGCCTCTAACGAAGAGCCGGCCTTTAATCGTTCTGCGCGCATAGACCCGACAAAAATGAGCAAGAACGAAGAGGACATTGTTGGTTTTGCCCGAAGCAATATAAGTTGTTCCATTTCTCAGCTCAACAATACCATCAACATCAGCGTTAGAGCCCAAGATCCAATTGTAGCAAAAATCATGGCAGACGAAGTTACCAATAACCTTCAAAGTTTCATTATCTTGTATCGTACTAGCAAGGTCCGAGGAGATTACGAATACTACAAGACTATTGCAGAAACCGCACACCAAAAATATCTTGATGCAGAAAAACGATACGCACAATTCTGCGATAGCCATAGTAATGCTACAAAACAGACATATCTCTCAGAACGCGACAGATTGGCAAACGATGTACAAATCACCTTGATGTCATATACACAAATGAAGCAGCAGGAGCAAATGGCTGAAGCTAAAGTGCGCGAACGCACTCCGGCATTTACTGTCATTAAACAAGCTAGCGTACCCAACCGACACAGCAGTCCGAGAAAGGTTCTCATACTGGCAGGCATGATCTTCCTTGCACTTTCCGCTTCCATCATGCACATCTATATCCGTCTGCTTCTGTCAAAGAAAGAAGAATGACATCATTTACTGTTAACACAAACACAAACAATGTTACTCAATCTGCGATTCTTCATATACAACATATTCTCGTCTTTCTTTCGCACAACTGTGCCAACCAAACTAAAAAAGAGGGGACACGATGTTGAGTTGTATGGTCCGCAATATACAAACCCTGCACAGATGTTAATGGACGACTACACACGTCTTCAGTCCAATACAAAAATGATTGTGCATGGTGGTTATCTCCATGTTGGCAAATACACGGCAATGGGAGCTGGATGCACCATCATTCCAGGCAATCACACACCAACTGTAGGAGTTCCCCAGTTTCTAAGCTACCTACATATAAACGATGATGACCGCACCATTACTATTGGCGAAGATTGTTGGATAGGTGCTGGTTCGTTCTTATTATACAAATCACAAATTGGTCGTGGTGTAGTTGTTGGTACATGTTCAGTTGTCACCAAACCCATCCCACCCTATGCTGTTATCGCTGGCAATCCCGCAAAAATCATTGCCACACGTTTTACTATAGAGCAGATTCTGGAGCACGAGGCCATACTATATCCACCACAAGAGCGCATGAGTCGTGAAGAACTGGAAAGCATCTTCAGTCAATACTACGAAGGGAAACGCTCCATAGGTACATCTAATATCACGTCTGAAGACCTACAGAAACTGAATTCCGAAAAGCAAAGAAGAGGTATCGCTATATATGAATAATAGTACTCGTGTAGCTAGAAACACATTGTTCCTGTACGCCAACATGGTTGTAACCACAGTTGTGCAACTTGTGGCCGTGCGCTTGCTTTTGAAAGCACTTGGCATTGTGGACTATGGCATATACAATGTAATAGGAAGCATCATAGCACAAATTGCCTTCCTCAATGTGGCCATGTCAGCCGCTACACAGCGCTATCTTTCCTATGCAATCGGCGAGAACAACAAGGGCAAACTCGGCGAATTATTCTATGGTTCATGTATTCTGCACCTTATCATTGGTATCATAGTGGTATTTCTCATCGAGGTTGGAGGACAATATTATATATATAATTTCCTCGTGGCACCTACAGAACGACTGGATGCTGCCTCGTGGCTGATGCATTTCATTACATTCAGCACCTTTGCAAATATCGTTTCTGTGCCATATGAGGCCGACATTAACGCCAACGAAAACATGGGGGCCATTGCTGGTATCAACATTCTGGATTCGTTGCTGAAACTGGGAACAGCCATACTCATCTCTGCATATAGCGGTGACCGTCTTATACTCTTCGGGCTGCTCACTATGGCAACTCTGTCCACAACCTGCATGCTGAAGGTGCTATACTGCCGTCGCAACTACCCTGAATCGCACTATAAATTACATCGCATTAGCGACTGGAAACAGTTGCGCGACATGACTGGTTTTGCCATGTGGAACCTGATAGGCGCTGGATGCAGTGTGGCACGCTATCATGGAACAGGCTTCATACTGAACCGCTTCTTCAACATCCAGGCTAATGCCAATTATGGTGTAGCCCAACAGGTCAACGGCATGCTGCTCTTCTTTGCCGGCACCATTCTCAGAGCTATAAGACCTCAAATACTAAAAAGCCAGGGGGCTGGCGACCACCAACGAGTATTAACACTCTCTGAGACGACCTGCAAGATTACCAGTCTTATGGTTGCCTATCTTGGCATCCCATTATTCGTAATGATGGACTTTGTCATCCGTATTTGGCTTGGCGAAGGCATGTCGGCAGATTGCACCACCTTCTGCCAATACTTCATTGTCATTGTGCTGATAAACCAACTCACCACAGGTTTGCAAATATGCATAGAAAGCACTGGCAACATACGCCGAGTGCAACTCATTGTTGGCACCATGCACCTGCTTGCCTTACCAGCAGGAATAATATGCTACAGCATGGGCATGAAGATTGAAGCCATCATGCAGTGCATCGTTGCAGAAGAGATTATTGCTCTCTTTGTCAGAACATGGATTACACATTCGCAAGCAAACCTGCATGCAACACATTTCCTGTTAAAGACCATCCTTCCCACCTCGGCAACCATTGTGATTGTCTGCCTATCAATGCTTGAATTACGCACACTCATGTGGGAATGTAATGGCTGGATCACGGCTTTTAGCATAGGTATTGCCTCAAGTATTTTGCTCAGTGTCATCACATACACTCTGCTGCTAACCAATGACGAAAGGAAACACATCAACCACATCTTGCGAATAGACAGATTAAGGACATGACACAAGGCATACAAAACATATTCTCGCGCCAAGGCATAGGAAATATGCTGTTCTCATTGCTTATATGGGTCATCATCCTTGACCCTACAAACAGTGTGCTACACATCAAGGACCTTGCATTCCTTATGCTGGCGGGATATTGTATCATCACATACAAACCCGACCGCGAATATTTCATACATCTAATTCTGCTCATTGCTCCCATAACCATTTCATACATTATTGCAGAGATGCAACAAAGCGTCGTTGATTACGACATTCTGCAAGCAAGGTACAAATCTCTGGTTCCACTGATATTACTTTTGTGGATAAGACATTTCGACGTTGTACGTCTAATGGTTATACCCACGTGTGCAGGAGCATTGTTCATAGTTGTCCTGTATGCTTTCGCATGTTCCTCCGAACTAGTAGAGTATGCCATGTACTTGTATTTCAAGGATCACTTAGAAATGGTGATGATGTCAAAAAGATACATTCTTGGTTTTGAGATTTTCGGCATGTATTTAAAATCCTTCATCGACTTAATTGTTGGCCTGTTTGTCATATATTACCGCACCTTCAATAGCACGGGAAAGATAAAACGTATAGGATACATTCTATTATTCGTCCTCTTTACCGTAGCATTCTTCATGAGTGGAACACGAAGCACTATGTTACTTCCTTTCTTCATGCTCGGAGTGGTATTCTTCGACCGAATCACCAAAACTCGCCGCCTCAAGTATTTCCTATATCCTGCCTTAGCAATTTTTGCCATTGCATTTGTTATGTTGGTACTAATGCTGGCCAGCGAACAGGGAGAGAAATCAAATACCATCAAGTTTGCCCACCTAACATCCTATGCAGTATTGTTTACCGACAATCCACAATATCTGCTATGGGGACAAGGACCTGGTACATGGTTCTACTCTGCTGGATTTGGGGCCATGACCGACGAAACAGAATGGACATACATGGAACTTTTGCGCAACTATGGCTTGCTCTGCCTACCTATGCTGTATGTTTATGTGCTACCATTATTTCGCCTTTGGCCACATATACGCACCAACAATTTTACCTTCGGCATCTTCTGTACGTACTTATGCTATCTTTTGATTGCCGGAACGAATCCATTGCTGATGTCATCTACGGGCATAATCATGGTACTGATGGCATACTCCTACACGGAAAAGATAAAAAACTCTTCTCCACTTACTCAGCAAAACGATTGACACTACTTCTCCACAACATAACCACGGAGCTTTTCTTCCCAACCGTAGTGCAGTTTTACCATATTGTAGCCATCACGAGCTATAGAAGCCCTGTATTTGGGATGTTTTATCAAATATAAGCAAGCCTCAGCTATAGTGGGAGCATCATCGCGAATAATACAATTCTTTTCGTCTTCCAACTCAGGGATAGCATGGGATATTAGGGTGGTCAATACCACAGGGATACCACTGCCCATGGCCACAAGAACCTTGTTCTGTATACCTGCAGCAACTCGTACTGGCGCTACAGCGACAGCAGCATCAGAGATAATGGAATTCAAATCATCTACAAAGCCTGTAACAACAATATTCTTGCATGTCAAGTCGATTATCTTCTGTGGTGGTTGAGCACCTACGATATAGAATATGGTATCGGGTTGCCTGCTGAGAATGCGTGGAAAAACCTCTTGTACAAAGAACAATACCGCATCTTGATTTTGCAGAGTTCGCATATTACCCACGAAAACAATCTTGTTTGGATTGTATTGCACAGATGGGGTTTCTATCATATCCACTCCGTTGGAATGCACACGCAAATGAGAAACGTGTGCTGAAAGGGTAGCAAGATAATCGGCATCTGCTTGGGACACTAAAACATTCATTGGGAAATACTGCATTGAGTACTGCTCTGCCCTGCGTATGAGATGACGCTCTATGCAGTAGATGTACTTCAGCAAACCACCTCCCTTGCTGTCAGAACTGAGAGAATAGGTCTTGGACAGGGCATCTGTCATCTCTATAATAGAACGGTCATGCAATTGCAACTCATCTAAATATGGCATCATACGTAGCAAATGTGCAATGAAGAGATCTGGTTTCTCGGTTTCAATAACGTGCTGAAGCATGCGCTTGTACTTGCCAGAATAATAATATCCACATTGCATCGCACGACCTGACAATAAATGGATCAAGGACTGCCAAAGACCATATAATTTACTTCGGTGCACGGTATATACCTTGTCATAAATACGCTCAGCCTCGAAAATTTGTGGTGCGCCACATTCCTCAAAACTAACAAGAACTAACTGATACCCTTCACGTTTTAGTTGTCGTGCAATATTATTGATTCGTAGAACATCACCACCATTCTCAGGCAATGGGAAACGTGGCGTAAGAATACATATTTTTTTTGCAGATAATGCATTCCGTCTAAAACGCTCTTGAATATTATCCAATTGTGCTATTCTATTATGGAAGGCCCTAACTCGATGTTTCAGAACTCCAATCAGCAGAGCATAGCATAATATATCTATGACAGCTATCCATGTCATGGAACATCCCAGAAATGCCAATGATAAATTTGCGAGAAGGAAGAAGCAAATTACAGACATCATGGCAAGGAGGGTCATACGCCCGAATACGCCAGAATTGATGAGCATGTGGTGAAGATGGCGTTGGTCCGCAGAGAAAGGACGGTCGGCACGAAGAATGCGCTCAAAAAATACACGAACAAGGTCAATACAGGGCACAAAGAGCAGAGAAAAACATACGAGCATGCGCTCTTGGTAGTCAAAGGAACTTTTATCCTCTGCTATGATAAATTTCAAAGTCAGATATGCCAACGAGAAACCCAATGTCAGAGAACCGCTATTGCCCATATCTATCTTGCTCTTTCCTTCAATACTGCCAAATGCATTACGACAAAAAAACACTATCAACCCACCTACCATAGAGGCTGCAATGAGACAATAGACCATATTTTGGGAGTCATGGAAACACAGGCCGAAACATAGCATACATAGCATAGCATATGATGAAAGGAGTCCGTCGATTCCATCAAGCATATTTACAGCATTGACCACTGTCACAATAATTAAAACAGTGAGAGGATAAGACAACCCTAACGGCATTAGACCAATACCCATAAAACCACATAAGTCGGAAAGTACCAACCCACATAATGGAAGAGTAAGTGCGGCTAAAATCTGAATCAGCAAACGTACCCTTACCGGAAGGCCGTATAGGTCCTTTAACAGTCCTATGAGATATACCGATATAACACCGCAACCCAATAGCAAGGTTGATGTCTTGATACTATGCGCCAGGTTCTCCTTTTCACTCATCAATACCATTGACAGACATACCCCCACTATTACACAAGGAACCAGTACCATTCCACCAAGTGGTATGTGCTTGGACTTGCGTTCTTCCAAACTCATGCCTAAGACATTGATATCCTTTTCATAGATATGCTTCAATATCCATGAATATAAAATCATAGCCATTAGGGCCGAACATGCAAAAGCGATGAATATATAGAAGAAGAGATCTGGTATTATCATGGCATAAACGTAAATATAGGTATCTATATAACGCTGATGTTATTGGTTTTATTATAAGTATACGGAATAAATTCACAAATGTTTAGTACTTCCTAAACGTCAACCGTCCCTTTTCGGTACTGGAGAGAACCATTTTTTGTGGGGACAAGTGCTCTATTTTCATCATTCCATCTGATGGAACACCGTATCTGGAAAGCACATCCATGGAAAGAATCTTATCATGACCATGACCTTGGTACTCTATAGGATCATATATACGTATAGAGGAACCTTGGTTATCAAATGAGGAACGTTGCCTACCATTGTTTGTTGCTGACAATCTCTGGAACCCCATCATCTGCAACTGAAAACTATAGTAAATCTGTATTTCATTGTTGCCGACAAGCTCACCATTGGGTGACGTCCATTCTATCATTTGCCACTGACCATCCAAATCGCCATTGCAATCAACCTTGTCGCAAGAAAATAAAAGCACAGATATAAGTGCCACTATTGCCTGTTTGAACATATTATTAGCACGCTTTACCATAACTAGAAATTAAACGTTTTACCACTGAGTTCTGTTCAACCATCCATTAAACTTCACTGTCAACATAGCTCCATTTGAATTGCCCAACAAATTACCATCATTGTGTCCATAAGATACCGTCATGGATAATCCTGATGCCCACTTGGGGTTATAAGTCGTCTCAACTAAAATGTAGTTTCCATTGCAAGGGTTGATCGTTGGTTTAGTATATGTTCCAAGGCTATACTGATGAGTATACATAATTCTCCAGGACCATTCCAAAGAAGGATTACCCATAAGAGCCAAATGATGTACTTGCACTCTATTGTGTTGAGGCGTAAGATTACCTTTGGATCCTATATAAGTATTATACATTGGCGACAGAAACAAAGGATTACCCAAAGAAAAACCGTTCATTTGCCATGCGCCATAAATATGATTCCTATAATAGTCATCCTGCCCGCTGATTTGAAGGGGATTTTCAACAGTCTTGTCGTGATATAGAGGTCCAGATTGGTGCATTGTGGTATTATATTCGTAGAGAATTGCTGTCACGAATGGATTCTTGCACAAATTCAATTCCAGGCCCAACATGATGTCTTTCCAGCCATATTGGAAAAGCATCTGACTATGGTCCTCAAAGAAGTGTTCCATATAAACACCTACTTTCCAGTCCTTCTTTATCCAATCAAATCGCAAATGCCATGAACCTAGTTGATTTCCTGCGGCATTGGTGTAATTTTCATCATTTACATCTCCACCACTTGGAAAAAAAGCATTAAATACATTACCTCCCAACTCTATCTCCTGTGCCAATAAACCACCAGCGTATTGCGGTATATTATATCCAGTACCTCCAAATTGGCATGCCATCTCCAAGCCACCAGAAACTTCCAATGGAAAAAGTTCCCTGTTACCAAATCTTAAGAACAAGGCTTTGGAATGAAACATGCTACCAGAAGTATAGATATTTGAGGTTCCAGCATTAAACTTGCGCTGCCAAGAATCATCTGTATACAGACCATATGCAAGATGTCCCTTGAACGAGAAAATTCCACGCGTCCCAGGTACTCGCCAAAAATCAGGCATCTCTGCCCTAATCTGAGGAATTGGACGCGCATTGATTCCCATGGTCATGCCACCTGTAGACAAATAAGGATTCTTGAACTCCGATGGTCTTTCCTTTTGTCCTATGGATAAACGTAACATTCTCCACTCGATATCTGCGTAAGCCTGCTGGATGCAGAAATAGCCATTTTCTCCATTTATTGGAGATGCCAAATCCACACCATATCCCATACGCCAAAACCAAATGGAATCAGTCTCTACTGTACGCCATAATGCCACACGAGCAAGCCCACTGAAATTCTCTGTTGTACCCAATCCATATCGGTTGTTGGTAAACCAGAAGGGGGCTGTATCTCCTCCTCCTGCAGTTCCTTGGACTGCAAATGAATATTGCACATTCTCACCCAAGCGTGATATCTGTGAATTTGCATTCAATACGGCAAACGACAATAACAGTGGCAATAATATTCTTCTCATATATCTACTTCAATACTACAATACGGGTTACTACGGTTTGACTGGCATCTTCTGTATTACATACTACATGATAAACTCCACTTGGCACGCGGTCGCCAGATATATTCCTGCAATTCCAATACACACTGCCACCAAGGCTTTTACTTCCCCAAACCACCTTTCCTGACGAAGATACTATTTTCACCTCAGCACCATTTGTTAATCCATTAATTGTAACCCCGGCGTCTGTATTGGGACGTACAGGATTGGGGTAAGCAATAATATTATTTCTATCTGCAAGAGAATCCTCAACCTTTGTCACACGAGCATCATAACTACATAACCCTAAGTCGGTTCCAAACATTACACGTCCAGTCTTGTGGTTAATTGCTATACTATGAATATTGTTTGATAGTAATGGAGAATCTTCTCGGGTAAAATGACAAATTGTTTCTTGCCCATCCGGACTGACAAGATAAACTCCATTGCCTGTAGTACCTATCCATTTGCGATTGGACTGATCCACTGCCACACATTTTATTTCAACTCCAGCCAGCAAGTAATCTGCCAAACCGCTATCATCATCACGATTTATCTTTATTTGATGAAATCTGAAATCATCATCAAACCATTCCTGAGGATTAGTAATAACAAATAAGCCTGCATCCGTTCCACACCATATTTGTTGCTCCATATCCTCTACCATACAATTAAAGTGATTTGGCAACACCGTTGTTCCATCCTGGTTAGTAATGGTCGTACGAAGCAAATGTCTATCATCGTCAGAGACATTTAATGTGCCATTAGTGTCAAAACCAAAAAAACCACGTCTGCCACCAGCATAAGTAACTAAGAAATTGACATCCTGGGAAGATAACAAATACTGCAACACATTCTCTGCACCGACAATCTCGGGATAATATAGGGAAATCCATCTGCCGTCAGGACGAATGAGACGTACAATTGTATCTGTCTGCTGATTAGCCATCCATAAATTGCCCCGGTCGTCATACTGCAGTGCTGTACAAGTACAATAATTCCAAGGAGTGGGAGTATCTACATTTATGCAACGAAGAGGAGAATTCAAATAATTATGTATCTTTTCAAATCTCACATTCCCGTCATCAGTCATACGATACTCATGAAGTCCGTTTCTTGATACTGCCCCATAAAAATGTTTGTCATCATTGGGGTCCTGTACCAAATCAACGCAATTATTATGGGATAATTTGGGATAATCGTTCCTTGGGGTAACCTCATCAAATAATGTCCATTCTGTTTCTCCCTTATCCTCACTCATAAACATGAACGTTACTGGATAATAGGCCGCTGATTGGGTATTGATACCACCAGCAATTAGCAACCTCTCATCTTCGTATTTCATATGGTAAAATAAGTCACGTCGTGGAGAATCAACTGAAAATAAGGCCTCAGAAGAAAGTGGGATAAAGACCGATTCCTCTGGATTATACTTATAAGACATTAAACCAACCAAGGGGTCACAAACATATAGGACATCAGAAAGTAGGGCCTCGTCATTCCATTTATATTTTTGTTGTATAATTGTGGGATGTTGGGGAGATGAAGGATTAAATAATGCCATCCACGAACCTGCATCTGTACATAACAGAGTTTCTGAATGTGCTTGAATTTTTGTAAAATAGTATGACGACGCCACAACCTTTATTCCTGACGCATCAGGAAGCAAATAATGCAATCGATTATTCTTATTTAGAGCATACAATTGATTTGCAAATGCTTGAAGTTCTTTAAACTCTTCATCTGAAAGTTTATGCCAAGAGTTTCTATCATGCATAGTTGATACGGCATCTATCATGAACAGGCCATCCTTCCTTGCTACATATATCTTCTCACCGATTGACTGCATTGAAACGACAGACGCCCCAACCCGATATGTCTCGCGAATAACACCAAGCTCAGTATCTAACTCTATTATGCCAAAATCTACACAAAGATAGGCATACTTCCCCCTGTTATAAATAAAATTTATGCTTTCTGCAAAAATAGAAGCATCCCTAAGTGCTGTTAAATTGACAACCTCGTCGTCATTATCCAATAGATCTATAGTTCCTGTTGCGTAAACTATAATCAAGCGTTCTGTCGTCTTGTTATATGATATGTGAGCTATTTCCTTATCATTAAGGGTATTTAAACAATCATATGTTTGCACACTACCATCTTCGACATCATATCGCACGAGATTTCCCGTATTGGAATTTATCGTACCACTACCTTTCATTATGCAATAAAGGTAGTTGTCTGCCGTCTCAACTTGCACCGCCTCTGTATAAGCGGGGTATACCTGCCACCCCTCGTTTTGAGCATTCGAGAAAAGGCAGGTATACCATAAAAAGATCAATACTGCGACTAACCTTTGATTAGACTTACTTTTCAGTATGGAAGTTATTTCCTTCAAATTGTCCATAATTACCATATAAACCATAGTGTCTAAAACTCTTATAACCGTAGTAATAACCATATTTACCCTTTCGAACATCAACCGAATTGACTACGATATTACTATTAGGCAACTTGTCGGCACTAAGGTTATTTATAAGATTAAAAGCAGACTTGAGACTAAAGTGAAGACGTGTTACAAAAAGGGTAACATTAGCAAGTTGTCCAATCGTAAGAGTATCAGCAACCAAGCCCACTGGCGGAGTATCAAGTATTACGTAATCATACTTCTTGCTGAGGTAATCAATAGCATCCTTCAACAAAGGTCCACCCAACAATTCTGCTGGATTTGGAGGAATTACACCTGCAGGCAATACATCCATGTTGGCATTAATGCCAGATGGGATAATTTGCTCTTCAAGCAATGAGTAATCACTCTCACTTCCACATAAGAAGTTGACTATTCCTTGCTTGCTGGGTTTGAGCTTAAATAAATTTATCAAACGGGGCTTACGAACGTCCAAACCTACAATTATCACTTTCTTGCCCAGCAATGCAATTGACATAGCAAGGTTAGAGGCCACAAAAGTTTTTCCTTCGCCAGATATACATGAAGTAACCATTATTACATGTTCATCTGGCTTCAGCACAAACCTCATGTTTGTACGTAATCCTCTAAAAGCCTCTTCCGTCAAACCATTTCTATTCTCCCGTACAACTATTGCACGACCTAATTCATCTGTTTCCTTTATTGCTGGAATATTAGCCAATACGGGCAATTTCGTCAGTTGCTCTACCTCATCAAGGTTTTCTATTCGGGTGCGCAATAAATTCCTGCACAGCAACAAACCTATGGGCAAGCATATGCCAAAGAGCAAAGATGCCATCAACACCATATTATTCTTTGGACTTACCTTTCCTGTTATATATGGTTCCTCAATTATACGCGCCTTTGCTGCTGTACTGTAAAGTTGGATATAATTCTCTTCTCGCTTCTGCAACAAGGTCAAATACAAATCAGACTGCAATGCCTGACGACGCGTAATATTGTTCAAAATACGCTCCTGAGTTGGCGTTTTCTGTATTCTTCCAGAATAGAGTTCATATTGCTGCTCTACACTATTCTTCTGGATTACCATATTGTCGTAAATATTGGTCATATTCTGACGAATGGTTGGCCACATATCCGAAAGTTGTTGGGTCAATTGAAGAACCATAGGATTATCCTCACTGCTACCCTTCAAGAAACGATTTCTCTTTAGAACCATCTCATTATACTTACCGATGGTAGTAACCAAGGGAGTAATCAACGCTGAATTACCCAGGCCTAAGTTCGCAGGTATGATCTGGAGATAATTCCCTGGAGAATCCATATACTCCATCAACGACTTTAACAGTTCTAACTGAGTCTGAAGTCCGATAAGTTCCTTTCTATAATCCGTTGTGCTCTTTAGGACATTAGTGGCATCATTGGCAAGGTTTATCAACTCATTACTTTTCTTATAAGACTCCATACTTCCCTCTGTTTCATCCAATTCCTCGCGAATACTTTTCAGGCGTTCTGAAATAAACAACTCAGTCTTACGGGCTACTTCATTCTTGTCCTCATTTGCATCTTCGTTATAGCAATCCAACAACTCGTTAAGATAATCAAGAGCACGCTCCTTTTGAGTATCCACAAGACTCACACTTGCCACAGTTGTTGTCTTTGATGTAGGAGAAGCACTTAATCTGCCTCTGGAATAACTGCGTCCTACGGATTTTGGCGAGGACATGGCAACAGACATCTTGCTTCCTGATTCCCAAGCCTTAAAAATAGATTCATGCTTTAAGGAATCCAACAAAGCATTCTGCTGGAAAACCAATGTCCCAACTGGTGTCTGAATACTCAGCGGCAGTGCTTTTATCTCTGTACTATAAGAGATTTCACCTGGAGTTAATGGATTAAAATAACCTTCAAGAAGTATCCCGCCCTCTTTCTTGCTCAGTTCAAAATATATTGGAGATTTCAGAACCTCAAGGTCCGCTTCTTCCATATCTACCAATACGGGACTGTTCTTATACAGTTCTGTATCCTGTAAATGCCCCTTCAAAGAATACGCAACATACAACTTAAGCCTTTTAACCACCCTGGTTGCAACCGTTGTACTGCTCAGTATCTCAAGTTCATTATCAAAGCCATTGGAACTTGACAGCATACCCATCTGGTCCAAGGCCATGCCAGAAAAAGCATTTTTCTTATCACCTGATTCCTTAACAAGAACCTTCATGGAAGCAGAATAAACTGGGGTCTTGAATCTCAAATAAACAAAAGCTACTCCTACGCAAATAAGAGCTGAGATCAAAACCCAATACCAATTTTGGCAAAACAAAACCCAAATAGTCTGCAAGCTAAATAGTTCATTGCTTTCTTCTTCCTTGCGGAAGTCATCTTTCATTGTAATTTCAGACATATCTCAATGTTTTTATTTACAGATTATGCAATATGGTTGATTTCGTGGTTACAAAAATACCATTTTTCCCATAAACAATTGCTTCTGCAAGCGAAAAAATACATTTCACTGCAAAAAAAACACTCATAGAGACCTTATTTATAAAATAATATGTATCTTTGCGAAGTAATGAGCAGACTCAAAAAGGAAAATATTGTCACCGACATGCGAGTAGTATATGCTTTTGATGCAATTATCCTAAACGCATGCATATTACCTATAACCTACATCATCATTTGGAAAACAGATTGGTTATGGGGGTTGTTGGTATGCAATCTCATTGCTATAACCATTCTACGTCAGTATGTCTTCGGCATTCTTAATATCCATTGGCTAAGCAGTCCTTTAAACAGAATATCAAAAAGGCTGACCGACATCATCTGCTCCTTTGTCTTTTTGACAACGCTATTCCCACTTATACTGTTTGCCCTGATTATTTTTGAATTAGCAACAAGAAAAAGTCATGAGCAGCCAATGTTTTCCATCAAAAAGGTCAAAACCGATGGTAATAAGGAGTTTTCATCACTCGTTTTTTCTGAACATTGCATACACGGAAATATATTTTTGGAAAAAGCCCCATTATTCATCGGGGTATTGATAGGATACTTCTCTTTGGGAGATTTACCAAAAATCCAGATATTATATTCTCACAATGAAGAAAAGTCCTTTTACCCAGAAGAAGAAATCCCATTATGCAAAACATCACAAGCAGAAGAGAATCTCACTGCAAATACTCCAAATTATACTGCAAACAACGATAATTTTATTGATAATCAAGAATGAATATATTTAGTTTTTTTACAAAGAAAAAGCAACTCCAGACAATCGGTGGCATTGAAGACTTCATGCTGCTTATAAGGGTTTACTACCAAGCTACAATTGCCGTACAAACTGGTATCAACGATTTGAAGGCCTTGCAAGATTTACGTATCTTCAAACAAACCTACCACGTCCCTACCCTTAATAACAAAATAGGTTTGGCCGAAAAAAAACAATGCCAGAAAATATTGCAGAGCATCTATGGCATTAGCGATAATTTCTTCAAAGAAATAGACCTCAGTATAAAAAAGAAATGTCGCACTATACAATCAGTTCAATCCTACATGATACAGTTTCAGGGATTCAGTCAAGAACTAATGATGCTCATGAGTAACCTTATGCAGTGGAAGTTCCGCCTGCCATCATTCCTGCACAAGGCTATGCGAGGCATGGTAGACAAACAGATTCACGATATACTCACACGTAACGACTGGAAAGACGAAGCCGTCCGTCGCTCATGCATTTCTGTTCGTAAATACCAGTCAGAGTTATCCTATAGCGAATCATGGATAGCAGAATATGTTTACACAACAGTAATGCTTGCTAAAAAAGAAAAGACACCACAAAATACATAATAAACATGGATCAAGACGTCGCCTCCATAATCTCAAGACTTGAGACTCGTACTCGCCAACTCATAATGCAGTATGACCAGCTGAAAATACAACTGGCTAATGCGGAGCAGAAACTTTTGGATCAACAACAGCATTGCCTAAGTTTGGAAGCAGAGAACCAGGAGTTAAAAGACAATTATGCCAGGCTGAAAATGGCACGTATGATAGACATGATTGATGACGACGAACTGAAGACTACACGTAAGCGAATTAACAAAATGATTGCGTCGGTAGACAAGTGTTTGGCTACATTGAAAGTACAATAATCATGGACGACAAACAAAAAATAACCATACGATTTGGGTCATGGGACCTACCGATGACCGTACAACGCAAGGATGAACATCTCTATCGAGAGGCTGAAAGTCTAATGAAGGAAAGATATGCCTTCTACACTCGCAGCTATAAGGGACTCGCTACCGAACGCTATATGGTCATGTGCATGTTAGACATCGCTGTCAGATTACAGCATGCTTTAGAGAAAGGTAATACCACAAACATGATAGAGCAACTTACCCCGCTAATTGAGGAAATTGAGAAAAGACTGAAGAAGTAGTTTTTTTGGGGGTGGCGAGTTTTCTACAACAGAATAGGACTATTGATTATTTAATCATTATTATTATATACAAACAAACCTAAAAAACTTATTCACTAAACACAACATGAGCGAAATAATAATTGGAATTGCATGCGGTGCCATCATAGCCATTGCTTGGTGGGCCATTTGGTATTTTGCTATCGTACCTCAAAAACAAAAGAAAATGGAATCTGAAGTACGAAAAGAGGCAGAAGTAATCAAGCAGAAGAAGCTTCTTGAAGTAAAAGAAAAGTTCCTGTCCAAGAA
The DNA here is from genome assembly GCA_045659645.1 of Bacteroidaceae bacterium. GTDB lineage: Bacteria > Bacteroidota > Bacteroidia > Bacteroidales > Bacteroidaceae > Physcousia. The sequence continues at coordinate 125,362 of JAZRCG010000010.1, read as the reverse complement.
GAATGAACTGGACAAGGAAATACATCAGCGTAACCAACAGTTGCAACAAGCAGAAAACCGCAACAAGCAGAGAGAGATGACTCTGAACCAACGTCAAGACGAAATAAATCGACGTAAGCAGGAAACAGAAACATTGCGCACTCGGTTGGAAAACCAACAAAATCTCCTAAAGAAGAAAGAGGAGGAATTGGATGCTCGTCAGGCAGATCTTGTCAACAAGGAAAGAACTAAACTCGAAGAACTATCTGGCCTATCTTCCGAGGAAGCTAAACAGCAGCTCATTGAATCATTAAAGGACGAAGCACGCACCAATGCTCAGGCATATATCAACGAAATAATGGATGAAGCAAAGATAAATGCTAACAAAGAAGCCAAGCGAATTATTATCCAGAGCATACAGCGCGTTGCTACGGAAACTGCTGTTGAAAATAGCGTAACCGTGTTCCATATTGACAATGATGAAATTAAGGGCAGAGTTATCGGTCGAGAGGGACGTAATATCCGAGCTCTTGAAAATGCAACGGGAGTAGAAATCGTTGTTGACGATACCCCCGAAGCAATTGTTATAAGTGCCTTTGATCCCGTTCGTCGTGAAATATGCCGATTGGCTCTTCATCAATTGGTTTCTGATGGCAGAATCCACCCAGCTCGCATTGAAGAGGTGGTAGCCAAGGTAAAAAAACAAGTTGAGGAAGAAGTAATGGAAACCGGCAAGCGAACCACCATAGATTTAGGTATACATGGTCTTCATCCCGAACTCATCCGCATCATAGGCAAGATGAAGTATCGCAGTTCATATGGACAGAATTTGCTTCAGCATGCCAGAGAAACAGCAAACCTATGTGCTGTAATGGCAAGCGAACTGGGCCTGAACCCCAAAAAAGCAAAACGTGCAGGACTATTGCACGATATAGGCAAGGTTCCCGATGAAGAACCTGAAATGCCACATGCTCTGTACGGTGCCAAGTTAGCAGAAAAATACAAAGAAAAGCCAGACATCTGCAATGCTATAGGAGCACATCACGAAGAAACAGAAATGACTTCACTTATAGCCCCCATAGTACAAGTATGCGATGCCATTAGCGGTGCCCGCCCAGGCGCACGTCGTGAAATCGTGGAAGCCTATATCAAGCGCCTTAAGGATTTGGAAGACATTGCCATGTCTTATCCTGGTGTAAACAAGACATATGCCATCCAGGCTGGTAGAGAGCTTAGAGTCATCGTTGGCGCTGACAAGATTGACGATATACAGACAGAAAAGCTCTCTGGTGAGATTGCCACACGCATCCAAAACGAAATGACATATCCTGGACAAGTAAAAATAACAGTAATTCGTGAAACTCGTTCCGTAGCATACGCAAAATAAACTTATGACCATAGCTGTTGACTTTGACGGCACAATCGTCAAGCATGAATATCCTCGCATAGGAAAAGAGATACCTTTTGCCATCCAGACCCTAAAGATGTTAGCCAACGAAGGGCACAAACTTATTCTATGGTCAGTGCGCGAAGGTGTACTATTGGAAGAGGCAGTAAATTGGTGCAAGGAGCATGGATTGGAATTCTATGCGGTAAATAAGGATTTCCCCGAAGAGAACACGAACCATAACGAACATTTCTCGCGAAAGCTCAAAGCAGACATATGGATAGACGATCGTAATGTGGGCGGACTTCCTGATTGGGGCACCATCTATCGCATCATTAAAGAAAGGAAAACATACGAAGAAATTCTTATAAACGATAGTATGGATACTAACATAGAAAAAGTCCAAAAACGAAAATGGTGGCATTTCTAACACGAGACCTCACACAAGTACATCCCTAAAAAGAAATACCAATATAGCATTATGAAAAGAATAATTCAATTTGCTTGTTGCATGACCATCCTCATGACAAGCCTTCTTTCAACCAGTTGTGTCAGCCAGAAGAAGTTGATTTACTTCCAAGGAAGTGACACTCTGTATTCACACGCACAGAAGATATCCCAGCAGTATGAAATGAGGCTTAAGCCTGCAGATCAAATAATGGTAAAGATAACGACATCAGAATCTGAACCCGAACTACTGCAAGTCTTCGCAAGAGATGTTACCATGGGAACACTTGGCACTAACCAGAACATGAGCCAAACTGGAACATTATCAAATGCATACGGTTACACTGTAACTAATAATGGATATGTTGTGCTCCCCGCAGTAGGTCGCGTCTATGTAAACAACATGACCTGCGAAGAAGCAGCACGAACAATTGAGAAGAAGGTCATAGAACAGAAATTACTTAATGCCCCTGAGGTTACAGTACGTTTGCAGAATGCACGTGTTACCATTATAGGTGCTGTCAAAAGTCCCAAGAGCGTAAACCTAACCAGTGAACGCAACACCGTAATCGACGTTCTTGCACAGTGCGGCGACCTTGATGTTACTTCTCTTAGAACAAACATTAAACTCTTCCGCGAGACAAATGGTGAACGTCAGATGTACACATTGGACTTGACTGATGTCAACATCTTCAACAATCCTGCATTCTACGTACAGCAAAACGACATGATTTATGTTGAGCCCAACAAGAGTCTTGGTGTGAAGAGCAGTGCCTTCTACACATTCCTCAGTGCAGGTGCAACTATTCTTGGTCTTACATCAAGTATCGTAGCACTTGTGTTCAGTATCAAGAACAATACCGACTGATAAAATGGCAGACTTGCTGCTCGCATATTCTTGACAAGGCGGAATTCCCGCCTTGTCACATTTTTAAGAGCGGTTACTCTTATACAATATTAATAATATACGATACCTAATCTACACAAATTATGAAAAACATATTCTGGTCTATAGTTCTTCTATTATCCTTGGTAGCGTGTCAGACAATGACCTTTGACGAGGAGGAAATCAATCCTACGGAACAAAATGGAGCAGAACAAAGAGGCACAAAGGAAATCGATTTCCATTGTGCGGGCTTTAAGTCAACATATCTGGAAGAGACAGAAGATGCGACTAAAGCTTCCTCCACTCAAGAATATACTGACCATATCATTCTTGCCATATACGACAAAGACGGCCATCAAGTTGGGAACGCAATAAAACAAGATAAAGGTGACCCTAACATAACATATGGAACTTTCTCTTACACATTGGAATACGGCAAATACACTATCTTGGCTATAGGATGGAACGGGGAGCAACAATGCCTAATCACAAGTTTAGAGAACATAAGCTTCAGTGAGAACTGGGTTCCACAGATGTTTATATGCAGACAAAACATTGTCGTAAGTGAATCTTACTCTAATCAGAGAACGATGACTTTGAAGAGATGTGTGGCAACATGGGTCCTGAACTGTACTGACAAGAACATACCACAAGAAGCGTCGGTATTCAAATTTCGCTTCACAAATGCAGGAAACACATTGAATAGTGAAACGCTTTGTTGTCCTAAAACACAAGAGTTTGAACGTAAAGTAGTCAGCGAAGGGAACCTCAGCTCGCCGTTAAGAATTACCGCACACTGTTTCCTACCACAAGAAAGCGGTACTATAAATGTGAAGGTCTCCGTCTACGACAAATCTGAAAACATCATTGCAGAAAGGGAAATAACAGACATTCCCATGAGGATTAACTGCAGAACAATATCCTCAGGAAACCTTTTCCCAATTGGAGAAGCAAATGGAAATGTTACATTTGAAACCGAGTATACAGAAGATATAAACCACAGTTTTTAAGTTGGTTTCCCAACCTTCATAAGCAAGTTTTCCACATATAAGTGCCGAGAACTTGCTTATATTGTTTTATGCCTGCATTGTGCCTTCGTTGTTAATGACATAAGAACTACAGGTCCAATACCAAAGCATCCTTTGGATTGTGGTATCGATATTGTCTGAGACGTTTCCACTCAGGATTGTGCAACAACCATGCTGGCGAATAGTTCTCTGTACCTCTGCTCTCCAAACGCTCCACCACCATGCGCACCGTCAAGCGATGTATATCTATGGCAGGAATATACAGCATTTCTGTACCAGAATTGTTGTGTGTTACGGCAAGCACACCTACGTCCACAAGTTCATCCAGGAGCACATTCACCAAGGCATCCGGCAAATGGGTCGCACGAGACAATGAATGCTGGCTATGAGGACGGTCTCCTTCTGCAAATGCCTTCGCTATATTGTTAACCAGCAATAGTGACAAGGTATCTCTAAATCTACGGCTCATTCCTTGCATTGATCTCTCAAAGGCATATTCCTGCACCATTTGGTTGGCATAGCACAATTGACAACCGATAAGGCATATATACCATGTGAATTGCAAGAATATCAAAAGCAAAGGTATGGCTGCAAACGAACCATAAATAGCATTGTATGCTGACAGTTTTATCTGGTAATGAATATAGAAGTACTCCATTCCCTGGAACAGCAAACCAGCAATGATACCAGGGCCTACGCACGCACTCCAACGTACATGGGTATTGGGCATGAGTTTATACAGCAGCACAAATACCATTGAACTGATGAAGAAGGGAAGCATCACCACAATGACATGAATGGTATTTCCCATGGATAAGTACATCTCGAACCATGATTCCAGGGCAAGCATTATAACATTGAGACCATTGGTGATAATCATCAGAATAGGGAGCAGCAGGAATACCGAAATATAGTCAGTTATGCGTCGGTATATGTTTCGTGTATTCGTTACCTGCCACACGGTATTGAAGGCTGTTTCTATGTTCATGGTCAGGTTTACCAATGTATAGAACAGCAATAGTATACCAACGCCCAAGAACACTCCACTTTTGGTATGTTGAAGATAACTCTCCACGAAGTTAAGCACCGTGGCGGTTATTTCCGGATTGAAGGAATCCAGTGCCAGACGCATGCGTGATTCTATTATATTGTCAAATCCAAATCCTCGTGCTATGGCAAATATAATGGCAAGTACGGGTACCACAGCCAATGTGGTATTGTAGGTCAGGGCTGATGCATAGGAACCCAGATTGTTGTTGATGAAATGGTCAACCGTTATATATATGCGTTTGAATAAGCGCAAAGACCATTTTCCAAGGGCATTGCATTGTCCCTCGTCCATGTTCCACCACGATTCCATTTTTTCTGCAAATGTCATATGCTTATGTCTATTAGGCACTTTCTAAAAAAAGAAGAAACAGAGGCTCTGTAAGCCGGGTTCTGTGCACGGCAGGACCATAAAGAGATGATACCTTCCGCCGCTTGTCATTTATCCACTGCCGGTGTCACCACCGGCCTCTATCGTTCTACCCTCCAGCTTGGACGGACAGCCCTCACACTCCCACCCCACTAATGTTGCGGGAATCTCGCCGGTATACGCGAACTTTCAACATCCGGAGTGCACAGCACGCATGTTGCCATACGCCTGGTGGGCTCTTGCCCCACCTTCTCACCCTTGCCGGCATAGATGCTGGCGGTTATTTTCTTCTGCACTGACCAGCCATTACTGACTCCTACCCGTTAGGTAGCGGATTGTCCTGTGTTGCCCGGACTTTCCTCTCGTCTTTCCATATTCATAGAAAGACCAGCGACAAGCCGAACCACTGTTTCTTTGTGTGCAAATTTACGAATATTCCTTAAAATGGCAAAACCAACATGACTAAAAGGTTAAAATAAGACAAGGAAAGTGACAATGTACTTCTTTTCTAACTACTTTTGCAAACAGAAATATACAAGTGCTCAAACATTTAATAATCCATTACATAAGAACAAGAACATGAAGAAAGCATTGTTCATTATCATCGGTTCCACATTTATTGCCTGTTCTGGCAATGCCGAGACACCTTCCGACAAGGAAGTCATTACACCAGCAGAGTTGCAAACAGAGGCAAATGCAGTGCCTCTGGTCGGGTATGTAGATCTTACCTATGCTGCCGAACAAAGCGTGAATGCTGTAGTTTACATAAAAGTCACGCAGATGGGCAAGACACACAAGGTCACTTATCACGACCCGTTCGCCGAATTCTTTGGCGACATGTTTGGTCATAGGGGCATTTCTCCCCAGCAGCGGGAATACAAGGAACCCGATCGCCGAGGTGCCGGTTCTGGCGTAATTATCTCGCAGGATGGATATATCGTCACCAACAATCACGTTGTGGCTGGTGCCGACGAGATTCTCGTAAAACTGAATGACAACAGGGAGTTCTCTGGGCGCATTGTAGGCTTGGATGCCAATACGGACCTGGCACTCATCAAGATTGAGGGCAAAAATCTTCCGACTCTGCCCATTGGCAACAGCGATGAATTGAAGATTGGCCAGTGGGTTCTGGCCGTAGGCAATCCGTTCAATCTCACAAGTACTGTCACGGCGGGTATCGTTTCTGCCAAGGCAAGAAGTTTGGGAGCCAACGGCATAGAGAGTTTCATACAAACTGACGCTGCCATCAATCAGGGCAACTCGGGCGGTGCCTTGGTAAATGCACAGGGCGAACTTGTGGGCATCAATGCCATGCTATACTCGCAAACGGGCAGTTATAGTGGTTACGGATTTGCTATTCCAACCTCTATAATGAATAAGGTGGTGGCCGACCTCAAGGCTTATGGTACGGTTCAGCGTGCCGTGCTGGGCGTAACGGGTATTGACGTTACCAACTATATAGATGCCGAAAAGGCTCAAGGCAAAACTCCCGACCTTGGCACTCTAACTGGCGTATGGGTGAATAGTGTTGCCGAAGGTTCCACCGCCGCCGAGGCTGGTTTGCAGAAGGGCGATGCCATAGTGAGTCTCAACGACAAGGAGATACACAAGATGTCGGAGTTGCAAGAGGCCCTGTCGCAGTACCGGCCTGGTGACAAGGTAAAGTTGACATGGATCAGAGACAAGAAGAAACATACCGAGAGTGTTACCTTGAAAAACAGCCAGGGTTCCACCAAGATTCTGCAAGAGGTGGATGTGGACGAGATGGGAGTGGCATTAGAACCTCTATCGGCAGACGAGAAAGCACGTCTGGGTATCCCTTACGGCCTGACGGTCAAGGCCATACGCAATGGCAAAATGCAGAAGGCAGGAGTGACTAAGGGGACAATTATCCTTGCCGTGAACGATATGCAAATGGAAACCCCACAAGATTGGGAGAATGCCGTGAAGCAAGCCAACCAAAGCCCCGACCGGACCATCTGGATAAAGGCAGTTGCCCCAAGCGGACGCAAACAAGGCTTCGTCATTGACCTGAATGAATAGTTTTACACAACATTAAGTTTTACCACAAGGCAAACCTTTATAAGCAGCAGCCCACCAGATTCGTAAAACTACCAGCTGCAAACAGTCAGTTAGGACATCGTGATGACAAGGCAGTCCTCTCGTGGAAGTACTACAGTACCGACACGAGAGGACTGCAGTACCATCACGAAGGTACTCCAGTACCGAAATACTGTTTTTAAAACCGGTACTGGAATGCCGGATTTTGAAAGCAGCAACCCTTTTCCAAACCATCAGGAGTTCTTCTTCTTCTCATCTCGTATCACTTTGTTCACGGCCATAGATTGCCGTCTTGAATACTCACACTCGAAAATATCCAAATAAATTTGATATTTCGCTCGCTTCTTCGTATCTTTGCATGGATTTATTACACACATATATGAAGAACTCACACAACATACTCATCCTTGCCATTGCAGCTCTGATGACACTATGCGTAGCAAAGGCAGAAGCAAAACCAAAAGCAAGCAAAGTCTACATCTTTGGAATAAGCATCAGCCTAACCGATTCCACAACATATCTGACCGACATCCAGACGTTTGATACAGCCTACATTGACACCAAAACCGGTTTCCTCTACGACCGTAGCATATACTCTCAACAATTGCAAATCTGGGTAGAGTATGCCAAAGGCAGACCCAACACCACATGCGCAGTGTTTTTCCATACCAACAAATCCAAGCTGGAGAAAAAGTACGTCAATATACGCAAGAAACACAGCAAAGACCCATCCACAAGACTAAAAAGTCTGGATGCCGGAGAATTCAAGTTTATACCACAAGAATGGAGCGAGCATGAAACACTATAGCATTGCAGGACATAGAGTGAGCATATGTTTTCAAGACATTAACGCCGACTCTGCACTATTACACAACTTCGAACCATTCCTGTGCGATAACTCACAGCCCCCACTACTCACAGTAATGGTAACCAGTCATCTACAAGAAGAAACAAACAGCACGGAAGTTGGGCAGTTCGACGTTGGCGGAAGCAACCACGGTGTGTACCGCACCAAGGAAGGCGGGTACATGTTCAAAATCTACGACATCAGCGAACACCTCTGTGCCACAATGCACACATCGGCCGACTTCTGCCAATGCACCGTTACCCTGCACGAGGGCACACACAACCAACAGCACTACGGATTGAACAACTGCATGATGATGGCCTATGCCTTCGCAACAGTTGCCATGGACACCGTGCTCATACACTCCAGCGTAATACGGTGCAATGGGAAAGGCTACCTGATGACCGCCCCCAGTGGCACAGGCAAGAGCACACACACACACCTATGGTACACCACCATCCCAGGGTGCGACCTGATGAATGATGACAACCCCATCATCCGCATCGTAGACGGCAGCCCCATCGTCTATGGCTCTCCATGGAGCGGAAAGACACCATGCTACCGCAACATACAAGCGCCAATCGGAGGAATAGTCAGAATACAGCAAAGCCCAGAGAACACCATACGCAGGCTCAAACCTCTGGAAGCATTTGTCATGCTACTGCCCGCATGCAGCAACATGAAATGGGACGCAAGGATATACAACGGCATATGCGACAGCATAACCAAATTCATACAGACATGTGGCATCTGGGAACTTGGATGCCTACCCAACAGCGAAGCGGCAATACTATGCCATGACACAATCAGCAAAGAAATTCATACTTAAAGCGCTGCGGTTCATCCTGCATCCCTTACACAATCTCTATGTAAACCGAAACGGACAAGAAACCAAAGCGCCACGCATGGAACTCCCTAACCACATACTACTGGGAGCCGTAAGGAATGCCATAAAAGAGGGACACACGGCAACCATCGTGGTTAAAGGATGGAGCATGCGGCCATTTCTGGAACACCAGCGAGACAGAGTACTGCTTGACACCCCCGTGGGAGCATCAGAATACGATGCCGTATTGGCAGAAATAGCACCAGGGAAATATGTCCTGCACAGAATAATAGACATTACGCCACATCCCAGCAACACAGAACTGGACACAATAACCCTGATGGGCGATGGCAACGTCCAAGGCACCGAACAATGCCAAAGAAAAGACCTCTGTGGCAAGGTGACACAATACATCCGGCCAGGCAGAACCATCCATGCCACAGACCCCAACCTCGTCAGGAACATCAGACGATGGAACAAACTGCTGCCCATTAGAAGATACCTGCTATTCATATACAGAGCAATCATATAATACAACATATAACACACACACAACAATGAAAATCAAAGAAGGCTTTGAACTGCGAGAAGTATGCGGAGAACACATAGTCGTAGCACATGGCGACAAGAATATCGACTTCTCAAAAGTAATCAACCTGAACGAATCGGCAGCCACAATGTGGAAAGCTGTCGTTGGCAAGGAATTTGATTCAGACACACTCGCTGCCATCCTGTTAGAGAATTACGACGTGGAGGAAAGCACTGCACGCACCGATGCGGCACGCATCATGGCTGAATGGACAGAAATAGGGTTGGCAGAATAATAATATCACAACACACAAGCACAGCATCCCCTTATTATGGAACAACTATGGCAAGACGCCGCAGAATGGATAAATCTGCTGGCACAAACCCTGCGCATTCCAACCTCATTCCTTTTCATAGAGTTCATTGGAACATTCGCCTTTGCCCTCTCCGGCATACGCCTGGCCAGTGCCAAGCAATTTGACATATTCGGAGCATGGATTGTGGGTATGGCCACAGCCATCGGAGGCGGTACATTCCGTGATGTCATGTTGGGTGTCAATCCATTCTGGATGACAAACGAGATTTATTTCATCTGGTGCGCACTGGCCGTTCTGTTCGTACACATCTTTGCCAAATACCTGGTAAAACAAAAGAACACATGGTTCATCTTTGACACCGTGGGGTTGGCTCTCTTCAACGTCGTAGGCATAGAAAAGACACTGCAGATGGGATTTCCAATGTGGACGGCCATAACTATGGGCTCCGTTACCGGTGCTGCCGGCGGTGTAATCCGTGACGTACTCATCAACGAAGTCCCTCTGATCTTCCGCAAGGAAATCTATGCCTTGGCATGTGTAGCAGGCGGCATCGTATATTCCGCACTGCACCTCCTGGAATTCAATCCCAACATCAGTGCACTGTTCTCAAGCATAGTGGTTATAGCAGTAAGATGCTTTGCCGTGAAATTCCATTGGCATCTACCCATCGTAAAAGGCGAGTAGCGACACTATGAAACGTATGTTCCCTATCATGATGGCTTGTATGCTGACCAACCTTACATATGGTCAGCATCAGGTTTTTGACAAGAACATACATACCCTTCAAGTCACACTCAATGACAACCCGCTCCTTCCCCCTATACTCAGTCTGGGCAAATCATCATACCTAAACATTTCCTGGGACGAGATGTCTCACGAATACCACCGGTATATCTATCGCATCCAGCATTGCAATCAAGAATGGGAGGAAACGACAGAGCTGTTTGAGAGCGACTTTCTGCACGGCAACAACGATTGCCCTATAGAGGATTACGAGTACAGTTTCAACACCACACAGATCTACACTCACTATGCCATGACCTTCCCAAACAGGGACACAAATGTCTTGGTTAGCGGAAACTACAAATTACTTGTCTTTGAAGAAGACAACATGGACGACGGACCTGTGATAGAAGTTCGCTTCCATGTTGTAGAGGAAGCTATGGGACTTTCCATGCAGGTATCCTCAAACACCGACATTGACTTCAACAACTCCCATCAACAAGTCGCACTGAACCTAAACTATGGTGCAATAAGGGTCAGCGACCCATACACTCAGATAAGCGCCGTAGTGACACAGAACCGTCGCCCCTCCCGAACCGTAACAGGAATACGTCCAGACATAAACAAATCCAATGGATTGGAATGGAAGCATTGCAGCAAACTTATATTCCCTGCCGGCAATGAATACTATAAGTTTGAAATACTGGATGTAAACCTGTCAGGAATGAATGTAGACCGAATGAGATGGTTCGAACCATTCCACCATGCCATATTGTGGGAAGATAAAGTCCCTCTCACCTACACTACCACTGAGGATCGCAATGGTTCTTTCTTTCCAAGAACAGACGATCAGGAAAACAACGACACACAATCGGAATACGTCATCGTGCATTTCACCCTTCAATCACCACGCCTACAACAGAAGGTCTATGTCAATGGCCTCTGGAGCAACGGAGAATTCAACGAAGAGTATCAAATGCAGTACAACGATGAGTACGAACTTTATGAAGCATCAGTTCTGATGAAACAAGGTTACTACGATTACCAGTACATTACCGAAGACGGGGCTACAATGCTCACAATGGGAGATTTCTGGCAAACAGAAAACGAATACCAGGCATTCATTTATTATAAGGAAATCGGAGGCAGGTACGACAGGATTGTGGGATACACGAGGGTTAACACTCGTTTCTAATCCTATGCTCAGCCCGTTCCTGACCCAGACATACAGATGAAAAACAGAGAATATACATCTATCCACCATATACTCAAATACATTGGCATCTTTGGCTGCGTAGAAGCACTAAAGATATTGGCTAATCTGTCAAGAAGCAAGATTACGGCTTCCTTTCTCGGGCCGTTTGGCATGGGACTTATTGCCATCTACCAGAATATTCTGGATGTTATCAGTTCCTGCACGAACATTGGTCTGGAAACCGCCAGCATACAACAAATGAGCGGCATTGACACTGAGACACAGCAGCAGGAGGCCCATCTCATGGCAAAGGTTATTCGCACATGGTCCATGACAGCAGCCTTGCTGGCTGCCCTCATCTGCTTTGTTTTCGCCACATTGTTATCACCTGTTTTTTTTGCCGACCCTGTGCATCATCTGGATGTTCTTTTACTGATGCCAGCAGCATTCCTCACTCCTATTTCCGTTGGCGAATGTGCAATTCTGAAAGGTACACATAAACTGAAGCGTGTGGCAATCGTGGAACTGATAACTGCCATTGCTGCCGTTATCAGCGTGTTGTGCATATACTACTTGCTCGGCTTCAATGGCATAATACCGGCACTGAACATCTGCATCGCTATTAGTGCCACAACTCACCTCTACTTCTGCTCACAGGTTATACCATACCGTATAGATTTCATATCTAAGGAAATATGGAGAAAAGGAATTCCTCTGCTCAAGTTCGGCATACCATATGCAATAACAGCCATTATGGGAGCCATAACCACAACCATTCTATATAAGATAATAGCAGACGAGAGTGAAATAGGCCTGTATCGAACCGGATATGCACTGGTTATGTATTATATTGGCATCGTCTTCAGTTCCAATGCCACCGACTATTTCCCACGTCTGACAAGTGTGTGCCACGACATAGAAAAAAAGTCCGAGACCGTAAACAAGCAGATTCATGTCAGTTTCACTCTGACTACACCACTGGTCATGCTCTTCCTTCTGTGCATGCCGGTTATTATCATTATACTCTACACCGACGAGTTTCTTCCCATGGCAGGAATATGTGTAATGGCCGGACTGTTCCAACTGCACCGCTCTGTTGCACTTCCATTGGAATACGTCTCCCTCGCACACGGACATTCATGGATGTTCATGATTTTGGAAGCAATATATAATACACTTACGATTGCTCTTGTATATGCAATGTACAAATCATTCGGGCTCAACGGTATAGGAATGGCACTATCTGCAGTAGGTATTGCCAACACCATAATACTGGCCATCGTAAACAAATACTTCTACTACATTAACGTCTCTGGTAAAAACTGGGGTAACATCATCATAGGCTCATGCATGGTGCTTGCCATAATTGTCCTGTGCATGAACAACAACCTCGTCTTACGACTCGGCATAGGCATTCCCCTCACCATATTGTCGGCAATATATAGCTACAGGACACTCAGTCAAGGCATAAAGGATGAAGCATAATCCATTGGTTAGTGTCATCGTTGCCGTATACAACATGAAGGAACATATACGGCAGTGCATAGAATCGGTACTCAGACAGAGCATGACCGATTTGGAACTGATTCTCGTAGATGATGTTTCTACCGATGGTACTGCCGACATTTTACGAGAATACGCCAACATGGACAAGCGCATACACCTGGTATGGAGAGACGAGAATGGCGGAGCACAATTGGCACGAAATGCCGGAGTAGCCATATCGTCGGGCCAATATATAACCACACTGGACCACGACGATTTTTTAAGTTCAAATGCTTTAGCCTGTGCCGTGGACACGTTCCGCAAACACAAGGGGATACAATGTATCTGCTTTAGAGAAGTTAGAGTTCTGCCTGACGGTACTCTTCTTGAACACAAGGAAAAGAACTCCTTTGGCCTTATCAGCGGTGAAGAGGCATATCGCAGAAGTATTGGCTGGACAGGAATTACCGGCAGGATGATTGTCACTAGAGAACTGCAGGTGCAGTATCCTTTTGACAATTGCGAACGGGTGTACGGCGAAGACAATACCGCACAGTTGCAATTTCTTGCCTCGCCATTGGTGGCAAGCTGTCAGGGCACATATTACCATAGGTTGCTGGACACATCGCTTTCACACAAGGTCAGCCTTAACAACATTCGTGGCAATATCCGGTATATCAACATGAAACGACAGCTCAGGAAACATGGCTATAGCAATGAGGTTCTCAGAATGAATGAAACTGCTTTCTGGGGAAGCATAATCAGCTCCTACTATTACTACCACTGCTACCGCCACCGTTTTTCTCAAAAAGAGCAACAGGAAGCCCTATACCTTATTAAATATATGAGGCAACAGATAGACACCACTCTGCTATCACCTTCAACGCAATGGCGACCTGGCTACTGGAAAATGCCTTCATGGTATCTGTTCAGATTACAGGAAGAGGTCTACTTTATGCTTAGGCGGTTAATCAAAAAAGACAGTCACACTATGGAGTAATGCCCACATTTGCCATGAAGCATATAAAGAAATTCATCCGGAATATTTGGCATATCATCAGTCTATTCCTCATGCCACTGCGGTATGCAGCCTACTGCACACGCTTCCCAAAACATCTGCACATAACAGCAATAGAAGCCGAAGAAATGCTTTCTGCCATATACCCAGACAAAGGTCAGACCTGCTTGTGCAATAACAGCATAGAAGCTGTTTACGATCTTCACATCATTGTACCCGTCTACAATACCGCACTATACATAAAGCAATGCCTTGACTCCATTTTTCAGCAAGAGACTGAGTTTTCTTTCTTCGTTTCCATTGTGAATGACGGAAGTACAGACAACAGTCCTGCCCTACTTGAAGAATATCATTCGTCCTTACAAGGGAGTCCACACTACTCTACCACAGAAATCATACATCAGGTCAACCAAGGACCGTCCGGTGCCAGAAACAGTGCCCTCAAAAACATACGGGGCAAATACATAATGTTTGTTGACAGCGACGATGCACTTATGCCTGGGGCCATCCAATCACTTATGAAAGTTGCTACCCTCTCTGGGGCAGATATTTCCGAAGGCAACTACGATAATGGTGCTGCACATGGTTTCGCCTGGGGCAAGGTGTACCGTTCGGAACTATTCCGCAACGTCCACTTCCCACCGGGATATTGGTTCGAGGATACTCTGAATGTTTTTTATCTCTACCCTCTCAGCCACAGGATTGTTCATGTTCCAGGCACACACTACTACTACCGGCCAACCCCCAATTCCATCATGCATTCCTTCCAAGGCAACGCGCGTGTCGTGGACTCTCTATGGGCAAGCCGCCGTGTTCTTTCCGACTACTTCTCACTTGGGCACAAGGCAAAACCTATGCTTCTTCGCTTCTACCTGCAGGACATACTTTCCACAGCCTCGCATTTCCATACTCTTAAAAACGAGCAAGCCATGCAGGCACTTTTCGCCATTCACTGCGATATATTTCATAAATATTTTGCGGGATATGTAAATGACAATAGCAGCGACACCAGCCTTCCGCTTCTACTGAAATGCGCAGGCAGATCCTTGTCAAAAGTAGACTACAGACTGTTCCGCTCCATAACGGACAATATTTGAACTTCTATTCTGCCATCAAGGACGTGTACAACTTCTCGTATTCTTTGGCAACATTCAGTACACCGTGGTGCCTACTGACATACTCCATGCTCTGGCTCTTCAGTTCTGGCAAACGTTCAGGATGCAGCACCAACTGTTCCAGCTGGTCATACACACTTTCCTCACTGGGTTCCACATTGATTATAGGGCGCAATGCATTTTCCTTGAGCAACTCGTAATGCTCCTCCTCTCCACCTCCCACACAGACTATGCCTTTGCTCATGGCCAACAATGCATTCATGGCAGGTGTGTAGCTATATAGTTGGTCCAAGATAACATCGCTCCCATCCATCATGCTCTGATATTGGGCAAAGGGAACTCCCTCTGCCACTATCAGTTCCACTCTGTCGGGATATGCCTGTTCCAGACGTCTGGCGACACGCAACATTATATCCGTTCCCTTATATTGTGAACGCACCTTGCTGATACCTACAAATATTCTTATCTTTTCTCCCGACGTATGGCATGAATTGCTAACTTGTATAGGGAAGGGTATGAATGCAGTCTTTGCTTTCAAGGTTCCTCCCTCCGCCAATTGATATGTAAGCCAATATTCATACAGACCAGCCACTATGGCCTCCGAACGTTCTGCCACATAACGGCAAAGGTACTCAGCCTCTGTGCCTATCCAGGTGTCTATGTACTCCTGAGCAACTGCATCGGTGCGAGGTTTGTCTCCTATATTAAAATCACTATAGCGCATAGGACGGATATCTCGGTTTACCTGTACCCAATAATAGTCCATTCCGAATGCTCCCAACACTACATGCTTATTGTTTCGACGTAGATAATCAAAGATGACCTTATGAGGCCAAGCACTCATTTCAAGGAAGACTGGATTTATCAACTGCACTATGTCGTACCCTCGCATCTTGCACAAAGCACTGAACAATCTGCAAGAAAAGCTGATGTGACCCTTCAATGTCAAGGTATGTGCTATATCTATATCTCGCGGATAACCTTTCCAACTGTCACCGCCACTTGCAACAGTAACCTCGTGACCAAGTTGCCGCAACCCTTGTGCCAAAGTCCAATGGACATTGCTATATTCACCTACTAACAATATCTTCATCTCTTCACAAACAGTTCCTTCCAACGATGTATTATCACCTCCTTGGAAAACCTTACAGAGGTTTCTAATGCCTTCACACCCATTTTCTTCCTAAGCATCTCATTTTCAATAAGGGCTGACACTGCATCCACAAAGGCGATATCATCTTCCTGTGGCACAAGGAAACCATTCTCTCCATCCTTGATTACATCAGCAGGACCGTAGGGACAGTCTGTACTCACCACTGGCAGTCCGCTTCGCATTGCCTCTATAAGAACCACAGGCAATCCCTCGGTTATGGAGCATAGCAACAGCATTGCAGACTGGGCATACATTTTGGAAACATCAGATACCTGACCGTACATTTGTACATTGTCTTTGATAGAAAGTCGCTCTATTTCAGCCCTAACCTCGTTACTCAGTTCACCCTCTCCACAAATGTCCAACTGCCAGTCAGAATACTTGTCTACAACTTGTTTCCATAAACGTACAAGTCGTAACGGATCCTTCTCTGGGCACAAACGTCCAACAAACAGACACTTGCACACTCTCCTGCAGGAATGGATAGGAGTGGTTCGGACAAAATTAGGTATCACCTCCACCCTCCTGACCTTGGTATAGTTCTGTGCATCCCCATTAGTAAGGCAAACCACCACGTCCGCCCTGCGCTCCATCAACGGATACAGCCACCTGTGGTTGCTGAATTGTCTTGCAGTATGAGCTTCAAACACTGTGTACCCCTTCCAAGAGGAGAAGGCTGTTAGCATAGCCCCCATGGCTCGGAAATGTATTACCACATCGGGTGCTATCGCGCGTACCTTATTATTATATATATGCAACACATGCGGCACAGTTGCCAGCCAGCCTATGGCCGACTTCGGTTTCTCTACACCAAGGCAGACCTGTCCCACCCTTTCGTCCAAAGGAAAAGCCGGTCTGTTATCATCCTGCCAAATGGTCATAAGCACAACTTCAAACTCCGGTTCTGCGGCCAGTGCATTCATCTTGTCTATGAGAATGCGTTCCAGACCACCAACCGTAGATATGTGCTCTATAACGTATAGCAGTTTCATGCTCGCTTTCGTCCATTCATTTTGGCAGACACCTCTTCGCCACTTAGCAAAGAGGTGTCTTGACATAAATTACGATATTGTTATCTTTAGATTACAGAGACCAGTCCTCCTGAGTCTTGCGGATGTAAGACTTGTAACGGCGCTGTGCAGCCTCCTTACATGCGTCAAACAGTTCCTGAGCCTCCTGTGGAGCAGCCTTCTTCAGAGAAAGGAAGCGAACCTCACCCTCCAGGAAGTCCTGGAACTTATCCCATGCAGGCTCCTTGCTGTCCAGCTGGAAGGGGTTCTTGCCCTCTTCGCCCAAAGCGGGGTTGTAACGCCACAGGTGCCAGTAACCGCACTCAACAGCCTTAGCCTCCTCAGCCTGGCTCTTACCCATGCCACCCTTGGCCTTCAGACCATGGTTGATACAGGGAGCATAAGCGATTACCAGTGAAGGACCGTTCCATGCCTCAGCCTCCTTGATAGCCTTCAAGCATTGAGCCTGGTCGGCACCCATAGCCACTTGAGCCACGTATACGTTACCGTATGTAGCCTGCATCAGACCCAAATCCTTCTTGCCCACACGCTTGCCGTTGGCGGCAAACTGTGCAATGGCACCGATAGGAGTAGCCTTTGAAGCCTGACCACCGGTATTTGAGTAAACCTCGGTATCAAGAACGAATACGTTCACGTCCTCGCCAGAACCGATAACGTGGTCCAGACCACCATAACCGATATCGTATGAAGCACCGTCACCACCGATAATCCACTGGCTGCGCTTAACCAGATAGTGCTCCAGTTCCTTCAGCTGCAGGCAAACGGGACAACCAGCCTCAACGCCAGCAGCAATCATGGGCTTCAATGCGGCAGCTGCAGCCTTTGAAGCGTCGGTATCATTCTGACCGTTTATCCACTGCTGTGCAGCCTCCTTGAATTCGGCAGGAGTCTCCTCAGAAGTCATAGCTTCCTTCAGCAGGTCATTGATACGTGCCTTCATCTTCTTGTTGGCCAGTACCATACCCAGACCGAACTCGCAGAAGTCCTCGAACAGGGAATTTGCCCATGCAGGACCCTGACCCTCGGCATTCTTTGTATAGGGAGTAGAGGGGATAGAACCAGAGTAGATAGAAGAGCAACCAGTAGCGTTAGCCACCATCTGGCGGTCGCCGAACAACTGGCTGATGAGCTTCACATATGGTGTCTCGCCACAACCGGCACAAGCACCGCTGAACTCAAACAGAGGCTGTGCAAACTGGCTGTTCTTGGGGCTCTGCTTGATGTCCACCAGGTGCTGCTTGCTTGTCACCTTCTGCATGAAGTACTTCCAGTCGGCAGCATTCTTCTGTGCCTCCTCTGAAGAGTCGTCGTATGCCTTCATGGTCAGAGCCACACCCTTCTTGGGATTGCCGGGACAAACATCAGCACAGTTACCGCAACCCAGACAGTCCTTGTCGTCCACTGCGATAACAAAGTGCATGCCCTTCATTGTAGCAGGAGCCTTCATCTCGATGCTCTCGCCCTCGTAACCTGCCAACTCCTCATCGGTCATTACGATAGGACGGATAGCGGCATGGGGGCATACGAATGCACACTTGTTACACTGGATACAGTTCTCGCTGTTCCATACGGGAACGAAACCGGCAACGCCACGCTTCTCGTATGCAGCAGTACCCTGCTCCCATGCACCGTCTTCGATACCCTTGTATGCGCTCACTGGCAACAGGTCGCCATTCTGTGCGTTGATGGGACGTACCAGACTGGTGATGTACTCGGGCTCGTCATACTTTGGAGCCTCATCTGCAGGAAGGTTGGCCCATGCAGGATCCACGGGCAGCACCTTATACTCACCACCACGGTCCACAGCGGCAAAGTTCATGTTCACCACGTCCTCACCCTTCTTGCCATAGGACTTCACGATAGCCTTCTTCATCTGTTCTACTGCCATCTCCACGGGGATAACCTCGGTGATGCGGAAGAATGCAGACTGCAGGATAGTATTTGTGCGGTTGCCCAGACCTATCTCCTGAGCAATCTTTGTTGCGTTGATATAGTAAACCGTAATGTTCTTCTCGGCGAAGTACTTCTTCAGGTTGTTGGGGATGAAGTTAACCAGTTCCTCACCCTCGAAGATAGTGTTCAGCAGGAACTGGCCACCGGGCTGCAGACCACGGATAACATCGTACATGCGCATATAAGCCTGAACGTGGCATGCTACGAAGTTGGGAGTCTTGATCTGGTATGTGCTGCGGATGGGAGTGTCACCGAAACGCAGGTGAGAACAGGTAAAGCCACCGCTCTTCTTTGAGTCATAAGAGAAGTATGCCTGACAGTACTTGTTGGTATTGTCACCGATAATCTTCACAGAGTTCTTGTTGGCACCCACGGTACCATCGGCACCCAGACCAAAGAACTTAGCCTCGAAGATACCCTTGCCACCCAATGCCATCTCTTCCTTCTTGGGCAGAGAGGTGAAAGTCAGGTCGTCCACGATACCTACGGTGAAGTGATCCTTGGGCATAGCCAGTTCCAGGTTCTCGAATACACCCAGAATCATGGTGGGAGTAACGTCGGCACTGCCCAGGCCATAACGGCCACCTACGATAAGGGGAGCATTCTCTACGCCGTAGAAAGCATCCTTCACGTCCAGCAACAGAGGTTCGCCATTGCTGCCGGGCTCCTTGGTACGGTCCAGTACAGCAATGCGCTTGCAGCTTGCAGGCACAGCCTTCAGCAGGTGCTTCACAGAGAAGGGGCGATACAGGTGTACGCTCACCATACCATACTTCTTGCCGTTGGCATTGGCATGGTCTATAGCCTCGCGTGCTGCCTCGGTGGCAGAACCCATCAGGATGATGATGTTCTCGGCATCCTCGGCACCATAATAGGTGAACAGGTCATACTTGCGGCCTGTGCGCTCGCTGATGGCAGCCATGTACTTCTCCACTATAGCGGGCACTGCATCGTAGTAACGGTTGCAGCTCTCGCGATGTGCGAAGAAGGTTTCGGGATTCTCTGCCATACCCTTTGCCACGGGACGTTCAGGGGTCAATGCACGTGAACGGAACTCGCTCACGGCCTTCATGTCCACCAGGTCGCGAACGTCGTCGTCCTCGATCAGTTCCACCTTCTGGTACTCGTGAGAAGTACGGAAACCGTCAAAGAAGTTGATAAAGGGTACACGTGATTCAATTGAAGCCAGATGTGCCACGGCGCTCAGGTCCATAACCTCCTGCACGCTGCCCTCTGCCAGCATTGCGAAACCAGTCTGGCGACAAGCCATCACGTCGCTGTGGTCACCGAAGATACACAGAGAATGTGTTGCCACGGTACGTGCACTCACGTGGAATACGCTGGGGAGCAACTCACCGGCGATCTTGTACATATTGGGGATCATCAGCAGCAGACCCTGGCTGGCGGTAAAGGTAGATGTCAGGGCACCTGCCTGCAGAGAACCGTGCACGGCACCTGCAGCACCGGCCTCGGACTGCATTTCCTGAACCAGGACAGTATCACCGAACAGGTTCTTTCTGCCCTGTGCTGCCCATTCGTCCACATGCTCCGCCATTGGAGACGAAGGAGTGATGGGATAGATGGCGGCAACCTCGCTGAACATGTAGGCTACATGTCCGGCACAGGTATTACCGTCCCATGTCACAAATTTCTTTTCTTTTGCCATTGTTATTGTTGTTTTATCGTCAGGCTCTCGGCCTGATTGCGGTTAATGATTATTTCTTTTATTTAATTTTTTCTCTCAAGCCCTCCTATTCTTTCCTCGGTCTTCCTATGATTCCTAGGACTTCCTAGGTCCTCCTAGGATTTCTTAGATCTTCCTATTCCCTCCTATCCCCCTTTAATACAGCAGACCAAACATCCACAAGGGAATCTCCTGTCCCTCTCCCTGCAGCCTATCTGAACATACATAGATTACATCAGTGGATTTGCGTCTGGGAACCTCGCTGAGCAGTCGGAAACGCAAGGTGCCATCCAGGATATATGTACTGGACCTGTCACCCACACTGACCTTGTGCTTGCCACAGACAGCATTCTGGAAGAAAGAGTCTATCATATCCTGTCTGTTTACGCGTCCTGGCAAAAGCCCGTGCATCAAATTGGTATTGTGCAGGAGCAAACGAGCTGGTTTCTTTGGGAACTCCTCTCCCTTACGGTATACAAGGCTTATCAGACGGGCATCGCTCAGAAACTTCATATAGTTCATAACCGTAGTTCGTGAAGTCTGGACTTCTGTAGCCAAATGACTTACGTTGGGTGCTCCTGTACCATCATTTGCCAACATAAACAGAAGTTTCTTTATCCTATTCAGATTCTTCTGTTCCATCTGATATATCAGTAAGATGTCCACCTCTATCATCATGTTCATTACCTTCAGCAGATTCTCACTGAAATTTCTTTTCTCCAGAAAGAAAGGATAATAGCCATGATGCAAATAAGCCTGGAAATGCTCCAAAGGATTGCACTTTTCACACACCTCCTTGGCTATGCGTTCGTGGCGGTTTTCCAGTTCGCGCAAGGTATATGGACGAATGTCCGTACCTGCCATCATGTTCAAATACTCTCTGAATGAAAATCCTCTCAGGCTGTAACTATGGCATATACCATTCAGTTCCGGGTTCTCATCCTTCAGCCTCATCACGGTACTTCCCGTGAATATTATCTTCAGCATTGGGAACTTCTCATAGCATTCGTGTAGGACATTGCTCCAATCCGACAGCTTGAATATCTGGTCTATAAGCAGAACCTGACCGCCAGCCTTATAGAATTCACCTGCAAACTTCACCAGACTGTATGTCTGGAAAAAGAAGTTATTCATGTTAATGTACAGGCATCTTCTATCGGTTACCGAAAAGTTTTCCTTGGCATATTGCAACAGGAAAGTTGTCTTTCCCACACCACGACTGCCCTTGATTCCTATCAGACGATCCTTCCAGTTTATCTCGTCCATCAAAGAACGGCGTACCGGTTCTCCCAGATGTTCCACCAGGTACCGATGTGTTCTGAATAAGGTTTCTAACATGTTGCTTAATATATTTTATGTGCACAAAGATACATCTTTTTTGCGTAAATGCAAAGTACACTTTACAAAAAAGCACTATTAGGCCCCGTTTTGGTCCTCCCACATCAACTTGCCCAGGTTTCTCATCTGGCGCATGATTTGCGTCTGCCTTTTAAGCATGTATCTTGAAGGATTCTTGGAACTGAACTTCAATGGATTGGGCAGTGTGGCGGCTATTAGGGCACAATTAGCTCTAGTCAGCTTGTCGGCTCCACGACCGAAATTCTGCCATGCCACGGCATCCACGCCATAGATTCCATCACCGGTCTCTATAACATTCAGGTACACCTCCATTATCCTGTGCTTGTTCCACATCAGCTCTATCAGCATAGTGAAATATGCCTCAAGACCTTTTCTGAACCATCCTCCTCCGGGCCACAGGAAAACATTCTTTGCCGTCTGCTGGCTGATAGTGCTGGCTCCACGCTTGCGTTTTCCGCTCTGCCTTTCTTCCCATGCCTTGGATATGGCATCAAAATCAAAGCCGTTGTGGGCCAGAAATCTTTGGTCCTCGCTTGCCACAACAGCCAATGGCATATCAGCCACCATACCCTTGTCCATATCCACCCAATGGTGTTTCAGGCGTATCTTCTCCCCTCTTCCCATCTGCTGGCAACAACGTATCACCATCAAGGGCGTTATCCTTACAGGCTGCCACCTGTATGCCAACACTGCTAATATACTGCTGGCAAAGAACAATATCACTGACCAGCAGATAAACTTGCGCACTCTTCTTAATAATGCCATCTGAACCTATACTATTTGGCAACTCAAAAACATGCCCCTCCCCAAAATGAAGGGAAGGGGCACAGTACTGTGTAAATATTGTTTGGTCTATTTAACCAGAACCTTCTTGCCATTCAGCACATAGATTCCACGAACGGGCTTTGCCACACGGCGACCGCTTAGATCGTAGAACTCTGCCTTCTCGCCCTGACCAATGATGGTGTCAATACCCGTTTCGCCTCCGTTCTCCAAGGCAATAGGCAAGGTTGCGGCATCAAGGGCGGCAACATAGTATGCCTGGTTGGCTGAAACGCTGGCATTGGACTTCCTTACAAACTTATCACCGCTGAGTGTGTAGGAAGCACCGTTTACAGTTGCTGCACGCAAAGTGCCCTTCCAAGCGCCACCGGCAGGTGCAGATACCTCGGTATTTACGAATTGAAGCATGTATGTACCTGCCTGGGCAGCGAGTATCACGGGTGTATTGCCTGGTACTACTGCGTCGTCCACGGCAATCTCTTCGATGTACATGCACAACACATCGTCTACCATAACGGGTTCAACAGCCACATAGGCCTTCATGCCCTCAGGCATCTTGACAGCAAAAGGAAGATTTGCTGTTGTGTAGCCAGCAGCAGGAACAGCCACTGGTACCTCGGTCACTAATTCTATGTACCACTGGGAGGCATCGGAGGTGCTGTACCAGGGCACGAGACGCACATTGTCACCAGCCAGATGCAGGCCATCCAAACCGCCGCTTGCACGGTTCACGTTGATAGGCATGCTGATGCCGTTGGGCTTGCTCTCCACCTTCCAAATGCCGGCCTCAGCCTTGTTATTTGTAACGATGGGCTGTGTCTCACTTGCCGTCAGTTTGCCAAGATAGAGGTCGTAGTTGGGGTTGTACATATAGTACTCGCCATTGTTGGTAGCAGGAACGAAAGTGAAAATCTGGTTGGCATTGTTAACACTGCTTGTTGCCACGCTGAAGCGAGAATCCTCGGGTGCAAGATAAAGAGTGCCATTCTGGCGCTCCTTGTTGCGCAAGCGGTACATTTGTCCTTCCTCTATCTCTATGCGTGAGGCAGAAGCAATAGCCTTGTTGATGGCAACGTATGTCTCAGCGCCGGGTGCAGACTTATAGGCCTCTACAGCCTCGTCAACGGCAGCAACAGACTCGGTCTTGTATTCGCCTACATACTTGCCCTCGCCGGCTTGGATCTTGCGAATGTCTATACCTGCCTTTACAACATCCTCTGCCTTTGAGGTTGCATCATAGGTGTAAACGCTATCGGTAATCTGCTCTATGGAGTAGTTCTTATATACTATGGTATAGCCGCCACGTGAGGTATTGCAGTGTGTTTCTTCCTCGTACAGGAACGCCAAAGTGTTGTCTGCCTGCCAGCACATTGTTGAGTAAGCAGAGCCAAGGTAGCTTGCCTGATGACAACCGTCCCAGTCCTTGGCAATGCTATCGGGAGCGGCAAAGTCTTTCAGACTCTCCAGGGCCTTGTAGTATATGCCCACATTGGCACGACCACTGCCCAGAGGCACAGACTGCAGCATCATGTACATCTGCTTCTGGTCCTCCACACGCTTCACGGGCACGAAGATTATTTCGCCATTGGTAGAGTTGCTTGTTGCCACAGTACCGTTGTTGTTGGCATTGGACCATACAGAAGTACCCCAACTGCCTTCGCCCTTTGCTACATCAGTAAAGGTATAGATATTGTAGATGCGGCCACCACTGGTACGGGAACTTATCAAGATGCTGCCGTCGGGCAACTCGTCTGCCTTGGGCTCGTCGCCACCACTGGGGATAGGACTGTTGTCCACACCGCCCAGTACCTTCCATGTACCGCCAAAGTCATCAGAATAGAGTACGAAGTTCACATTTGCGCCACTCGCCAGCTTCACCAAAGGAGCGCAGTACAGACGATAGTGACTGCCCACTTTCACTGTCTTGCTCTGCGAAATCTTGCCCGAACCTATGAACATGCAACGTATACCACCGTCGGCACGCTGGTCAAACTGCTCATATATGCTTTCAGAAATATCCACGGGCTTGCCCCAGGTCTCGCCACCGTCCTCAGAATAGAAACGTGCAATGCCCTGGTGATTGTTGCGCTGACCATTGGGGAAACTTACGTTGCCTGAGCAGGTCAGCAGCATCACCTTGTCGCTTTCGCTGTCTGCCACCAGGCAGGGGTCGCCAAAGGCAACATACATGGAATTGGTGTTGGCAGCTGCTGCACCCTGACCCTCGATGATAGCGAATACGTCGCCCCAGGTCTTGCCATTGTCCTTGCTGATACGTCCGTGTATGTCGATACGTCCATTTGTTGCCATACCTATATCGGCACCGCTATGACGATAGTCTGCCACGGCAATCAGGTTGCCGTTCTTTGCCTGTGCAATGGCAGGAATGCGGTAAGGAACAGATGTTGCGGTGGTGATGAACACGTCAAACTGAGGTTCAGCCTCCTGCATTGAGCGGCGCAGAGTTACCATGAAGTTGCTGTATGTCACACCGCTGTTGGCGCCGGACTGGGTAAACGATACGGTGCGTGTCTCTCCATCGGTAACCTTCAGGCTCTTCTTGGTGGAAGAGGTCTTATAGGCATTGCCATCCACGGTCAGTGTCAGTTCATAGCCGCTGGCACTGTTAACATAGTCAAAACCATATTCAGCAACTACGGCACCCTCGGGGGCTGTCAGGGTGATGGAGCAACTGCCCGACTGACCAGAGTAGATATTCAGATAACCGTTGTTTGCCTGCATATTGTTGGCGTTCAAGCCCAATGAGAAACCCTCCAGCTGGTTGCTTTCCCACTTGGAGTGCCATGTGTTGTTGGCATTGCTGGCGGTAAAGGTACCATTAGCTTGATTTACCTCCACTGTTGCTTCGGCAAAGGTGAAGGTAACCGTTGAACCAACATCCTTGCCCTCTGCCCAGAAGGCCAGGTTACCTACATTACCGAAATTGTTCACTGCATACTGTGTTCCGTGCAGCATCAGGTAATACCCCTCGGTGTCTGCCAACTTATCAGAAGCCTGCAAGTCCCATGCACCTATATAGCCGCTGGGCAGCGATGCCTCGGGCTGCAGTGTGGGATATGTTGCACCACCAGTGCCGCCATAACCGCTCAATTGCTTCATGGTTGAGCTTGATGCCAGCACCTTTGTAGCACCAGCCTGCTTGTTGTAAATCTTATAGCCGCTCTCAGCATTGCCAACGAAACACCACAGGTCGGCAGCCTCAAGATCTGTCTTGGAAGTCTGCAGAGAAATCTTGTCGGCCGTGCCATTGTCGGAGATAATATGCTGCGAAGCACCTATCTGCATTGTGTACCACACCGTACCCTTGGCAAACTCACCGTTTACGATAGTGGTAGTCTTAAAAGGGGCATTGACATCTGTGGAGACTCCTGCACCCTCCTCATCGGCATTTACGGAAACCTCGTCTATCTGATACATACAGCCTGTGTCGTCGGTATTGGTACCGCCGCCCCAGTTATACACATTATAGCCCTGATTGGCATTGTTTGTCTGGTTGAACTGAGCCGAGCCGCTTGTCAGTGTTACCAAACCCTTCACGCTGGCACCCTTCACTGCCCATCCGGCATTGGGGGTGGCCTTCACGGTGTTCAGAGCAGTGTTATTTGCACTTGCGGGTGAAATGTAAGTCAGGTCATGAAAGTTCTTGATGTCATACGAACCATCCTGACGTACCACAAACTTCCACACCGAAGCATTGGTGGCAGGATTCTGCTCACCCACGATAGCCTGACCATTTCCATAGGACGTAGGGTATCTGTTTCCGCGCTGTGGAGTGTACATTCTGTATGTCTTTCCTGCCACAGGCTTGTTGATATTCTCAGCAGTGAGCGAAGCCAGCACTGCTGCAGCGGCAGCCTCTATCTCTGCCACCTGCGCCTCGCGCTCGGCACGTGTCTTGCTCTCTGAATATGTTGCCTCAATGGCAGCAATCTTGCTGGTCAATGATTCTCCAAGCGATGCTGGCCAGCAGCCCACCTTGTCGTTCAGATAAAGTCCCATCTGGCGCTTAACCTCGCTCACCTTGGCGGCAACGATTTCCGTAGTCTCGTCCATGCACTGGTTGGGCGAGTAGATGAGGCCGTCCACGGCATTCACGCCTTCCTTGTCGGTGAGCACGAAAGTGAACATCCACTTGTCCAGACGATAGCCTGCATTCTTGTATGGCAGTTTCAGGAACACCTTGTTCCAACCCTTCTTCAGAGTGACGGCTATGGGCTTGCGACCGGGGAAGTTCTCGTCCAGCAGATCCACCTCTCTGTTTATGCCCTTGCCGGCATTCTTGTATGTGGGAGCCTGAATCTCCTCTCCATTCAACCATATCTTTGAACCATAGAGGTCCCAGTTGCCTGCTGTGGGAACGGGGTCCTGCTCGGAACGGCTGTAGTTCTGGAACTCTATCTGAGCGCCCACCTCCTGAGCCTCGGGGCTGTAGACATAGGTCCATGCGTATGCGGTCTGGTCGTATGCCGGAGACTCGTAGTAGGCCTTGATGATGGAGTTGCCCCAGGTGTGGCTCAGGTAGATGCCAGCACCTGTTGCCATACCGGTATAGTAGCTCTTGCCCTGATAAGTGTATGTCTCGGGCATCAGGTCAAGGCTTGCTGACTTGCCGGCAGCCTCGGGAGCGAACTCCGTTGCGGTATTGCCTCCGTTGGGGAATGCGTCGGTTATGCGCCAGCGCACGTTGGTCTGCTTCACATAGGGGATAGGCTCGCTCTTCAGCGAGTTGGCCTTGTGGAAAAGGAAACGTGTCTCCCAGCTCTTGAACTCCTCATACTCTTCACCGCTGTTGGGCAGCATCACACCGCCGCCACCGTTGGTACCGCCATTGTTGCAGTTGTCTATGTAGCGCTTGCCGCCGCCAATCCATGCACGCTCAGCAGTGGCTATCACGTTGGCATACATATTATTCTGCGCCATGATGTCCTCCTGGGTGGGAGTCTTGCGGTCGTTCCAGCAACCGGTGATGGAACCTGCCACCTGGGTATCGCCCTTCTCCTTGTAGTAGATGGTGCTCTTGTAGATACCCACCAAGTCGGCAAATACGTCGAAGTGGTTTATGTAGTTGTAACGGCTGTCTATGTTTGCCTTGCCCGAAGCCAGAATACCGCGTGTTCCCCACATGTGTGCCAGAGACGCGTTCAAGTCATTCTGGTTGATACCGTTGATGGGATTCCATATTTCAGCCTTCTTGCCCTTGCTCTCCACATAGGCAATCATCTCGTTCAGATAAGCTGCTGTGGTGCTTACCTCGTCACCGCCTATGTCTATGTAGGGCGACTCAACAAAGAGTTCTGCCACCTCGTCCAGCACCTTCTTGAGCACAACCTTGCCTTCTGCGCTCTGCATATCAAAGCCCATTGCACGCTGGAAAGCCTCGCTGTGGCCAGGCATGTCTATTTCGGGAATAACTATAACGCCATGCTTCTTGGCTGCAGCCAACACCTTCTTGCAGTCCTCCTGGGTGTAGTACTGACCGGCAAAGCGTGTCATGGATGCGCTGGAAGTCAACTGGGGATAAGCCTTCACCTCAAAGCGCCATGCCTGGTTCTCGGTCATGTGCCAATGGAAGGTATTCACCTTGAAACGCGAGAACAGTTCCACCTGCTTCACCAGTTCGTCGGCACTGATGAACGAACGGCCCACGTCGTGCATGTAACCACGCAACTTGAATGCTGGCCAGTCCTTTACAGTCGCTGCCTCCAGGGCTGCCTGTCCGTCCCATCCCTCTGCCATCTGTGTCAAGGTCTGGGCAGCACGGATAACGCCAATTGGCTTAACAGCAGTAATATTTATGGCATCTGCAGTAACCTCCAGGGTATAGGCCTCGTTGTCGTAGCCATACAACAGATAGTCATAGGCACCCTCAATGCTCTCTACCATGGTCACATTCACGGTCTTGCCACCGCTCTGGGCCAGTGTACATCCGTTGCTTGTAAAGAACTCCTCCAGCAGAGCACACTTTTCTGCGCCTTCCGAATAATTGATTGTCACGCTACCGCTCAGGGTAAAAGCCGCCACGTTCTCTGTTGCGGTAATCTGTTGCGGTTTGGGCAGCAGGTGCTGCACCTTGGCCTGCAATGCCGATGGCGCCACAAGCATCATCGCCATTGCCATTGTCAGCAGATGTCTTTTCATTGTTTAGGTTTTATTTATTGTTGTTAGTAAAATTCACTTTAACTACGTTAGTGCCCTAATACGAACTTTGCGCAAGAGACACTATCGTCCCATTGCGCAAATATAAGAAATTTCTTGATAATCATACACAATATAAACGCTTTTCTTCTGCTATCCTCCTAAGAACGGACGAAAAACGTCTCACTGCACACTCGGCATACTCTAATATTCTTGAATTCGCATTCCGCCAACCATCAGCAGAGGCTATCTGCCACTGCCAGCAGACCCTTCTGCACCAGCAACGGTTCGCATGTTATAATCCCTGCCAATTCCTGCGGGAAGTCCATGCTGTCGCCTCCAGTCATGAAGACGTGCAGGTCAGGGTACTGCGCCCGCATGGTGCGGATGTATCCTTCTATCTCCCACCTCATTCCGTTCACTGCTCCGCCTCGCATGGCTGTGGGGGTATCGTAGCCCAGCACGGGGTGTTCGCCATTGGCATCAAGCAGTGGCAGTGCTGCCGTATGCTCGTGCATAGCTTTCAGCCTCAGGTTCACTCCGGGCGAAATGCTCCCTCCCAACACCTTGCCATCGGCTCCTATCACATCAAAGGTGAGGCACGTTCCGGCATCTATAATCAACAGGGTATGTCCGGGGCACAGGCTCCTTGCCCCGATGTCGGCAGCCACACGGTCCGAACCCAGTCCGGCAGGTATGTTTTTCAGCCACACTCTGGCCTCGGGGGATTGCCATGTCAGCATCATGCTTCGCGGATGCTCCAGCACTTCCTTTGGCACGGCCTGTTCGCCAGCCACGTTACTTACCAGCACTGCCTCGGCGTATTGCAGATACTGTTGCCAGTCCTCTATGGGACGTATACTATGAGTGTCTGCTATGCAGACCTTCATGCGTGTGTTTCCTATATCAATGAGAATATACATACTTATCTGTTTTATCCCCCCTCTCCTCTCGCCTGTAGGGACGCAGCGTGCTGCGTCCGCCCATATAGCACGAGGAACTTATTCCCGGACGCTGCACTCAGCGTCCCTACCTTCCTCTCATCTTTCCTCGTTAAACATTCATCGTTAAACGTTAAACGTTCATCGTTCCACCTTCACCATTGCGCTCACCACCACCGTAACCATACAGCATGCCATCACCCACCAGAAGAAGGTGGCAAATCCCCACAGGTCTGCCAGATAGCCTGCCATCATTCCGGGCAGCATCATGCCCAGGGCCTGCAGGGCTGTACAGATGCTGAACACGCTGGTACTTCTGTCGCCCTTGGAGAAATACACCAGGAAGAGCATGTATGCCGTAAAGCCAAAGCCATAGCCCAACTGCTCCACCGCCACGCATGTATCTATTATCCACAACGAGGTGGGCTGTGCCATGGCCATATAGATATATACTGCATCCGGCAGGGATATGGCGGCTATCATCGGCCACCACCAGTGTTTCAGACCGTTCCTGCTCACAAGCCATCCGCCCAATATTCCGCCTGCCAACAGGGCTATCACGCCTATTGTGCCGTATGCCAGACCCACGGTTTCTGTGGACAGTCCCAGTCCGCCCTCTTCCAGTCCCCTGAGCATAAAGGGTTGCGCCATCTTTGCCAACTGTGCCTCGGGGAAACGGAACAGGAGCATGAACAGCAGGGCTGGCAGCACTCCCTTCTTGCTGAAGAAGACACGCAGTGTTTCTATAAAAGGAGCAAAGACCTTAAAGACCCTAAAGTCTTTAGAGTCCTTAAGGACTTTAGAGACCTTAGAGACCTTAGAGA
Source organism: Bacteroidaceae bacterium (assembly GCA_045659645.1). Taxonomy (GTDB): domain Bacteria; phylum Bacteroidota; class Bacteroidia; order Bacteroidales; family Bacteroidaceae; genus Physcousia. The sequence goes on along the minus strand of JAZRCG010000010.1, from coordinate 94,219 downwards.
CCTTAGAGACTTTAAGGACCTTAGAGTGCCACAGTGCCAGGGCAAGCATTATCAGTCCTGCCAGTGCCATGGTCATTGCCCATGCCGCAGACATGCTGTGTCCCTTCTGCAGCACACCTGCCAGTACCACCAGGCCGCCCTGGCAGAAGATGGTGCCTATGCGGTAGAAGGTTGAGCGCCATCCCACATAGAAAGCCTGTTCCTTTTCCGTCAGTCCTATGATATAGAAACCGTCTGCAGCAATATCGTGCGTGGCACTGCTGAATGCCATCAGCCAGAAGAGGGCCAGCGACAGCTGCAGCCACCACTCCGTCTGCAGCGTCAGTGCCACTCCTGCCAGCGAAGCGCCCACCAGCACCTGCATCGCTATTATCCACCAGCGCTTGGTCCTGAAACTGTCCACCAACGGACTCCATATGGGTTTTATCACCCATGGCAGATACAGCCACGAGGTGTACAGTGCCAGTTCCGTATTGCTCAGCCCCATGTTGGTGTACATGATCGTGGACAATGCCATCACCACCATATATGGCAGTGCCTCGGCAAAGTACAGCGATGGTACCCACGAATACGGGCTTCTGCCAGGATTCTTTTGCATCATCTTCTATGCGCGCATATATTATATATAAGGTATATTTCTGTTCCTCCCTCTCAGCGTCCCCATCCATATCATGCCCCACATCAGCACAGCACACAGGGCGTCAGCAAGGAAGAATTCCTCGAATGTCATCTTCTCCAGCATGAAGCCACTCAGCGCCATCGGCATCAGTATGCACAGGCTTATGACGGGGATATACAATGGGTTTACGGTCTTCCGGTATCTTTCTCCCGAGATGTTCTCTATGTATCTGCGGCATGCATTCAGTCCCAGTCCGAACAGCATCTGCGCCATAAAGGTATATGCCGACAGAGTCCATACCCCTTGCGGTTCGCATTGCGTCATGGCCAGATACACTGCCGGCGACAGTCCCAGGCACAATGCCAAGGGCCATTTCAGGTTCTTCTCGCCATATCGGTGCTGCATGGCCCTGCCTGCCGACACTCCTACCAGAAATGCTATCACACCTATCGTTCCGTGGGCAAAGCCCACCTCCTGCAGGGTGCATCCCAGTCCCCCATGCTGCGGTCTTGCCAGCAGATACACGGTCCGGCTGTAGAACATCAGTCCCTGCGGCAGCAGCATCAGCATCAGCGCAACGGTCTGCCTGCCCCACCCCGGACTATGCCACGGCCAGTCCCTCTTTTCCGTCATGCGAGGGTTTCCGTTACCCCTCAGCAACAGCAGGTTCATCAGCGCAAGCAGCATGTAGGCTCCTGTCAGTATATAGCACCCCAGTGCCCAGGAGTACGTTATCGCCCTATTCCTGAAGTATATCTGCAACACTCCCACCGCCATTATCATCAGACCGTAGGTCAGCACCGTAGACATCTGCGATGACAGTGCCCTCAGTATGCCGTGTGCATTCCCCTGCGCATACATAGTCCTGCGCTCATAGTAGCACCGTGCCAGCAGGTCGTGCCATGCGCTCAGCAGGCTTATCCCTGCCAGCAGTACCAGCGTGCACCATTTCCCCGTTCCTAAGGTCAGGGCAAAAGATGCCATCAGCACCGTCAGCAGTACCTCTGCCACATGCAGCCACATCCTTCCGCCCAGTGCTCCATACATAAACTTACGCATCAGCGGTTGCCCCACCCATGGGAGCAGCAGCACTGATGCGTATAATGTGGACATCCCTGTCCCCAGTCCCATCTGCAGGAACATTATCAAAGCCACGAAGGTCACCACCACCGATGGTATCTCGTTGGCAGCGAATAGTGTTATGGTCCACAGCCCTCCTTCGTTGCTTTTCATTATTCCTTATAGGGAAAGGTATAATGGCTTTTCAGAGTTTCCAGAGTTCTCGGAATATTCAGAGTACTCAGAGTATTCAGAGTTTTCGGAGTTTTCACCTTTCCGTTTTCACCTTTCCGTTCTAATACGATCTCGCTATCAGCACGCGAGCCACAGAAGGCTTGCCGCTTACCATATCCACGCCGGGAGTCTGCTCCACGCCGAAGGGCACACAACGGATGGTAGCCTGTGTCTCCTCCTTGATCTTAGCCTCAGTCTCGGCAGTACCGTCCCAGTGGCACAGGAAGAATCCGCCGTTCTTCACACGCTCCTTGAACTCCTCGTAGTTGTCGCACTCGTAGATGCGGGCATCGCGGGCATCCTTGGCCTTCTTGAATATATTCTGCTGAATCTCGTCCAGCAGGTTCTTGATGTACTGCTCTATGCCCTCTACGGCAACATTCTCCTTCTCCAGAGTGTCGCGGCGCATTACCTCTACCAGACCCTGTTCCAGGTCGCGGGCACCCAGTACCAGACGCACGGGCACACCCTTCAGCTCATAGTCAGCAAACTTGAAACCGGGACGCTTGTTGTCGGCATTGTCGTACTTCACGCTCACGCCCATAGCCTTCAGGTTGTTCATTATCTCTGTAGCCTTGGCATCCAGCTGCTCCATCTGTGCAGGCTTGCCTATGGGGATTATCACCACCTGAATGGGAGCCAGGGCAGGAGGCAGCACCAGACCGTTGTCGTCCGAGTGAGTCATTATCAGGGCACCCATCAGACGTGTGCTCACACCCCAACTGGTAGCCCATGCATATTCAGGCTTGTTCTCCTTGTTCAGGAACTGCACGTCGAAAGCCTTGCCGAAGTTCTGGCCCAGGAAGTGGCTTGTACCGCTCTGCAGAGCCTTGCCGTCCTGCATCATAGCCTCTATGGTATAGGTATCCAGAGCACCGGCAAAGCGCTCGGTCTCGCTCTTCACGCCCTGCACCACGGGCACTGCCATGTAGTTCTCTGCAAAGTCGGCATACACCTTCAGCATCTGGCGGGCACGCTCCTCGGCCTCCTCGCGTGTAGCATGGGCGGTATGTCCCTCCTGCCACAGGAATTCAGCAGTACGCAGGAACAGGCGCGTACGCATCTCCCAGCGCATCACGTTGCACCACTGGTTCACCAGCAGGGGCAGGTCGCGGTAGGACTGTATCCAGTTCTTGAAGGTATTCCAGATTATTGTCTCAGAAGTGGGACGGATGATAAGTTCCTCCTCCAGCTTTGCAGAGGGGTCCACCACCACGCCGTCCTTTGTTTCGTTGGTCTTCAAGCGGTAGTGAGTCACCACGGCGCACTCCTTGGCGAAGCCCTCCACGTGCTCTGCCTCGCGCGACAGGAAACTCTTGGGGATAAGCAAGGGGAAATAAGCATTCTGCACGCCAGTCTCCTTGAACTTATCGTCCAGCACACGCTGCATCTTCTCCCAGATAGCATAACCGTAAGGCTTTATCACCATACAGCCACGCACGTCGCTCTGTTCGGCCAGGTCGGCCTTCACCACCAGTTCGTTATACCATTTAGAGTAGTCCTCACTTCTCTTGGTGAGGAAATCCAATTCTTTTGCCATATATAATAAAATGTTGTTTTGCTTGCAAAGGTACGATTAAGCGAGCGAAATTCAAAATAAAGTGCACTTAATTTTGATTTTCAAAGCATGAGTACCTTAGAGGCATCGCCTCAAGGGCACGATTAAGCGAGCGAAAAGCAAAATAATCCCAGCCTTTTTTTATAGGACCTCCTAGGCTCTCCTAGGTCCTCCTAGGTTTTCCTAGGGCTTCCTAGGGCTTCCTAGGTTTTCCTAGCTCCTTCCTATCTCCTTCCAGCTCCTCCACCCTCCTCCTCAGCCTCTCCACCTCGGCTTTGAGTCTGCTGTTCTCTTCCTCCAGTCGGGCCATATGCTCGTCCTGCGACTTGCGGTATCCGGTGCGTGCGGCATGCATGCGCTCTTTTATGCCACCTTCGGTAACAAAGCGCTGCTCCAGCTTCTCCACGTAGGCGCACATCATCCTGTCCGTCTGGTGGCACAGCGTCAGCAGCAGGTTGGCAAACTCCTCGTCGCTCATCCTCTCTGCCAGTGGAGCATAATCCTGGAAATCATTGTGCGAATGGCAGAAGTCCCTCAGGCGTATCTGCCTTTCGCTGTCGGCAGGCCAAAGGCACAAATGGCGGGTATTTATGTAATCCAGATAATCCTCCCTAAGCTCCTGCAAACTGCCACGAGCCACATTCAGCAGCTTTATCTCCATCTCGGAACTGGTCATGCCATCCTCGCTGCCCTCTATAATATTCTGTTTCCCCGAACGGGCAGCCTGTACCATCTGATCCACAGTACGGTCTCCGTGGGCAGGGAGAAAACGCCTGCAGAAATCCACCGTAAGCTGATATATCGCATCGCTCTTGCGGTAGAAGTAGAGGTTTTTCCAAACCACCGGCTTCTTCAGCACCGTCCCCTTCGTGTTGTATTCCATAACAAACTGTTTTTTAAAAGCAAAAATCCTATCTCCTATCTCTTCCTAGGACTTCCTAGGTCTTCCTAGGGCCTCATAGGGCCTCATAGGGCCTCATAGGGCTTCCTAGGGTTTCCTAGCTCCTCCTAGCTCTTCCCACTTCCTCCGTCCTCTTCGCTATCCTCACATACTCCTCAAATCTCTTTCCTGCCACCGGAGCATAGTTTGCATCCCACTTGCTCACGGGGCGGCAGAAGCTCTGCACGGCAGAGCGGCGCATGGAATCCAGCGATGGCAGATGAGGATGCTGGGGCACAGACTCTGCCACCATTTCCACAAAAGTGCCAAACATCTCCCACCCTATCAGTTCCATATCCACCAATGCCCTGTACACGGCATACCACTGGCGCCTGCACTTTACCATGGGCGCCACGTCTGCTATGATGTCTGCCGGGTCTCGCAGTTCTGCCATGGCGCCCTCTTCGCGAGCCTTGCGCATGATACGCTCCACCTCGGCATGCGGACGGCGTGGAGTCTTGCGCATCAGGGCATCCACCTTGCCCACAATCTTCACTCCCATATCCTCCTGCAGCAGGATGGGGGAATAGTTCTCGTTGAAAGGCACAAGCCACGAGCGTCCCTGTTCGTCGCGATAAAAGGTTTTCAGGGTCATCTCGCCGTCTATGGAAGCCACCACTATGTCGCCATCCCCAAAGATACCGTCCATACACAGCTGCACCCTGTCGCCTGCCAGTATGCCGGCATCCTTCATGGAATCGCCCTTCACCCTGACGTAGTACACCCTTTCCAGTTCTGCAAGTTCACTGGACATCATTACATTCTCATCCCAGGCTATATCGCCAGGCATTGTAGGGATACCGGCCAACACCTCGTTCTCAAAACAAGGTACCAGCGTATCGCACGGCATTGGTTGCCACCCAGCCTGCTCCAACAGGTCAAGCAATTCTTTTTGTTCCTCTTTGTTCATAGTCATTTCTGTATTTGTCGGGCCCCAAGACACTAACGTCCCAAAAGGACCCGAAAGTTCCAATTCTCCCCACAAATATACCCTTTTATTCCCACACTCCAAAACCTTTCCCCCACAAAACTCCCCACCCTTCTCCCCTCTCCATTTACTCACTACTCACTACTCATTTCTCACTCCCCACTACTCACCACTCACTACTCACCACTCCGCCTTGAACCAGTTTCCCGTTTACTTTGTCCCCCTGAGACAGGTGGGACGAGGAGCAAAGCGACGGAGGGGGTGGATAGTTTTCACCTTTCAGTTTTCCGTTTTCCGTTCACTTTGTTCCTCTGCGTCCTTTGCGCCCTTTGCATGAGATAAAGATAAGAGCGTTTTTGTTTTTCACGCAAAGAGCGCAGAGAGCACAGAGAGTTTATCCACCCCCTCCCCCCTGCGGGGTACTCCCCCTGTGACAGGGGGAGAAAGTGGGTGATAGCGGTGAGCGGTGAACGGTAGATAGTTTTCCGTTTTCACCTTTCACCTTTCACTTTTCCGCCCCCCTCAAATCGTACTCCCCAGGGGCGACCCCAGAGGTCCCCGTTCTTTCGCCTCGGTCCTCGGGAGGACCAAGATCCGGCCTCGGGAGGCCCAAACACCCCACCGGCAAAAACAACAACCGCCATGGCGCAATGCCACGGCGGTTGTATGTGCATATAGTGTGTTGTCTTCTTACAAAGGAACTGAGGAAGAATCTGTTCTTCTTACCAGCCCTGTTCCCACAGGTTGGGAGAATGAGGGGTGTTGTCCTCACGGCCAAGCTGACCACCTTCTACACTGGTGTCAACTTCTGTGGTATCGTTAATTCCCATGCTTGCTGCCAGCATGCTGATGGCACCAACCTTTATTACCTCCACTGAGGGAGCGATATATGTCTTTTTCATTGCTAATGCTTTATTTTAATATTACTTCACAATCACCTTACCATTCACAACGAAGACTCCCTTCTTTGCATTCAGCACACGGCGGCCTGCCAGGTCGTAAACCTCAGCTTTCACATTTCCGTTTTCACCTTTCAGTTCGTCTATGCCGGTTTCTGTGCCACCGAAGTCGAAGACAAGTGAACGGGCATTGTTCTGACCTGCGGGCAGGTAGGCTCTGAAACCGTTGTTGAGGAAGTGTGTACCTGTAGCGCCTTCTTCAACCTTTGTGCCTGTTCCATTATCTGCTACGGTAAAGTTCAACTTAGCTTGATAGAAACCTACGACTGCGGGAGTTCCTTGTGCAGAGAGAACGTAAGATGGTGTGCTGATGTACTCAGATGCTACAGTACCGCTCAACTTATTGGTTACACTTTCGGCCTCGCCAGCGATAGTCAGGTCGTATGTTTTAGCCTCACCCTGCAGGATAACACCGGTGTTTGCTGGAATCACTCCACTAATCGGAGTCATCTGAGCCTTTCCATTTTCTGTGCTTGAAACATAGTATGCTTTCAAACCTTCTACGGGCAGTGTGACTGCAACGGGAGAGTAGAATGTAGCGTAACCGGCAGAGGTGATTGTAACGGGAAGTGACTCTACTGGTTCAAATGTCCAGGCGGCATTAGCATCATTACCACCAAAAGTCACACCACCTGTCCAGTCAGACAAGAAGTATTGTTCACCACCCTGTTTATCTGCAGGATTATCAAATGCATAGGCTCCAATAACGTCTCTGTTCTCTAAAAAAGTCCATGCCGAACCCTCACTGCCTTTATCTGCAACATCTTTATAAGTATTAAGATATACCCCCATCGCATAACTAATAATCATGTTGTCCTCATCAAGATAAACAATACTATTCACATCCTTAGTAGTTGTAAGGGCAAGTACATTGTCTGCTGTCTGGATATACTTATTTCTCTTATTCGCATCATTGCCATTCAAACTCTTAATGCGATAAAAACCAGATGTTGGCTGATTAATTGTGAATACATAATCTGCACTGGTAAGTTCTTTTGAGGTTGCTTTAACCAATTCTTCAAAGTCGGTAAATACATCTCCAGAATGTTCGCCATAAGTGTAACTATACTTACCAATGCCCTCACCAATTCTAATATAGCCATGAACCAAAGGAGCAATTGTGCTGGCAGCAATCATAGCGGCATTAGTTGGAGTGTACTCTGCTACTTCTGTTACTTTAATAGCCGAGGTATATGTTCCATTGTGGAAAGGAGCAGAGGACTTGTCGAATGATTTGGCTCCCCATTTTAGGATAAAATATCCATCTTTATCCTGGCTTTCCAATACACGGTTATCCACCTTCATTGTAACTGTGCCAAATCTGTCCTCAGATTTGCTTGTTACATTAGAGACTACACCTGTCATAGCACCGAATGAAATATCATTCTGAAGACGCTTGTCAGCACCAACATGTGTCATATAACTATCTGTCAAAGCGTGATAGCCAAGGAACTTACCTTCCTCTGAAATGAATGCAAAACGTTTATGACCATCCACATTAGTGTATTCCACACAATAGAATGTTGATGCTACAGCATCATTCGATGCCGTCAAAGTTGTGCCATTTGCAGTAAGTTTGTACTCTGTCTTTTCTGCATTGTTTGCAACAAAAGCAAACTGATAAGCACGACCAGATATAGGGATATTCACTTCGGTAGAAGTCTTGTAAGCAGCGATAGCCGGTTCAAAATCCTCCCTAAATGACGCTGGATTATCCAGTAAATTTTGAAGAGCAATACGAGCAGCGCTATTTGGAGTAGGATAACCGATACCCGTGAGATTCAACAAATCTTGGGCAAGTGTTTTCTGTTCTTCGGTGAGTACGAACGGTGCTATTTTATCGTTAAGTACATCAATGTCTTGCTGAGTAACAGTTTCCAAAGCCTCTGCTTCAGCTACTGCGGCAACCAATGCCTTGATATCATCAGTATTGCTTTCTGCAATAGTATTGGCATTCAACTGAAGTTCTCCTATGTGGAAGTAACCACGATTCTGCTCTGTCGCCTCGCTATAAATACGGAATTTCTTAAAACCCTGTGTCTTGAAAGGAGGAAGATTGTTGAAAACCTGATTCTTATTTCCCCAAGGAGTAGAAAGCCAGGCCAACAAGGTGAGGCCGTTACGAGAATCGTTTTTAATACCAGTCTCATCGGCAGGAACGCCATATACTGCCCAACGAACAGTATGGTCATTATCTGCAGCTGTTCTACGAGAATATGAGAGAGACAACAGCTCTGGTGTAATGTCAGCCAAATTTATTTCAAAATAGTGTGAACCTCCTAATGTAGCACCACTGTGCCAATCACTATGCCAGCATGTAGAAGCATCCTTATCCACCAAATTGGCGATCACGCCTTCAGCGCTATCTGAAAAAGGACTTGAAAAGATATTAGACACATTTTCTGCAGTAAGTATGTCATCAGCCTTGGTATAGGCTAATTTGGCAGCAAGAATCTCATTTGCTATGGCAAGTCTTTGGGAGAGAAGTACATCTAACTGTTCTTCAACATCTACTGAAATAAATGACCAACAGCTACCATCATCACCAGAAGCTCCAGTCTGCCAAAGACCTATACTTTTACATAAACCTGGCCCTTCAAACCAGTTGGCATATCTATCTGATTGGATTCGCGTTTCCCCATGGTAATCTTTGTCAAGATTCGTGGGTTGCATCTGATAACATTTTTTATTTGCGACCCCTGTTATTTTCCAATACGCATTAGCATCAAAGTTGTCTACACTCTGTATGAAATCATGACGATTGTTACGATTATCATTGGGATAAGAAAGCCACTTCTTGTCAGTTATGCTATAGATGTAATAGCAATCCTGAAGTCCAGGAACTGCATAAAGTGCAAATTTACCTGCATCAGCGATGTTATCCGTATCATCAGTAGAACTGGTCCAATACTTGTTATTGTAAGTTCCTCTGACATAATACTGGTGTTCAGGGATACCCAATGAGGGCAAAATCGTTGAAGCCTTAAAAGACTCTGTTGGGGTACCCCAACCACTCACCGTACCACACAGTACGGCAAGCGTAAGTAAAAGTTTTCTCATAAAAAAATTTAGTTTTAGTTTATAGTATTTAGTTCTTTGTATCAGTGCATGTTGCCTGAACCTGCCCCCTGGCACATGCGGAATGCTCCGCTGTTCACCCCTTATATATATAATAAGGTATAGGAGAGGGCACAATGACGTGCAGTCGCTACCACACTATGCTTTAGTCGGGACAAAATTAGAGATTTTTCGCCTAACCGCCAACTATTTAACGTGTTTTTTATGCTTAACTGCCGTATTTTTCCTAAATCCGTGCCGAATGCCCTGCCCAACGACCAATAAAAGACGTCCAAAACACGACACAAAGAGGACGAAAAAGCACCTCGGATGAACACTACACATTACTTTCCGACGTATACACGACGCAAACGCAACGCGCACAAAAATATACTTGATTTCGCCCCCTGTCCTGCCGTATCTTTGCAGTGCGAAAAGGGAACAGGCCTACCCAACCAAGCAACAAAACATTCATCAACCCCTGCCGGAGTAAATCTCGGTTCCACTCCCCACCTCCGGCAGACACTAACAAACATTCACAGGGGAGCGGAACAGATCATATTATGGCAATACCTTATTCTTTGGTTCTGAGACACAACCAGCCCGGCGAACCCGAACAGGGCAACAAGACCTTCCCCATGGCACAGTACAACAGGGTGATGGACCTGAACGCCATGGCAAAGCACATGACCAGCCACGGCAGCAAGTACGACAAGGGCGACGTGATGGCAGTGGCAACACAACTGAGCAGCTGCATACGCGAACAGCTTCTGCTGGGCAACAAGGTGGCACTGGGCGACTTGGGTGCTTTCTCGGTTTCTCTGGTCAGCAAGGCTGCTCCAAACGCTGAGGAGTTCCACACAAGCCTGATAAAGCAGGTGAAGGTGAAATGGGAACCCAGCCCTGAACTCCGCGACTTGATAAAGGAGGCACAGTTCACCTTCGTTGGCACCCGCGAGGCGCAGAGCGAGGCACGCAAGACAGAGCGTGAACGACTGAACGCCCTCGCTACCATACAGCCTGGCACAGAACAGCCCGAAGACAGCAACGACGAAGAGGGCGGCTCCAACCTGGGAGACTGAACGTTGACTTGCGAAGCTTGATGAGCTTGCGAATAACGATTAATGTTGAAAGATTAACGATTAACGTTGAAAGATTAACGATTAATGTTGAACGTTGAACGATGAGAAGAAAGTAGGGACACTGCGTGCAGCGTCCGGGAACAAGTTCCTCGTGGTATACGGGCGTCCCTACAAGCAAGAAACACGAATGGCAATAAATCTCTGCGCTCTTTGCGCTCTCCGCGTGCAAAACAAAAGCGCTCTTATCTTTTACCTCACGCAAAGACCGCAAAGGACGCAGAGGGACAGAGCAAACAGCGCTGCCGCTGGAGTAGTCGCAGGCTACGCGCGACAGGAGAACGCAGAGGGAGGAGGAAGGATGGACCCCTCCCCAACCCTCCCACAAGGGGAGGGAGTAGTTACAACAGCTAACGCTATCACCCTGCCCAGGGTCGCACTGAGGGAGTGCGACCCTCAGAGGGTACAGAAGCAGATTTACAGCTTCTTCTAAAGACCCTCTTCGCCCCCTGAGACAGGGGCGAGTACCCCGCAAGGGGGGAGGGGGGTGGATAAAATCTCTGCGCACTCTTGTCGTAACGAAGTTCGCGACCTCTCCAGCGCAAGCGAGAAACACGAAAGGCAATAATTCTCTGCGCTCTTTGCGCTCTCCGCGTGCAAAACAAAAACGTCCTTATCATTTATCTCACGCAAAGGACGCAAAGGACGCAAAGGACGCAAAGGACGCAGAGGGACAGAGCAAACAGCGCTGCCGCTGGAGTAGTCGCCCTAAATTTAACACACACTAAAAAACTAATAACAATGAACAACAAGAACAACATCTGGAGTAAAGTAATCAACATCGTAATCACTGTACTTACCGCCATTGCCACCACCTTTGGCATGACCTCCTGCATGTAAAGTGCACGCAAGCACATCCACACACAAGACTGACTGGAATGAGAACAATATCACTTATCATCTTGCATTGCTCGGGCATAAGACCCGGGCAACGCTCGTCCGCCAAGCAGATAGATGCCTGGCACAGAAAACTGGGATGGAACGGTATAGGCTACCACTATGTGGTGCGACGGGACGGCACGATAGAGAAGGGACGTCCCGAGAGCATTGCCGGTGCACACTGCCGCGAGCACAACAAGCATTCCATAGGGGTATGCTACGAGGGCGGCCTGGATGCACAGGGACATCCTGCCGACACGCGAACCGATGCCCAGAAACAGACCCTGAAGAAACTGCTTGAAGAACTGAAACAGCGCTACCCCCGTGCCCTGGTGCTTGGACACCACGACCTGAACCGCTACAAGCCCTGCCCCTGCTTCGACGCCAAGGCAGAATATGGGGGTAGAGACGATTAACGATTAACGATTAACGTTGAAAGTTGAAAGCAATCAGTGAAAGTAGGGACGCAGCGTGCTGCGCCCGAATCACCCCACCCTATTCTTTTGCGGACGCTGCACGCAGCGTCCCTACCGTCACAACGGCACACCGCACAACGATAAACGACAAACGTTAAACGTTAAACGTTAAACGATAAACGTTAAAAAGGCGTCACTTTACGCAACGCCTTTGATACATATCGTGTTTTTCTTCTCCTTATTCTATTACTACACGTGTCCATCCGTGGATGTCGGGTTCGGTGCCATACTGGATGCCACGGAGCTTGTTGTAGAGCTGGGTGGAAACGGGACCGGGCTTGCCATCCTTGGAGATGACATAGCTGACCTCGTTCTCCAGGTCGTCGATGCGCTGTATGGGCGAAATGACGGCTGCCGTGCCGCATGCACCTGCCTCCTCGAAGGTGGAGAGTTCCTCCACTGGGATGGGGCGACGCTCAACATTGAGGCCAAGGTCCTGTGCCAGTTGCATCAGGCTCTTGTTGGTGATGGAGGGCAGGATGCTAGTAGACTTGGGGGTAACGTAGGTATTGTCCTTGATACCGAAGAAGTTGGCGGCACCGCACTCGTCGATGTACTTCTTCTCCTTGGCATCAAGATAGAACTCGCAGGAGTAGCCCAGGTCGTGCGCCATCTTATTGGCACGCAGGGAAGCGGCATAGTTGCCACCCACCTTGTAGACACCGGTGCCCAGGGGTGCAGAGCGGTCAAACTCACGAATGATAACATAGGGATTGGTGGAGAAACCGCCCTTGAAGTAAGGACCTACGGGGGTTACGAAGATCAGGAACAGGTATTCCTCGGAAGGATGCACGCCCACCTGAGCGCTGGTACCTATCATGAGGGGACGGATGTAGAGGCTGGCACCGCTCTCGTAGGGAGGGATGAAGCGCTCGTTGAGGCGCACCACACGGTCCACCATCTCGTTGAACTTCTCCGTGGGCAGTTCGGGCATCAGTATGCCACGGCATGTGCTCTGCAGACGGGCAGCATTCTCGTCAGAGCGGAACACACGCACCTTGCCATCGGGACAACGGTATGCCTTCAGACCCTCGAAAGCCTCCTGACCATAGTGCAGACAAGTGGCTGCCATGTGCATGGGTATGGTCTCCTCGCTGCAGTTCTCTATCTCGCCCCAAGCGCCGTTGCGATAGTAGCAACGCACGTTGTAATCCGTTTTCATGTAGCCAAAGGAAAGGCTACTCCAATCTATTTCGTTCATAGTTCTTTGAGGTTTTGTTCACAAAATTACACAATTCTCCCATAAAGTCAATACAAACGTATGGGAAATTTAGGAAAACTGGTGGATTTTTGTCACTCTGGCGTTTCCTCTCCCACTATCTTCTTTATTTCCTCGTCCACCGAGGTGAGCTGTTCGCGGCAAAACTTCACCAGCTCCTGCGCCTCGCGCAATTGAGCGGCAATCTGGTCGATGGGCAACTGGTTCTGCTCAAGCTGACGTGCTATCTGTTCGAGCTTGGCAATGGCTTCTTCGTATTTCATATAAAGACCCCTCCCCGTACCGGCGGACCTAGCGGACCCACCCCCAGCCCGGTCCTCGCGTCGCAATGGATATTGCTCCCCTCATGGAGCACAGATTGACATTCAGTCAATCCTCCAAGGACTCCATTCGCCATAAGGGAGGGGAGTATATAGTACTGGGAGTTAGGGATTTTGTTAAAGGGTTAACAGATTTGTTAAAAGTTAATATTCAATAGTCGGTTGTAACCACTCCGTCCGCGCGTCGCACTGGGGAGTGCTCCCCTCACAAGGCACAGATGGACATCAGTCCATCTTCTAAAGACCTTGTTCGCCCATTGTGGAGGGGTGAGGGGGAGGGTCTGGTCAGTTTTCCGTTTCCACTCCCACCACCTGTGAGAGCACGGTGCCGCCTTGCAGGCGGGTTTCTATTTGGGAACCTGGAGGGATGTCCGAGATGTCGGTCACTATCTTGCCATTGAGCATGGTGATGGAGTATCCACGGCGGAGGAGCAGTTCGGGATTGAGGCTTTCGAGGCGTTGGGAAAGGAGTTCCAGGTGGTGCTTCTCCTGGGTCAGCACACGAGTGGCAGAGATGGGCAGGAGTAGCGATGAGCGTTCGAGACGCTGATGCTCCCTTTGCAAACGCAGCGTCACCACCGAGGGAAGGCGCTGACGGAGGAGAGCCAGTCGTTGCTCCTCGCGCTGCATCTTGCTGGAGGCGGTAAGAGGAATACGTTGTTGCAGGTCCTGAAGGCGAGAAAGCTGCTCCAACTGATGCTCCAGGATGAAGGCAGCAGCTGCCGTGGGGGTCTTGACGGAGGTATGCGCCACATGGTCGAGCACCGTCTCGTCGCGGTCGTGACCCACACCTATTATAATAGGCAGAGGATGCTGGGCTATACAGGCAGCCAGTTCATAGGAGTCGTAGTCGGAAAGGTCGCTCGTGGCACCGCCTCCACGAATTATCACCACAGCATCCCATCGGTCGGCCTCGTCGGCTATCTGCATCAGTGCGGCAGAGATGCTCTCTGGCACATGCTGCCCCTGCATTACGGCAGGAAAGAGCTGCACGCGGAATGCCAGCCCCCACTCGTTCTCCAGCAACTGACGGCAGAAGTCGCCATAACCTGCCGCTGTGGCACTGGACACCACGGCAATGCGCTTGAGCAAGGCGGGCATAGGCAGGTCCTTGTTGTCGTTGATGATACCGTCCTTCTCCAGCTGGTTCAATATCTCCTGTCGGCGGCGTGCCATGTCGCCCAGTGTGTAGGTGCCGTCTATGTCCAGAACATTGAGGGCATAGCCGTAGAGTTCGCTGAAGGTGAGGCGTACCTGCATGAGCACTTTCAACCCTGAACGAAGACTCTGCCCCGTCTCCTCTCGGAAACGCAACGCCAATATATTATATGTACGTGCCCAGATGGTTATGCGTGCCTTTGCCACTATGGCACCGGTGTGTGCGTCCTTCTCCACCAGTTCGCCATAGAAATGCCCGCCATATCCGGCACGGCCTTCCAGCAGTTCGCCATGCACCCAATAGGCATCCTCGGCACACCCCTCGATGAAGGAGCGCACCATGGCATTGAGTTCGAAGAGAGATAGTGCCTGCATAAGTTGTTAGGTTTTATACCAGGGTAGTGAATACAAAGGTACGTTTTTTTCCGTCGCCATGCAAAAAACACCGCGACAAATCGCAAAACCCCACCACACGTAATGTTAATCTTTGCAGAATATTCCCATTAGAACATTATTTGCGTTAAAAGTCTGAGGCAATATAAACATTATATGCGTACCTTTGCACCCGAAAAACAAAACAGTATCACGAACATATGAAAAAGAAGACAATGAAGGCGTTACACCTATGGCAAATGATGCTGATGGCAGTTTGCCTAGTGGCATGCTCGCAAGAGAAGGTGCAGCATGGCACCGCTCCACTGAAGGTGACAACCGAAAGCGTTGCCGCCCAGCCTCGGGAGACAGGTACCGCCTATGTGGGCATGGTGGAGGAGTCAACCTCCGTGGCGGTGAGTTTCACCGGCATGGGCATGGTGAAGCAGATATGCGTTGGCGAGGGGCAGCGCGTGCGCAAGGGTCAGCTCGTTGCCGAGATGGACAAGACCCAGGCACAGAACACCCTGGCCATGGCAGAAGCGTCGCACAAGCAGGCCACCGATGCCCTGGAGCGCATGCGCCAGTTGCACGAGAACAAATCCTTGGCCGACATGAAGTGGGTGGAGGTGCAGAGCAAGGTGGAACAGGCCGAGGCCTCTCTCTCTGCCGCCAGGAAGATGCTGGAGGATTGCAGCATATACGCTCCCATAGACGGTGTGGTGGGCAAGAAGTGGGTTAGTGCAGGAGAAACCGCCCTGCCCAGCCAGCCAGTGCTTACCATCCTGGACATCAAGACCCTGAAGGTGAAGGTCAGCATCCCCGAGAAGGAGATTTCCTCCATCAAGTCCGGCACTACATCGAGCATCAGCATTGAGGCCATCGGAGACAAGCCCCTGGAGGGCGGTGCAATAGAGAAAGGTGTGGTGGCAGATGCGCTGACACATACCTACGACATACGCATTGCCCTGCCCAACCCCGAGGGCGACATCCTGCCCGGCATGGTGGCAAAGGTGTATCTGCATACCAATGACAGCATCCATGGCATGACCCTTCCCGTGCGCAGCATACAGCAATCTGCCGACGGCAAGCACTTCGTGTGGGTGGTGAAAGGCGGCAAGGCGCACAGAAAAGTCATCACCATGGGCAAGACCCTAGGCAACCGCATAGAGGTACTCTCCGGCCTTGACAAGGACGACCGTGTGATAACAAACGGCTACCAGAAGGTGAGCGAGGGAACAGAGGTGGAGTGACGGACCCCTCCCCAGCCCTCCCCTGTATGGGAGGGGGTAGGTACAACTGACTATCATACTAACCTAATTTATTATTAACATCAAAAATAATCCCTCTATTCCCCTGTAGTATATACTCCCCTCCCTTGTGGAGGGGCAAGGGGGAGGGTCCACCCCATTCATTCCCCTGTAGTATATACTCCCTCCCATACAGGGGAGGGTACGGGGAGGGGTCCTATCATTATGACTTTCAAGAACAGCAGTTGGATAGCATGGCCTATCAACAACTATAAGATAACGGCCTTTCTCACGGCACTGCTTCTGGCCTTTGGCCTGTGGGCGATATATGTGATGCCCAAGGACGAGTTTCCGCCCTTCACCATACGCCAGGGTGTGGTGATTGCCGTAATGCCTGGGGCCACGGCCGAGGAGATAGAAGAGCAGGTGGCACGGCCTCTGGAGCGCTACATCTTCACCTACAAGGAGGTGGACCGCAGCAAGACCTACTCCACCAGCCAGAACGGCATGTGCATAGTGATGGTGCAGTTCCAGCAGGACCAGAACAACCTCACCCCCGTGTGGAGCAAGATGAAGCATGGATTGAACCAGTTCAAGTCCTCCCTGCCTCAGGGTGTGCTGGCACTGGTGGCCCAGGACGACTTTGGCGACACCAGCGCCTTGCTCATCACCGTGGAGAGCGACCAGCGCTCCTATCGGGAACTGCAGGGCTATAGCGACGAGCTGGCCGACCGCCTGCGCCGCCTGCCCAGCGTGAGCAAGGTGCAGCAGCTGGGCGAGAAGAAGGAACAGCTGACCATCTGCGTGGACAGAGAGCGTCTGGCTGCCTATGGCATAGGCCAAACGGCACTGATACAGGCGCTGACAAGCCAGGGCCTCACCACAATGAGCGGCATGGTGTCAACTCCCAAGCAGAATCTGAACATACACGTGGCGCCCAGCGTCAATTCCGAACAGGAGATAGGCGACCGCATCATCCTTGCCACTCCTGACGGCAAGACTGTGCGCGTGCGTGACATTGCCACCGTGCAGAGGGAATATGACCTGAGCGACAGCTACATTGAGTCAAACGGCAAGCGTTGCGTAATCCTGTCCCTGGAAATGCTGAAGGGCAACAACATAGTCATGTTCGGCGAGGATGTGGACGAGATACTGAACCAGTTCCGCCATGAATGCCTGCCCGACGATGTGCACATGCGCCGCATCACCGACCAGCCCCAGGTGGTGGGTACCAGCGTGAGCGACTTCCTGCGCGACCTCATCATCTCCATGCTCATCATCGTGGCGGTGATGATAGTGCTCTTCCCCCTGAAGAGTGCCATCGTGGCGGCTCTCACCATACCCCTGTCCACCTTCGTCAGCACGGGCATAATGTATGCCTTGGGCATAGAACTGAACATCATCACCCTGGCCTGCCTCATAGTGGTGCTGGGCATGATAGTGGACAACAGCATTGTGGTCATCGACGGCTATCTCGAGTACCTGGGCAAGGGTATGGGCCGTCGCGAGGCGGCGGTGAAGAGCGTGCAGCAGTATTTCTGGCCCATGCTTCTGGCCACGGTGTGCATCTGTGCCATCTTCTATCCCCTGCTCATCACCATCAAGGGCGAGGCTGCGGATGTTCTCCGCCTCTTCCCCCTGACCATCACCATCAACCTGATGGTTTCGCTCGTTGTGGCGGCCGTCATCATCCCTCTGCTCAATGCTGCCATCATACGCCGGGTGAAGGAAAAGAAGCCTGGCAAGCGTGACATAACCGACTGGGTGCAGCACTGGTACGACAAGACTCTGGAGTGGAACTTCCGCCACCCCTGGCTCACCATCGTGGGCAGCATAGTGCTGGTCGTTGCCACAGGTGCCTTGTTCCCCTTGCTCAAGATGCGCCAGTTCCCCTTTGCCGACCGCAACCAGTTTGCCGTGGAGATATACCTGCCCGAGGGCAGTGGCCTGGAGGAGACCAAGAAGATAGCTGACGAATTGAACGCAATACTGAATGCCAACGAGAAGGTGACCGGTGTGACGAGTTTCGTGGGATGTTCTTCGCCTCGCTTCCATACCACCTATGCTCCTGTGATTGCCGGCAAGAACTTTGCCCAGCTCATAGTGAACACCGAGAGCAACGAGGCTTCGCTGGAACTTCTCGACCAGCTGGCACCGAAATACTCCAACCACTGGCCCAATGCCTACGTGCGCTGGAAACAGATGGACTACCTGCCCGTGCCCACCTATGAATACCGTTTCTATGGCAACAACATAGATTCCATACAAAGGACCGCCGACATGCTCATACAGGAAATGCGCACCTTCCCGGAACTGGAGTGGGTGCATACCGACTACGACCGCCCGTCGCCCTTAGTGGAGGTATGCCTGGATCCCGTGGCATCTAGCCAACTGGGCATAAGCCGCACCTCGGCAGAACTGCAGCTCATGCTCCAGACGGGCAAGACACAGATAGGGTCCATATGGGAATCGGGCAGCGTGGACGGCAAGAGCCGTACCTACGAAGTGCCTCTGGTGCTTAAGGACCGTGCCACCGAATCTCTTACGGTCGGCGACGTGGGGGACACCTACCTGAGTACTCCCATGGGGGCTTCCGTGCCCTTGCGCCAGGTGGCAGACGTTTATCCCCGATGGGGGCACACCAAGATAGTGCACCGCAATGGCGAGCGCTGCATCTCGGTCACCGCCGAGGGCAAGCGTGGCACCTTCGCCCTGGACATACAGAACCGCATTATCGACCACATCAGCCACATGAACCTGCCTCAGGGAGTGCGTGCCGAGGTGGGAGGCGAGACGGAGCATAACAACGACATCACCCCCGACATCATGGCCGGCATAGGCATGTCTGTGGTGGTTATATTCTTCTTCCTGCTGTTCAACTTCCGCAAGTTCTCCATAGCCATCGTGTGCATCGTGGCCATCAGCCTGGGCATGCCGGGTGCCATCATAGGCCTGCTCATTGCCAACAAGGTGCTGGGCCTCACGGGCATGTTCGGCTTCATCACCCTCATGGGCATGATTATGCGCAACGAGATACTCATCTTCGAGCATGCCAACGAGAAGATGTCCGAGGGCATGTCGGCCAGGGAGGCTGCCCTGGATGCCGGCAAGCGCCGCATGGTGCCCATCTTCCTCACCACCGCCACCACGGCCGTGGGCGTAGTGCCCATGATACTGGCTGGCAGCAGTTTCTGGATGCCAGTGGGCATAACCATCTTTGCCGGCGGCATAGGCATGCTCCTGCTCGTCACCACGGTACTGCCAGTGGTGTACTGGAAGCTGTACGAGAAAGGATCCAGCGGACCCTCCCCCAGCCCCTCCACAAGGGAGGGGAGTGGTAACAACCGACTCGGAGCCCCATCAGCAGTACATTCTACTCCCCTCCATAGAGGGAGGGGTTTGGGGGTGGGTCTTTTCTTCTGCTGCATGGCCATGCAGGCTCAGCCTCGCACCGTTTCCCTTCAGGAGTGCCTGCAAAGTGCTGCCACACAGAACCGCACCCTGCTGAATGCCACCCTGCAGATACAGATGGCTGGCGAGCAGAAAAGGGAGGCCTTCACCAAGTACTTCCCCGAAATCTCTGCCAACCTGCTGGCTTTCCATGCCTTCGACAAGATGCTAAAGGCTGACGGATACTATCCTCAGGAACTGATGGCATTAGGGCAGATTAACCCACAACTGGCTGCATTGGCAGGACAGCCCTTCTCCGTGCGCGAGTTGGATGAGGCCTATGCCGTGATGGGTACACTCACGCAACCGCTATTTGCCGGCGGGCAGATAGTGAACGGCAACCGACTGGCCGACATTGGCAAGCAGGTGGCGGAACTACAGGCAGAGCTACAGACAAAGGACCTCCTGCAGAAGGTGACCGAGAACTACTACCAGATAGTGAAACTGAAACTCAACCTTGCCACCATACACTCGGCTCAGGAACAGCTGCATGCCATCTATCGCGAGGTGCAGTCCTATGTGGATGCAGGGGTGACGACTCGCAACGACCTGCTTCGTGTGCGCCTGGAACTCCAGCGCCTCTCCTCCGACAGCCTCACCGTCAGCAATGCGCACCACGTCATGTGCCTGCTCCTGGCACAGCAGACGGGCATGGCTGGCGAGAAGATAGATGTGCAGGACATGGCGCTCGCCGACATAGAAAGTCCCTTGAACTACTACATCGCACCCGACGAGGCCGTGGCCGCCCGCCAGGAACTTGCCTTGGCACAGAAGGGCGTGGAAGCAGGCAAGCTGAAGGTGCGCATGGAGAGTGGCAAGCATCTGCCCACCGTGGCTGTGGGGCTTACCATCAGCAACGTGGGCCTTGGCGGACTCTCCGAAGGGGCAAAGTCCATGATGGAGACCAACACCACCAACGGCATGGTCTTCGGCACCGTCAGCGTGCCCATCACCTCGTGGTGGGGAGGCTCGCATGCCATACGTCGCGAGAAACTTGCCCTCCAGCAGTCGCAGAACCAGTTGCAGGATGCCCGCGAGCAGCTCATCATCGACATAGAGTCCTCCTGGTCCTCGCTCGTGGAGGCCTACAAGCAGATAGACATCGCCCGCACCAGTGTGGCAGAAGCCACCGAAAACATGCGCATGTCCATGGACAAATACCGCTCCGGTACTGAAATCCTTTCCGACCTGTTGGAAAGCGAGACCCTCCTTAGAGAAAGTCTAAACCGCCTGGCACAGGCACAAGCCACATACATGGTCAAACGTGCCGACTACCTGAGAAAGACGAGATGAGCGGAGATTTTAGAACGGTGAGCATGGAGCGGATGAGCGGTTTCATTTTTCCATTTTCAAATTTCAGTGTTCCGCTCCCTTTGTCCCTCTAAGATAGGCGGGACAAGCGAAGCGGAGGGGATGAATAAAACAAAACGAAAAACCTCACCGCTAATCCGCCTCCCCTCATCCCAAAAAGAAATACAGGCTCGGTCGTGATGAGACCGAGCCTGTATTATATTATATATAAGGTATAATCTATTTGAACATAGGATTATCCCAGGAAGCTGAGCAGGATACCTGCTGCTACGGCAGAACCGATGACACCGGCCACGTTGGGACCCATGGCGTGCATCAGGAGGAAGTTGCGGCGGTCCTCCTTCTGGCCTTCCTGCTGGGAAACGCGAGCTGCCATAGGTACGGCGCTAACACCGGCAGAACCGATGAGGGGGTTGATCTTCTCCTTCAGGAAGAGGTTCATGAACTTGGCCATAAGCACACCAGAGGCAGAACCTACACCGAAGGCAACGATACCTACGGCAAGGATACCGATGGTCTGCAGGTTGAGGAACGACTGGGCTGTGGCTGTGGCACCCACGGTGATACCAAGGAAGATGACCACAATGTTGTTCAACTCGTTCTGGGCGGTCTTGCTCAGACGGTCAACAACGCCACACTCCTTCATCAGGTTGCCAAGCATAAGGCTGCCGATAAGGGTGCCTGAGCTGGGGACAATCAAAGTTACGATGATGGCAACGACGATGGGGAAGATAATCTTCTCCTTCTTGCTGACGGTGCGCAACTGAGACATGCGGATGAGACGCTCCTTCTTGGTAGTGAGGGCCTTCATGATGGGAGGCTGGATAACGGGTACCAGTGCCATGTAACTGTATGCGGCTACGGCAATGGGACCAAGCAGTTCGGGTGCCAGCTTAGAGGTCAGGAAAATGGCCGTGGGACCATCAGCACCACCAATGATACCGATAGATGCAGCCTGCTCGGGGGTAAAGCCCAGTCCAGGGATGTCTATCTGGGTAACGATGAAAGTTGCGAAGATACCGATCTGAGCGGCTGCACCGAGGAGCAGGCTCTTGGGGTTGGCAATCAGCGGACCAAAGTCGGTCATTGCACCCACACCCAAGAATATCAGACAGGGATAGATACCAGCCTTGACGCCAATGTAGAGGATGTCCAGCAGACCGCCATGTGCCAGGATATGGCCATAGCTGTGGTAGTGGGGACTTGCAGGATTGATGAACTCGGCCCACAATTCGCTACTGTACATGCCGGCACCCGGCAAGTTGGACAGAATCATACCAAAGGCAATGGGAAGGAGCAACAAGGGTTCGTTGTTCTTGACTATAGCCCTATAAAGGAGATAGCAGGCTACGGCAATCATGAGAAGGTTCTTCAAGCCATCAAGTGATGCAAAACTCACGAACCCCATCTCCTTTACAAAATCGACCATTCCTTCCTCCAGACTGAATGCCATGGCAGGTGTTGCCGCAAGCAACATGACGGCCAACAGGGAGAGATACTTGATAAATTTCTTCATAATAGAATGGTTCCCTTGTTAATCCAGTTCAACAAGTGCCTGACCGCTCTGTACCTGGTCGCCCTCCTTGCAGAGGATAGCCTTCACGATACCGCTGGCCTCGCTGGTAATACTGTTCTCCATCTTCATGGCTTCCATCATCAGAACAGTGTCGCCGGTGGAAACGCGGTCGCCCACCTTGACGCTGATCTTGGTGATAGCACCAGGCAGGGGTGCGGTAACGGTCTTGCTGCCTGCAGCAGGTGCAGACATGGCAGGTGCAGCGCTCACTCCGGCGGGTGTTGCAGGAGCAGGCTTGGGCTCCAGGGCAGGAGCCTTGGCAGCAACGAAGTCAGCCACCATTTCCACGAGCAGGTCGCCCTGGTTGACGCTCTGACCGTTGCTCACGGCTACGCGCTGTACGGTGCCATCCACCTCGGATACGATATCGTTGGCCATCTTCATGGCTTCAATAACGAGCAGCACTTCGCCACGCTTCACGTGCTGGCCGGCAGCCACCTTCACCTCGGTAACGGTGCCGGGCAGTTCGCTTACCACGTTCTTGGGACCGCCAGCCTGGCTTGCCACTGGGGCAGAAGCTGCAGGACGGGGACCCTGAGCCTTGTTTTGGGGAATCTCCACCTGATAGGTCTGGCCATTCACAGTTACCTGCATGTTGCCGCCTTTGAGGTCTTCCACGGTGGCCAGATAGTCGGTGCCACCTATCTTGAATTTGAATTCTTTCATTTGTACGTTATTTAATGTGTTACACGACTTAGAGCCTGGGGTTCAACTGGGAAGTCCAGTTCTGGTTGTTATGGGTGATGGTGAGCACACGGCTTTCCTGTCTCTTCTCCTCCTGTTCGTACAGATAGAGAGCCACAGCAACTGCTGCCTTGTCCTCATCGCTGGCATTGGCAAAGGTCTTGGCCTGCTTCTGCTGGTTGTATGCCACCTTCACATTGCTGGCCTTGTTGGCTGTCTTACGAGCCACAAAACTGAAGATGCCCAATATCCATACCAGAACCAAAAGAATGACGAAGACTACGGCAATGCTGACCAGTGCCAATCCCCATGTTTCAGGTGTTACTGCAAGAATATTCATAGGTTACAGGGGTATGTTGCCATGCTTCTTGGCAGGGTTGGTAAGTTTCTTGTTCTCCAGTTGAGCCAGAGCGCGAATCACGCGGAAGCGAGTGTTGCGAGGTTCGATAACATCGTCGATATAACCGAACTTGGCAGCCTGATAGGGGTTGGCAAAGAGCTTGGTGTACTCGTCTTCCTTCTCCTTGATGTAAGCCTTTGCTTCCTCCACCTTGCCTTCGTCCTTCAGGGCCTTGGCATCCTTGGCGTAGAGCACGCTGGCAGCACCGCTGGCACCCATAACGGCAATCTCGGAAGAGGGCCATGCGTAGTTAATGTCGCCACGCAACTGCTTACAGCTCATCACGATGTGGCTGCCGCCATAGCTCTTGCGCAGGGTAACGGTAACCTTGGGCACAGTAGCCTCGCCGTAAGCGTAGAGCAACTTGGCACCATGCAGGATAACGGCATTGTACTCCTGTGCAGTACCGGGCAGGAAGCCGGGAACGTCCACGAGGGTAACGATGGGAATATTGAAGGCATCGCAGAAACGAACGAAGCGTGCACCCTTGCGGCTGCTGTTGCAGTCCAGTACACCTGCCAACTGCTTGGGCTGGTTGGCAACGATACCTACAGACTGACCGTTGAAGCGTGCGAAACCGATAATCAGATTCTTTGCATAGTTGGGCTGAACCTCAAAGAACTCTCCATCGTCCACGATACCGGCAATAACCTGATACATGTCGTAGGGCATGTTGGGATTGTCGGGGATGATGTCGTTCAGGTAGTCCTCCATACGGCCAATGGGGTCGGTGCAAGCCTTGCGAGGAGTCTTCTCCATGTTGTTCTGGGGAATGTAGCTCATCAGCTTCTTGAGCATAGCGATTGCCTCTTCCTCGTTGCTGGCGGTAAAGTGGGTTACACCGCTCTTTGTGGCATGAACGCTGGCGCCACCCAGTTGTTCCTGAGTAACAACCTCGCCAAGAACAGCCTTAACGGGACCGGGCCCTGTGAGGAACATATAAGAGGTGTTCTCCACCATCAGGGTGAAGTCGGTCAGTGCAGGGCTGTATACGGCACCACCTGCGCAGGGGCCCATGATGGCGCTAATCTGGGGAACCACACCGGAAGCCATGATGTTGCGCTGGAAAATCTCGGCATAACCTGCCAGAGAGTTGATACCCTCCTGCAGACGGGCACCGCCAGAGTCGTTCAGACCAATAACTGGAGCACCTACCTTCATGGCCATGTCCATAACCTTGCAAATCTTGCTGGCCAGCATCTCTGACAGAGAACCGGCGCTAACGGTAAAGTCCTGTGCGAAGACATAAACCAGACGGCCGTCTATGGTACCGCTACCGGTTACCACACCATCGCCCAGATAGTGCTTCTTCTCCATGCCGAAGTTGTAGCAACGGTGCTCGACGAACATGTCCATTTCCTCGAAGCTGCCTTCATCCAGCAGCATGGCAATACGCTCACGTGCTGTCAACTTGCCCTTCTCATGCTGCTTGGCAATGGCTTTCTCGCCACCACCGATGCGAGCCTTCTCGCGGAGTTCCATCAACTCCTTGATCTTTTCTGTTTGATTGCTCATTTTGAGTTTTAATGATATATGTTATTACTTCTTTCCTGTCTAATAACAACAATCGCGCGTACTTATTTATTAAATACGCACAATCGTTTGCAAAGTTAACAATAAATAACGAATGTCTGCCGACATAGTGACGCTAAATTACTCTGCCAGGCATGTTTTTCCCAAATATTCGCATCGGTGCATGCAAGTTTGCTCTTTTTTTTATAACTTTGACTTCCAGTCTTAGTCTTACGCTCGGAAAAATCAAATCGATTTGCTTTTTCATTCACTTAACCGTAAGCAGGACCTTGATATGGCACAGAGAGTACCTACAGAATTGGGCGAGAAGCCCGTTGGAAGACTATTGCTGAACTATGCTTTGCCAGCCATCATGGCTATGATAGCAAGTTCATTGTATAATATGGTGGACAGAGCGTTTATCGGACACTTTGTCGGCAAGTTGGCATTGGGCGGACTCACCGCCACATTCCCTTTCATGAACCTTGGAGCCGCTTTCGGCGCCATGGTGGGAGTGGGTGCATGTACTGTTATCAGCGTCCGACTAGGGCAGAAGGACTATGCCACGGCACAGAACGTACTGGGCAACACTATCACGCTGAACATCATCCTTGGCACCTTGTTCACCATCGTGTGCATGATGTTCCTGGACCCCATACTGCTACTCTTCGGCGCATCGGACATTACTCTGCCATATGCGAGGGAATATATGCAGATAATACTGCTGTTCAACGTTATCTCGCACAGTTATCTCGGGCTCAACGCCATAATGCGTGCGGCGGGTCATCCCATTACCGCCATGATACTGACCCTGTGCGGTGTGCTGGTGAATGCTGCTTTGGACCCATTGTTTATCATTGTCCTTGACATGGGCATACGGGGAGCTGCCATTGCCACGGTGATTTCCCAAAGTCTGGGTCTTGCGGCAGTGCTTCTGCTATTCTGCCGCAAGAGCGAACTGCTCCATCTGAGGCGCGGCATATACAAACTGAAGGCAAACATCGTGAGGCAGACGCTGGCCATAGGCATGTCGCCCTTCCTGATGAATGCCTGTTCGTGTCTGGTGGTACTGCTACTGAACCGCAGCATGCAGGAGTATGGGGGTGATGACGCTCTGGCGGCTTATGGCATTGTGAACAGCGTGGCATTCGTGTTCTTCATGGTCGTAATGGGCCTGAACCAGGGCATGCAACCTATAGTCGGCTACAACTGGGGAGCACATCGCAACGACCGCGTCTGGCTAGCACTACGCTACACCATGGCGGCAGGCACGGTGGTAACTACGCTGGGTTTCCTCATAGGCATGTTCATACCGGAAATACCAGCTATGGTGTTCACCAAGGACGAACATATCATATCCATGGCGGCACGAGGGTTCCGCATCTGTGTGATGATATTCCCGCTGGTGGGCGGACAGATAGTGGTGAGCCACTTCTTCCAAAGCATAGGACATGCTGGAAAGAGCATCTTCCTGAGCCTGTCACGACAATTGATTTTCCTGATACCAGGCATGCTCATCCTGCCCAACTTCCTCGGTTTGGACGGTGTGTGGTACAGCCTGCCTTTTGCCGACACCATGAGTTGCATCTTTACCTTGACCATGCTTTGGTGGCAGGTAAGGCATATACGTGCCAAGGAGGTTCAAAAAGCATGAAACTGATTGTAAAGGACAATCTTGACGGATACTTGCCGGAGGATTTAGAACGGGACATATCCCAGCTCCCCTCCTGGAGGAGAGAGCAGGCCTTGAAATACAGGCATTTCCAAGGACAAAGGGACTGCACGCTCTCGTACCTGCTTCTTTGCCAGGCATTAGAAGACGAATTTGGCATAGCGGACAATCCAACCTTCCTTATAGGCGAGCACGGTAAGCCCTCGTTGCAGGAATACCCCAGCATCCACTTCAATCTAAGCCATTGCGCAAACGCCATTGCCTGTGCCGTGGGAGACAAGCCCATAGGCATTGATGCGGAGAGTACTGAACGCAAAATCAGCGATGCCCTGATCAGGCACACAATGAGCCCCCAGGAACAGGAGGAAATAGCAGGCGACCCCATACGTTTCTTCCGTTTCTGGACACAAAAGGAGGCATTGGTAAAACTACGTGGCACGGGACTTCAGGACAACCTGCACGACCTGCTTCTGCCACAGAACACGGCAGACATTGCCTTCCACACCGAGGAGCATGCCGACAAGGGCTACGTCCTATCCATAGCAACATTTAAAGAATAGATATAAAAGACATGAAATTCATAAGTTGGAACGTTAACGGCCTGCGCGCCGTTGTCGGCAAGAACTTCCTGGAGGCTTTCAATGCCCTGAATGCCGACTTCTTCTGCCTTCAGGAAACAAAACTTCAGGAGGGGCAGATAGACTTGGATATACCCGGTTATCAATCCTATTGGAACTATGCCGAAAAGAAAGGGTACAGCGGAACTGCTATCTTCACACGGCATACCCCCCTGTCCGTATCATATGGCATGGGCATAGAGGAGCACGACCACGAGGGCAGGCTTATCACCTTGGAGATGGAGGATTTCTACCTTGTATGCTGCTATACGCCAAACTCCCAGGACGGACTGAAGCGCCTGGACTACCGTATGCAGTGGGAAGTGGACCTTCGTGCCTACCTCATGCAGCTGGACGCCAAGAAACCCGTCGTATATTGTGGTGACCTGAACGTGGCACACCAGGAGATAGACCTGAAGAACCCGAAGACGAACCGCATGAACCCGGGCTTTACCGACGAGGAGCGCGAGAAGATGACCACACTGCTTGACACTGGCTTTACCGACACCTTCCGTTTCCTGCATCCCGACGAAAAGGATATCTACTCATGGTGGAGTTACCGCTTCAAGGCAAGGGAAAAGAACACGGGCTGGCGTATCGACTACTTCATCACGTCCAACCGCCTGCAAGAAAGAATAGAAGAGGCAAGCATACACACCGACATCTTCGGCAGCGACCATTGCCCCGTGGGACTGGTGCTGAAGTAATCAAAGAAGACACAAAACAATACAAAAAACAGCCTCTGTCCGGCGGTTGGGGACAGAGGCTGTTTTTCTTATGTCTAATGAACTATGATTACTTCACAACCACTTTCTTGCCATCTACAATGTATATACCTGCGGGCAGACCTTCAATAGTCTTTCCTACGTACTGACCTGACAGAGTGTAGACGCCTGCTCTGCCGGCTGTAACACTTTCGTCCTGCCATACCTCGTCTATTGCAGTAATGGTTTCATCGGGAAGCACATCGCCTAAATATAGCGAGAAGACACCTGTTGACAAGCCCCATGCGTCGCCATCAGGACCAAAGCCCGAGCGGACACCATCCTTGCCATTTCCAGAACGGTCAATGACATCACCACCACTCTGGTTGAAATCGTAGTAGACAAGCAAATTGTTAGTTCCAACATATGACTCGGGATTCTCCAGATGCTGGTTACAGGTCTTGGCTATGCCTGTATAATTGGAACCCCAGATACGGAATTCGTCTATAGAACCATTCATGGGCATGCCATCTACACCCAAAGTGAATGTTGTCAAATCTGTTATGGCTGTCTTATCTACGTTAGCCTTTCTGTTCTGGAATTCCACACCGTTCCTGTACAGGAATATCTGACCTGTCAGGGTTCTGCGTATAGCATAGTGATTCCATTCGCCAGCCTTGAAGAAACCATCGTTGGAGGTAAAGACCTTACCCTTGATAGTAGTAACTAAAGCGCCGGATGCATTTACCTTCAGCAACAGATTCTCTGCCTTGTCTCCCATACCCCAGCAGAAGTCTGACAGGCTTGAGGGATTTGCCCAGAACTCTATAGTGAAGGCAAGCAAGGTAGAAGAATTGGGCACAGACACCTTGGCAGAACTCTGTGAGAAAGACAATCCATTCTTGGAATCATCGTTCAGTACAACCAGAGCCTTCTCCTTGGTAACAGAGTGAGAACCCATATGGTTGGCTGCCTTCAATGTGATGTTGTACTTGCCTGGATACATTGGTGTCCAGGTCTGCTGAGGAGCTGCATTGGTGATGGTTGTCTTACGAGCCTGACCTGCAATTGTCCATTCATAGGAAGTGGGAGAATACTTGGAGGTGCTTTCCAGGGTGATGGGAGTCTCCTTAAGTACAAATGCGTTGGAAACGCGGAAGTCGGCTACAGGAGGTATTGATGTAACAATTATCTCCTGAGTTGTCTCTACGCTACGTCCGTCTGCCGATGTAACCTTCAGCGTAATATAGTGTTTGCCGCCTTCCTGATAGGTAGCTCCGGCCTTGACGCCGTATGCCTTCTCTGTTTCGGCTCCTGGCATAAGCCACTCATAGCTGCATCCGTCCACATATGTGTTTGCCCATACGCTCAAGTGCTCGCCCATGGGTAATCTCTCGGTATTCATAGAGAATGAGGCATCCAACTCGGGAGCAGCCTTCACGTCTATGGTAATTTCTGCCAAAAGCTCGGTGCCGTCATAAGCAGTACCCTTTACAGTTACCTTGTGCTCGCCAGCCTGACTGAAGACAACGGTGGGAGACTTGATGTTCATCTCTGATATATTGCAAGAGGGCACTGACCAGGTGAGCTTGTTGATAGCGTCGTTGTAATTTGCTTCAAGAGAAACAGGCACACCAACGTACACGTTCTGAGGAGTGTCAAGTGTCAAGGTGGGAGTCAAACCAGTAGTGCTTGATTTCTGACCTGTCTCCTGGCTGGGGTCGCCAGAAGCCTGTACGGTGGCATGGTTGTTGCCTACGCAATCACGCATGTAGTACTTGCCATCTGCACCCATAAAGGTATCACCCTTGTAGTAGACGAGCAGGCCCTTGGGCATAACTTCACCAAAGAACTCTACCTTCTTGGCCGATGAGCCACCCTTTATCTCTTCGGCAGAACGTGCATAGTTCCATATACGAATCTCATCGTACTGGGCCTGCTGCCATGAATTGTTGCCATTATCGGAACGGAATACCAGATCACCGAAACCACCAAGACCACTGTACGAGGTGCTTGTGAAGGAACCTACGGCAGTACCATCCTTGTAGACAGACATCCTGTTGCCCTTAACCACGATGGCAATGTGATTTCTTACCGACTTTGAAAGGGTTGCATTTGTGGTCATACGGGCATTGGTATTCCAACCGCATGTAAAATAGCCACTTGCATCCAAGTGGTGCATGTATGTGCCCCAACCAGGACCTGCTGCACAGTTCCAATTCTGGAAAACAGTGGGTTTGATAAAGAACTCGATTGTGCACTCGTTGTAATGATTGGCGAAGACATTGGGGATGGTAAAGCCAGCACGGTCAAAGTTGAGCACCTTGCCGTTCTGTTCTATAGCTGTCTTGCATGTTACCTTGGCACTTTCTATACCACCCTCGTAAACAACGCTAACAGAATACTCCTTGCCTTCGGTCACGGTCATGCTTCTGTCGGTGGTTTTGCCCAACAGTACACCATCTTTATATACATTATATGAATTCACCTTGAAGCTGCTTGCTACAGGAGCATTCCATGAAAGGGTGCCATCGCTGAGGACAAGGTTGGTGACGGGCTGGTAACCCATGCCATATACAACGGAGGTTATCATGGTCTTCTTACCCTTGGTGGTAATCTGGAACTTCTCGCCACCCAGATCGAATGGAGACTCAATACCTTCCTGGTCATACTCCATGTCCATGATGCTTGCCTCGTAGATGTTACCGCTACCATTGCTGGTGTCCTTCTTTCTGTTGATGATGAAGAAGTACTTCAAGGGCTTATTGGTATCAAAGTTTGCGCTTAAATCAGTCAGGTCGTAACAGAACTCCATGGGAGCATGGTTCATCTTGCCATTCCAGTTACCAAGCATGGGAGTTGCAGGTACAGGGTTGGCATCACCATTGGCACCATCACCGGCGTAGCGGAAGTGGTGCATGTCCATTACAGCCTCGGGTTCTGTAGCATTGACATCAGAACTGATGCCCACCTGCAGGAGAAGTTCGCTACGATGGGTATAATCCATCTTCAACTTTATAACGCGAGTGGGACGGAAGTTCTTGCGGGCATGATAGAGCTCACCGCTCCAATAGCCACTCCTCATTGCACCGGTTTCAGGGTCGCTCACAGGACCAGCATACTTGTAGGGGCAGTAGATGAAACCTTGGTTGCACCAATATCCCCAACTGTTTACTATAATCCAGGCGCCCTTCTCATCCTTGTCCACCTCACCGGCAATGCCATTGCCGTCCAGGTCGAACTCGATACGGTCGTCCCAACCAACCATAGTTACGGCATGGTCCACCTGAGTACCCCAACGATGGACGAAATACTTGCCGGTAACACCAGCTGCATCGTTGGCAGGGGTTGAAGGTATGTTGTGCCACTGACCACCAGAAGCCACACCAAGACCGATAAGGCCACCGGCCTTGAAGTCGGTGTCGCCGGCATGGTTGTAGAGCCATGCCTTGGCTGCCAGACGACCTTCCTCGGTGTCTACAGTCAATGGGTTGGATGTGGGGCGAAGCATACGGTTGCCTATGGCATTCATCCACTTGTCGTAACCGGTCATCCAACCGAAGTTGTTATATGTCTCCTCCTGATAACCAAAGAGAGAACTGTATGTGCGGCCGCCATATACTGCAACATTAGGCACACCTACGTATTCCACGAAAGCATCCTTGCCAGAGTTACCGTTGGTAAGCAGCCATACGAAGTGCGAGGGATACTGGTTCTCGGGCAAACTGGCATCGCGGTCGCGCAAGGCATTGATCTCGTGGGTAAACATGTAACCGATACGGCTTGCACTACCACAGGAACCGCCATCCTGGTTGAACACAGGGGGGAAGTACTTGGTGTCGGCATTGTTCCAATACTCGGGCAACTCGCTGGCAGCCTTTGCCAGTGCTGCCTTTCTGCTCTGCGATTCGCCCTCTACTGGAACGAATTTCATCAGGCGAGGTTCGGCAGGATATGCCTTCTGTGGATCGACGTAATCGGGATACTTCTCGCGATTAACAGGAACGTCCTGTGCATACAGGCTTGCCGCCACCGAGCAGCAGGCCAACATACATAGTGTAAATTTCCTCATAATTTAGGTTTTTAGATTAGATTTGATTAGTGTTTCTTACTTGATATACGCAGTTACGCTATGCAAATGTATGTATTTTATAGTAACTACAAAAGCAAAAAACAAACTTTAACTTCCTTATATATACAATATGTATAAATTGTTGTATTTTTCCTTGCCTTAGGCAGATTAGTCGTCAAAAAAGCGTACCTTTGCACGCAAATTCAGTATGATGGAGCCTAAGCACATACAAATCAAGGACTATAATTACCCTCTGCCGGAGGAGCGTATAGCGAAATTCCCCCTTGCCCAGCGCGACAAGAGCAAGTTGCTTGTGTACCGTCACGGAGACATCAGCCAGGATACTTTCTGCCATCTGCCCGAGTATCTGCCCAAGGGGGCGCTGATGATTTTCAACAACACCCGTGTGGTGAGGGCAAGGCTTCATTTCAGGAAGTCCACCGCTCCGTGTTCCGAGGGGCAACGCATCGGGACGCGAGAGCCATCGCAACACGATGCGATGGCCATCGCCTCGGGAGACACTTCCGGCAAGTCCTTGGGTGCACTCATAGAGATATTCATTCTGGAGCCTGCCCTGCCTGCCGAGTATCAGGAAAACTTCCTCAGCAGAGGCAGATGCTCATGGTACTGTCTGGTGGGCAACCTGAAGAAGTGGAAGACCGGTTCCCTGCACCAGCAGATACAGATTGGCGAGGAAACCGTTACCCTCTCTGCCACACGTGGCGAGACACACGGCACCAGTCATCAGATAGACTTCACCTGGGACACTGACCATACTTGGGCAGAAATCCTCGAGGCAACAGGCGAACTGCCCATTCCTCCCTACCTGAACAGAAAGACGGAGCAGAGCGACCTCACCACCTACCAGACCGTCTACTCCAAGGTAAAGGGCAGTGTGGCTGCCCCCACGGCAGGTCTGCACTTCACCCCCGAGGTGCTGGCAGAACTGGACAGCCATGGAATTGAGCGCGAGGAGGTTACCCTGCATGTTGGTGCCGGCACCTTCAAACCTGTGAAGAGCGAAGAGATCGGCGACCACGACATGCACACCGAGCACATTGCCGTGAACCGCACAACCATAGAAAGGCTCATAGCACACGAAGGCTCTGCCATTGCCGTTGGCACCACCAGCGTGCGCACCCTGGAGAGCCTCTACTACATGGGACTTTTGGCCATGCAGGGCAAGGAAGACCTCCATGTGGAGCAATGGATGCCATACGCCGAGCACACCGAGACTCTGCCCGACACCAGCCAGGCTCTGCAAGCCCTGCTGAAATACATGGACGAGAGAGCGCTGGATATCCTGCACTCCTCCACACAGATAATCATAGCGCCGGGTTACAAGTTCCACATCGTCAAGATGATGGTAACCAACTTCCACCAGCCCCAAAGCACGCTCCTGCTCCTCGTCAGCGCCTTCGTAAACGGCAACTGGCGAAGCATCTACGACTACGCCCTGGAGAACGACTTCCGTTTCCTCTCCTATGGAGATAGCAGTTTGTTGACTGGACCCACCCCCATCCCCTCCCTGAATGGAGGGGAGTAGTTACTAAAGACTAAAATAAATGGCAAACGAACAAAATAATACACACCATACAGAACATTCCACTCCCCTCCCTTGTGGAGGGGTTGGGGGTGGGTCCGCTGAAGGTGAAACTATCCTCCCCCTCGTTGACCCTGCCGGCAATGTCATCGGCAAGGCCACACGCACCGAGTGCCACAATGGTTCCATGCTCCTGCATCCCGTAGTGCACCTGCATGTGTTCAACAGCAAGGGCGAACTCTACCTGCAGAAGCGCCCCATGTGGAAGGACATACAACCCGGCAAGTGGGACACAGCCGTGGGCGGCCATGTGGACTTCGGCGAGGAAATCCCCACCGCCCTTCTGCGCGAGACTCGCGAAGAACTGGGCATCAATGCCGAGGGTTGCGAACTGATGCAGATGTATGAGTTCCACTCCGACCGCGAGCACGAACTCATCTATGCCTACAAGATTGTCTACGACAAGGACATAACTCCCAGCGAGGAGACCGACGGCGGGCGCTTCTGGTCGTTGCAGGAGATTCAAGACGCCATTGGCCAGGGCATACTGACCCCCAACTTCGAAATGGAGTTCTCTAAACTCTTTGGAAGAGAAAAATAACCATGAAGCCTCAGGCCCCCTTAGGCTATCATAGGAAAACATAAAACCTAAAACATCAAGCAAAGCAATGAAAAAGAACCTCGAAACTATCTGCATCCATGGCGGTTGGAAAGCCAGCAAGGGCGAACCTCAGCAGTTGCCCATATACCAGAGCACAACCTTCCGTTATGAGACCAGCGACCAGATGGCCAAGCTCTTCGACCTGGAGGACACTGGCTATTTCTATACACGACTGGCAAACCCCACCAACGATGCCGTGGCAAAGAAGATTGCCGCTCTGGAAGGCGGTGTGGGCGCAGTGCTCACCTCATCCGGTCAGGCTGCCAACTTCTACGCCATCTTCAATATCTGCCAGGCTGGCGACCACTTCATCACCTCCAACAACATCTATGGAGGCACGTTCAACCTCTTCGGCGTAACGCTGAAGAAACTGGGCATTGAATGCACATTCGTCGACCAGGACTGGGACGACGAGCGCATCGAGGCCGAGTTCCGTCCCAACACAAAGTGTTTCTTCGGCGAGACCATCAGCAACCCCGGTTGCCGCATCTTTGACATAGAGCGCTTTGCACGCATAGCACACAAGCATGGTGTGCCCCTCATCGTGGACAACACCTTTGCCACTCCCATCAACTGCCGTCCCTTCGAGTGGGGTGCCGACATCGTTACACACTCTACTACAAAGTATATGGACGGACATGCCAGCCAGGTGGGCGGTTGCGTTGTGGATAGCGGCAACTTCGACTGGGAGGCCCAGCACGACAAGTTTACATGCCTGACC
This sequence comes from Bacteroidaceae bacterium, assembly GCA_045659645.1. Taxonomy (GTDB): domain Bacteria; phylum Bacteroidota; class Bacteroidia; order Bacteroidales; family Bacteroidaceae; genus Physcousia. Next base: position 59,129 of record JAZRCG010000010.1, on the reverse strand, counting down.
GAACCCGACGAGAGTTATCACGGACTTACCTACACCACCTCCTTCGGCAACATGGCATACATCACAAAGATGGTGGTACAGCTCATGCGCGACCTGGGCAGCATCCCTGCTCCCCAGAACTCCTTCCTGCTGAACATCGGTCTGGAGACTCTGGCACTGCGCATGCGCCAGCACTGTGCCAATGCACTGAAGGTGGCAGAGTGGTTGGAGAAGAACGAGAAGGTGGGTTGGGTAAGCTATGCCAGCCTGCCCAGCAACCAGGACTATGCCCTGGCACAGAAGTATCTGCCCACTGGCACCTGTGGCGTCATTGCCTTCGGTCTGAAGGGCAGTCGGGAAGAGGCCATCCGCTTCATGGACAATCTGGACTTCATTTCCATCGTTACCCACGTGGCTGATGCCCGCACCTGCGTGCTCCATCCCGCCAGCCACACTCATCGCCAGCTTACAGAAGAACAACTGCGCGAGGCAGGAATCTCTCCCGACCTCGTCCGTCTCTCCGTTGGCATTGAGAACGTGGACGATATCATCGCCGACCTCCAGCAGGCAATGGACAAGATGTAAAAGAAGACTATCAGGCGAGTGCCCGACAGACGGAGCACTCGCCTTCCTTTTGGGATATACATAAACCCTAAATAATATAATAACGTATGTTTAACAATTTCCATGGATTCCATCTCGTTGAGGAACTCCACAAAAGCAATCTGGAGAGAGCTGCCAAGCGACTGAACAGCAAGTTCTTCAAGCTCCTGCTGGCCATTGCCGCCACTCTCACCATCTGGCTGCTGCCTGCCGATTCCTTCGGCATTGCCAATCTCACCGTTGTAGAGCAGCGTATCATCGGTGTATTCGTGTTTGCCACCTTGATGTGGATTATGGAGGCCATCCCTGCATGGACCACCTCGCTTATTGCCGTGGTTATGCTTCTGTTCATGGTTTCCACCAGCGCGCTGAAGCCCTTTGTTGATGGCTATGATGCCGAGCAGCTGGGCGTAATCCTCAAGTACGAGGACATTCTGCACTGCTTTGCCGACCCCATCATCATGCTCTTCATCGGTGGCTTCATCCTGGCCATTGCTGCTACAAAGTATGGTCTGGACGCTACCATCGCACGTGTACTGCTCAAGCCCTTCGGTACTCAGTCACGTTTCGTTATGCTGGGCTTCATCATGGTAACAGGTCTGTTCTCCATGTTCGTCAGCAACACCGCCACCGCAGCCATGATGCTGGCTTTCCTTGCTCCCGTACTGAAGGCTCTGCCTGCCGACGGCAAGGGTAAGATTGGTTTGGCTCTGTCCATTCCCGTAGCTGCCAACATCGGCGGTATGGCCACTCCTATCGGCACACCTCCCAACGGTATCGTGCTGAAGTATCTGAACGATCCTGCCGGCATGAATCTGAACATCGGTTTCGGCGACTGGACAGCCTTCATGTTCCCCCTCACCGTACTGCTTCTGTTCCTCTCATGGATTATCCTGCTGAAGATGTTCCCCTTCAAGCAGAAGACCATCAACCTGGAGATTCCCGACAATTCACAGAAGAGCTGGCGCACTACATTGGTGTACATCACCTTCTTTGCCACCATACTCATGTGGATGTTTGACAAGTACCTGGGTGTGAAGACCAATGCTGTGGCCATGTTCCCCGTAGCTGTATTCTGCGCTACTGGTATCATTGACCGTCGCGACCTGGAGCAGATCAACTGGAGCGTGCTCTGGATGGTTGCCGGTGGTTTCGCCCTCGGTGTGGCGCTGAACAAGTCTGGTCTGGCTTCTCACATGATCGATGCCATTCCCTTCAACACATGGTCACCCCTGCTTGTCATCATCGGTTCCGGTCTGGTATGCTATGCTATGAGCAACTTCATCTCTCACACCGCCACCGCAGCTCTGTTGGTGCCCATCCTGGCCGTTGTAGGTCTGAGCATGACCAACGAACTCGCCGGTGTAGGTGGTGTCAGCACACTGCTCATTGGCGTTGCCCTGTGTTCTTCTGTTGCTATGGTTCTTCCCATCAGCACTCCTCCCAATGCCTTGGCACACGCCACAGGCCTCATCGAGCAGAAGAGCATGATGAAGGTTGGTCTCATCCTGGGCTTCATCAGCATGGCCATCGGCTATGTCCTGCTCATCTTCTTGGGTAGCAATGGCCTGATTTAATTACTTTACACTATCATACAATTGGAGGAGGCGGGCCATAATGCTCGTCTCCTCCAATTATGTATAGGAATGTTTATGCTACAGAATCCCAGTCCGGCTAAAAAATCTTTTACTTCGGACTGCAGTCCGAGCTTACAAGGACTGCAGTCCGTATATTGAAGGACTCAAGTCCGAATACCGAAGGACTGGCTTAAGAGTGCGGTGCCTTGTGCAAGGCAATATATTGGATATTATCTTACGACTACTTCATCCAGGAAGAGCCATCCTCGGCGCTCTGTACGCTTGGCCTTGATATGGAGGTAACGAGCCTTTGTACCAGGAGTAGTATTCAATCTATAAGGCTGAACTACGAAGGGAGCATCGTACAATTCCGTTGGCAAGAGACAATGAACATCATATAATTTGTTATTATCCTCACCCATGGGTGTCATCTCAACATCTGCAGGAAGATATATCTCGGGACCAAGAATTTGCAGGAAGGAGAGTTCAACAGATGAAACTTCACGCTCCTGACCAAGGTCCACTACCAAGTCTATATCGCGTATGAAGCCCTGCCAGCACTGGTCGTTGTTGTTCCAAGTGCCGCATACGCCATCTGTGAGAGTGGAGTCGCCACCTGCCTTGTAGAAAGAGTTGTAGGGATTGTTGTATGTCACCTTTGCTCCACGGCCAAGATGCTCTACGGGCTGGAGTGATTCGCGGCGCTGGCCGTACTCGTTGGCGAGGTCAAATGCATTGACACCTGCCTGACGCATGCTATCTGCCACACCTACCGCCCACTGATGGAACTCCTCATAGGTACGTGTGCGTCCCAAGCCACGCTCAGCAATGGCCAAGGCACGAGGCCATATCTGGTACTCAAGGTTCTCTGGTGTGGGCACATATTCTGTGAAGATACATGCCTGGATGCCAAGCAGACGGCCGGTAGAAGTCTTCTCTGCACAGAGGGCGCTATCCAAGGGTACCTCGTAGATGTGCGACAAGGGACGGTAACCGCCCATTGCCTCGGGCTGGCCCATGGGACGGTCCTGATAACTGTCCAGATAGCACCAATTGCTGGGACACATTATCACATCATGACCAAGACGGATAGCCTCGGTAACAGTGTCGGGGTTGCGCCATACCATTATTATCTGCGCACTGTCGGCTGGATTGTCGGTCAGACCCTCATCCCATACAATCATACGGCGACCCAGTCCCTCAACAATCTTCTGGATACGGCGCATAGCCTCGGGCTGGAGTCCCTTCTGTGTAGCAGACTCGTCGCCTCCCACATGGATGTAAGGAGAGGGGAAGATGTCAGCCACCTCGGCAAGCACATCTGCCATGAACATATAGGTACTGTCCTTGCTCATGTCCAATTCGGCATGGTTGTAACCTACCCAGGGATAGGCAGCCACCACCTCCTCGCTATGGGCAGGGAACTCTATCTCGGGCACAATGGTGATGCCACGTTCCTGTGCATAGGCAACAAGTTCGCGCATCTCGTCCTGAGTGTAGAAACCACCGAAACCATTTTGAGCATCGGAGAAGGCTGGTGTAAACCACTCGTTGCCTTTTGTCTCTTCGGTAGCACGAGGACGCTGGGCCCACCATTCCTTCCATGTCTGGTGTGTGCGCCATGCGCCGAGGTCGGTGAGGCGAGGATAGTTCTTTATCTCCAGACGCCATCCGGCTGCATCGGTAAGATGCAGGTGCAGAGTGTTAAGGCCATAGTTGCCCATAAGGTCAATCTGGCGCTTCAGCACATCCATGGGATAGAAATGGCGGCTGACGTCAATCATCAGTCCACGCCACTCCATTTGGCGCGTCTCTTCCTTGTCGGCCTGTGTGCATGAAAAGGTACACAGAGCAAGAACAAATATAGAAAGGATTATTTTCTTCATAAGTAAATCTCTTTTATTGTTAGTTCTATTTCGTACGCGGCACGCAGCGTTCCTACCCGCTCACCGCTCAACGTTCAACGGCACCCCTCCCTTGAAGGAGCCATGCACTTCTGTTACTCCTGCCTCTGCTACAATCTGCATGTAGTTCTCGGCACTCACTCCGGCACCAGCCAGGATACAGAGTCTGCCGGCAGAAGCCTCTACAAGTGTCTTCAGCATGGGAATTCCCTTAAGAGCCGAAGGTTCTTGACCGGAAGTGAGCAGACGATTGCAGCCCATGGCAATGATTTCCTCCAATGCCTGCATAGGATTGCGACAGACGTCAAAAGCACGGTGGAAGGTAATACCCAGCGGACGGCTGTCAGCCTGGGTAGCAACATACTCCTTGGCAACGGCTATCCACTTGGAGCACATAGGCACATCCAGGTCGCCATCCTTGGTAAGGGCACCTATGACAATACCGTCAGCCCCCTCTTCCAAAGCCATTATTATCTCGCTGGACATCTGTTCTGCCTCAGCCTCGCTGTAGACAAAATTGCCCTCACGAGAACGAATGAGCACATGCACCACCACACCGGCGGCATGGCACATGGACACGGCCTGACGTATCTCATCCCTTGTGGGAGTCAAACCGTCCAGTTCCAAGGCGGTACACAATTCTATACGGTCTGCCCCACCCTCTATGGCACGCTTTACACTGGCAAGGTCGGGACAGCATACTTCTATCTTCATAATCTTTTAGTTTTTAACGGTGAGAGGATGAGCGGTGAGCGTTTTATCCACCCCCTCCCCCCCCTGCGGGGGAGGAGAAAGTGAGTGGATTAACGATGAACGTTTAACGTTTAACGATGACAGGAAAGTAGGGACGCTGCACGCAGCGTCCACTTTGTTTTCCGTTCTACTTCAGCACCAGAACGTAGTCCACCACATCCACCTTCTCGGGCAGGGGGATAACAATGCACTCCTTGTACTTATTAAACTTAACCTTAGCACCACCGATGAATTCGGTAACAGACTTCACCTTGTGCTTCAAGGGCAGGTGCAGTACACGCTGACCGCTCTCGTCCTTCTCTATCTGGTCAAGAGCAGTGATGTGCAGATAAAGCTTGTCGTCCTTCTGTGTGCTCACGCCCCACTTCTGAGGTTTGATGTCGCCGGCATCTGTGCCGTAAATAGTCTCACCGTAGACTGAAGTCCATTCGCCCAGTTCCTTCAGGCGCTCCAATGCGATAGCAGGCAGTTCGCCATTGGGCTGGGGACCGATGTTCATGAGCAGATTGGCGCCCTTGCCAGAGGTGTTGATAAGCAGACGGATAATATCGGCAGCGGTCTTGTAGTTGTTGTCTATAACCTTGTAACCCCACATGCCGTTCATGGTCTGGCAGGTCTCAAGAGGCAGACGGCTCACCTTGGCAGCATGCTTGGCAAAGCCACTGGTCATCTCGCCTGGCAGGTCGCGCTCGAAAATCTGGATATCTTCGCCCTCGAAAGGAGCGCCATGATGATTGTTGCCCACCAGACAGGCAGGCTGCAACTTGTGAATCAACTCATACTGGGCAGGCAGTTCCCAATTGAAAGGAACTGTATCCTCCTCATGATCCCACCAACCGTCGAACCAGATAGAACCTATATCACCATACTCGGTGAGGAGTTCGGTAAGCTGGGCATTCATGAAGTCGTAATACTGCTTCCAATTGGAATTGTCGCGAGTTTTGCCACACTTCGTGCCTGTACGGCCCATGGGATAGTCATCACGCATCCAGTCGATATGGCTATAATAAAGATGCAGGCGGATGCCTTCCTCACGGCAGGCTTCTGCCAGTTCCTTCAGCACGTCCTTACCGTAGGGTGTTGCCTCCACGATATTGTACTTGCTCTGCTTGGTGTGCCACATGGAGAAACCATCGTGATGACGCGAAGTAAAACAGATGTACTTGGCTCCTGCCGCCTTTATGGCACGCACCCACTCACGGGCATTGTACCTGTGAGGATAGAAAGCATCCGCCACCTTGGCATACTCATAACGGTCGGGCACAGCATTCTGCAGGTACCACTCGCCCTGAGCGAACATACTATAGATACCCCAATGCAGGAAGATACCCAGTTTCATGTCACGGAATTCCTCACGAGAACGCAGATTAGCTTCTGTGGGAACATACTCTGCCTGTGCCTTCAAACCAGTGAAAGCCACCAGAGCCAATGCTATTGATAATAATACTTTTTTCATGATTATAAGTCCCTCACCCTTACCCATCCCAAGGACGGGAGCATAATGTTTTGGAGGATGAGGATTTTGTTTGTTAGTTAATTAAGTTGTAGTGACGCTGCGTGCAGCGTCCGCATAGTTTTCCGTTTTCAGTTTTCCGTTTCCCTCACCCTTGCACACTTGTTGCCGAGGCGTCCTTATCGGAATCTTGCAGGTTCAGCAGGTCGCCGCTGGCTCTCTTCTCGCTCTGACGTGGGGCGATGCTCACCTCTGTAGCCTCACCGGCCTTTACCTGCACAATCTGGTATGTAGCCAGGACGTCGCCACCCAGCAGACGTGTACCGGTAACAAGCAGATAGGCACCCTCGGGCAGTTCCACACCATTGGCAAAGGGATTGCCCAGAGTCTGGTCCTCATCGTCGAAGTTAAGCGACTGAGGTCTGCCGTCCACCAGACGAGCCAGGTTGAAGTCGGTGAAATACTTCAGGCCCTCTGCAGCCTTCACCGTAAGGATGCCATTGGCAGAGGTATTCTGTGCCTCGGGAGTACTGCCTTCCACGTATGCCGCACCAGTAGCGTCCAGCCATGCATTCATACCCAGGGCACGTGCACCTGCCACCTTGAATACCTCCAGGCTACGTGAATCCGTCACCTTGTGCCTTGCCACAGACACGGCACTCATGAATATCCTCTGCGGATTGCTCTCATCGTCAACAGTGATGTTCTCGTCCACCCACTGCAACCACTCATCTGCCGTCAGAGCGGAGGGCAGCATTTCTGCCAATTCCTCCATATAGGGTCTGAGAGGTTCCGTGGAAACACGCGTAGCACCATCCATCAGCACATCCATTGTAACGTCGCGCAGGTCCTTCTCGCTCAGGCCCGTCCTCAGATAATTCCTTGCATAGGCTGTATCGGGAACCTGCTCCAAATATAATTCTATCACATCCCAATTGCTACGGGCCTTACAGAGCAGTTCATCCTCGCCCCAATAGAAGGCATCCTCCTGATATGCCACACGGATGCTGTCCTCCTTCATCAGACGACGGCCATTCACGCTAACGGTATCCACAATGCTACGGTCGGGCTCTGGCAATGAAGAAACAGGAGCATAGAGATCGAGTTCCTCAAAACAAACACTGCTGGCATTGAGCGAAGGAGTTATCTTCACCTCCTCCTGCTTGGCAGGAACGTAAACTGCAGTGAAGGCTTCACCTGTGCTTACCCACACCACCAAGTCACCAAAGCCAGTTGTGAAGGCTGCCTTACCCTCTGCATCGGTCTTTTGGGTAGCAATGGGATAGAATTCTGCATAGTTGTACACGCGGAAGTCCACGGTAGCGTCGGCAATGGGAGCGCCATCGGCATCCACAACCTGCACCTTCAGGTTCTTGGTGGGAGCATATGTGGGCAGGCAGTTTATCTCGGTGTAGCACTTGTCACGGCCCAGCACCTCTTCCTTGCCGTCATAGTCGGCACCGAAAACACGTGTATGTACCAGCATGGCACGGGATGCTGCCCAGTTGAACCAGCCCTTGTCCAAAACAGCCTCGGGTTCGCAGGCTCCCATAAAGCGCCAACGGCCGTTGCCCTTATCATCATCAGCAACCCATACCTCCACCCATGCGTGGTTACTGTCGGTGTGCGACCATCTGGGACAGTATACCTGACGTGCAGGAATACCTACGGCACGCATGGCAGCTACGGTAAATGTGCTCTCCTCACCACAACGTCCGATAGCATTAGCCATAGTGGCAAGTGGTGGTGAAGTACGTCCGTCGCTGGGCTGGTAACTAACCTTCTCGTGGCACCAGTGGTTTACCTCCAATGCAGCTTCCTCCATGGTCATGCCCATGATGCGTGGAGCCAGTTCTTCATAAATCACGGTACGTGCATCGTCCAGCGACTCATTGTTTACACGCACAGGAACCACAAAGTGCTTCCACTCTGTTTCGGGCACCAACTTGGCCCAAGGCATCTCTTTACGTGCACGGTCGGACATGGCCACCTGACGTTCCCAGTACTCACGTGAGTAATCCACGCTGTCCGACATGGGCATGTACTTGTACAGGAATGCCACATAATCGGTCTTCTCTCCCCGGCACGAGCCCAACAGCAGCAAACTCATGCACAGGATGACTGATGACAAATAGTGTTTCATGGTTTTGTTATTTGTTTTTTTATCTGATAAACTTATAATATAGAAGACTATAAGGGATAGAGCATCTAAGATAGCCTAGGACTTCCTAGGACCTCATAGGACTTCCTAGGACCTCCTAGGATTTCCTAAAACCTCCTAGTCCCTCCCAGGAACCTACCTCTCTATCCCCAGCCTCCTCAGCTCTTCCTGCTTCTTTGTTTCCAGGAACTCGTAGATGCCACACAGGTGCTCGCGCACCTTGCCGCCACCGAATTCATACACCTTGGTAACCAGCCCGTCCAGGAAGTCACGGTCGTGACTAACGACAATCAAAGTGCCGTCAAAGTCCTGCAGAGCCTGTTTCAGCACATCCTTGGTCTTCAGGTCAAGATGGTTAGTTGGCTCGTCAAGGATAAGCAGGTTCACTGGTTCAAGCAGGAGTTTCAGAATTGCCAATCGTGTGCGCTCGCCACCGGAAAGCACCTTCACCTTCTTTGTGCTCTCCTCGCCACCGAACATGAAGGCACCCAGCATATCACGTATCTTCAGACGTATCTCGCCCTTGGCAACATCGTCGATGGTCTGAAACACTGTCAGTTCGCCATCCAGAAGCGATGCCTGGTTCTGCGCGAAGTATCCTATCTGCACGTTGTGACCAAGTTCCAGTTTGCCCTCGTGCTCCAGCTGCTGCATGATGCACTTCACCAGTGTGGACTTACCCTCGCCGTTTCTGCCAACGAAGGCAATCTTGTCTCCACGTTCCACGGTGAGGTTCACTCCGCTGAATATCTGCTTCACCTTGCCTGTGTCGGGATTCTCAAATGATTTTGCCACGTCGGACATCATAACGGGATAACTGCCCGAACGTGGACTGGGCGGGAACTTCAGGCGCAATGCGCTGGTATCCTCTTCGTCAACCTCGATGAGTTCCAACTTTTCAAGCATCTTAACACGGCTCTGTACCTGAAGTGTCTTGGAATATGTGCCCTTGAAGCGCTCGATGAAGTCCTTTGTCTCCTGGATCATCTTCTGCTGCTCCTCATACTGCTTCTGCTGCTGGGCACGGCGCTCCTTGCGCAGTTCCAGATAGTGGGAGTAGGTGGCCTTGTAGTCATAGATGCGGCCCATTGTCACCTCTATGGTACGGGTGGTTATGTTATCCACAAACTTGCGGTCGTGGCTGATAACGACCACCGCCTTGCTGCTCTCGCGAATGAAATCCTCAAGCCAACCGATACTCTCTATATCAAGATGGTTCGTCGGCTCGTCCAGCAGGAGCACATCGGGATCTTTCAGCAGTAGCTTTGCCAACTCTATACGCATGCGCCATCCTCCAGAAAACTCGCTGGTAGGACGGTTAAACTCCTCGCGCTTGAAGCCAAGACCGAGCAAAGTCTTCTCTACATCCTCCTCAAAGTGGGTCATGTCTATGGCATAGAACTTCTCGGAAAGTGCACTCACCTTCTCTATCAATGCCATGTATTCGTCGCTTTCGTAATCGGTGCGTACGGTCAGTTCCTCGTTTATGCGGTTTATCTCTGCCTCCGTCTCGTGCAGGTGAGCAAAAGCCTGACAAGTTTCTTCGAACACGGTGCGTCCATCCTCCGTCATCAAATGCTGTGGCAGGTATGCAATCACCGTGTCCTTGGGTGCAGACACAGTGCCTCTGGTGGCAGGGCGTACTCCAGCCAATATCTTCAGCAGGGTGCTCTTTCCTGCTCCGTTCTTGCCCATCAGGGCAATGCGGTCCTTCTCGTTTATCTGAAAGGAAATGTCCTTGAACAATGTCGTACCGCCAAACTCAACGGTCAGTCCATCTACTGTTATCATGTCGTTTTCTTTATGTTTATGTGCGCAAATTTAGTCATAATTGGGGAAACTGCCAGAATTTACATTGGGACAAACATTACCATTGAACATCAGAGTGACCTCTATCGAATGAATGCCCTTCCATGTCCACTATTTTGAAATCCCGTTTTCTTGCATTAGAAAATCTTTTATCTTCTCCTTACTGGGCAACTGCAGTTCATATCGACCAACAAACAGTTGCGGGTCGGTAAAAGGAGCCAGATATTCCACCATCTCTTGTCCATACTCTGTACATAGCAACAACCCGACAGGAGGATTGTCATCAGGCATCATATAATGCTTGCGGTAATATTCCATATACATATTTAACTGGGCTACATCGGCATAATCCAAGCGGTGTGCCTTCAATTCCACAAGGCAATGGCACTTCAATATACGATGATAAAATACCAGATCTACCTTATAATACCTGTCGTCAATCAACAAACGTTTCTGTTCGTCCTCAAGACAGAAACCCATTCCCATCTCCATTATGAATTCCCTCAGATGACTCACAATGGACTTTTCCAAATCCTCCTCGCTGATGGTATCCTTGACAGAAAGTCCAAGAAATTCAAAGAAATATGGCGACTTCATGTCTTGGTGGAATGAAGGGCGCTCTCCAGTGGCATTAAGCCTTTTGCTCAGCAACTCCGGTTTTTCACTCCAACCACTACGGGCATAATAATTGGTATCTATCTGACGCTGCAATTCCCTCACACTCCAAGGCCCACGCATAGCCTCTATGGCATAGAATGCCCGTTGTAACGGTTCTTCAATATGCAGAAGCTGGACGATATGGGTAAAAGACAATCTGTCAAACAACATTTGAGGTTCTGCCTTCACACTGCCATCTTCCATAATAATGGCAAAACCATCTGGCGAAGTCCCTCTGACAGGAAACTGCTCATTACGCATAGTCAATTCAGCAGTCAGCGACTGCTTTTTTTCGGAACCCAGCAATTCAGCAATCAGCGACTGCTGAATTGAGTCTATTTCACGATGCCTATGTACTATCTCATTATTATACTGCACAAAACGTTCATACAGATATTTTGCCACTATTGGGCGCAATTCTGGATAGAGCAAATAAAACAATCTGTAACTGCGCAAGTTAGTGGCGCTATAGCTTTTGCCCCCAAGAGTCTTGGAAAGGTTATGAATCAGGTTTTCGCCATACTTGGCTCTGTCCCTGCCATGCTGCTCATATTCTACGATATAGAAACCAGTAAGCCATGCTCTTGACGTGATATTGCGATTTATCACCACGTGAACATCATGGCGCAACACTTCGCCCACACCTTGAATATGCTCTATCAAACTACTGAAAGTTCCACCTGCATAATCCATAGATTCTTCCGGAGTCATTGTTTGTTCTTTATGTTTATGCCTACAAATTTAGTCATAATTGGGGAAACTGCCAAACTATGGACCTGCAATAGGCCTAAAGTGGGGTGTTTTGGGTCCTCGGGACGTCAAAGGCGAGACGGCCCGGGGGCCGAGGCGAGAGGTCCCGGTTCTTTCGGTCCGGTCCTCGGGAGGACCAAAACCGGGGGGGGAGGGCAGCCATGTCGGAAAGCAAGCGAGGGTGTGCCGTCACATCTGACAACACACCCTCGTCTTCTATATGGATTACACCCTGCGGTCAATATACTATCTTTCTTCCATTCTGGATATACACATTGCCTCGTGTCGGGTACAATACACGGCGTCCCTGAATATCATACAGGGCAGAGCTCCTGGCATCCTGCTCCTGACCCACCTCATGGATACCGGTCTCGAAGTTCACTTCGCACACATCACTCCATGGAGAATAGCGTGTGCCGTTCACGGAACGCAGTATAACCTCGAAACGGGAAGTGGGTTCCAGGTTCTGGAACACATACTGTGGTTCGCTGGTATAGTAAGTTTTTGTATTGTTGCCTGCAGCCTTTGCCATTGTCTCCAACCCCAGTTCCTGAGCAGTGAACTCGCCGTCGTACAGAGCCAGGTAGCTCAGATACATCTGTCCGTCGGCCATTATGTTGAAGTAGTAGCGGGTATCTATGTTCTCTGTAGGATAGAAGAGCAGATAGCCCTCCTGAGAGAATTCAAAAGGCAGATTCATGCCTGAGGACAGTTCGGTCACCACATTCACATTGCCCTTCACCGTAGTACCATCCTTGTAGGGCTTCACCTTCAGCACCAGAGTGAAACGTGCTGTAGAAGGCATGCCCTGAACGGGAGATTTCAGGTTACCCTTGCTGGTAGACGTACCAAAGCGCAACTTGTGGGGTGTCTGGTACAGGCTCTTGCCCGTGAAGCCCTGAGTAGACAGGTAATTGTTCAGCTTGGCACCAATGTCGGAGAAACCGGCTGTTGACTTGTAGGCTCCTTCGAAATCCTCCTCCATAATGCGTGCCATGTCGGGCGACTGCCTACCTGCATATTCCGTAACCTGGAGTTCGTAACTTGCAGCTCCAGACACTGCTGGCCACGAGAGTCGGAACGAACCGGGACTCAGTACAGTAGCAGTTGCCTCGGGGGCAGAAAGTTCGGGATAGAGTGCCTTGAAGGAAATCAATCCCTGGGCATTCTCGGCAATGTCCTCAATGGGTTTGGACATAAACTTCCTGCCGTGGACATTGGCATTATACAGGGTTGCTGCAGGATCTGTGTAGTCGGTCAGTGCCGTCACGCCCTTGGTTCCTGGGAACGGGTCGGCCTGCAAGGAATTCAAGCTGTTTACCTTCTCGTTGTCTGCAGGGATGATGGTCACACGCTGACGGGCAGACGATGTGTTCACCTGATTATAAGCCCATGCCATCTTGTCATAATCTACATGCTGCACCAGCAGGCCATGACCATACAGATACGTGTCAAAGCCCTTCTTCTGACGGTTCTCCAGCATATAGAACTCGTTGGGATTGGCATCGTTGTAAAGGATGTACGCCTCGGGACTGTCCACCAGGGCCTTCATGTCCTTGATGTCTTTCTGCGAGGTCAGTTCCACGGGTTCCAGCCATCCCATGCACCAACGCTCGAAAGATGTATAGGCAGCAGGGGTGCAGGAGTTATTGAGGTAGGAACCGGCTGCCATTACGTCCCAATAACTCATACCGAAATTATTACCTTGCGTATCATAGTGGTCCATCAGACCCAGACAGTGGCTGAACTCGTGGCATATCGTGCCTATGCCATCTATCTCTGTACCACGGTCACCGCGCAATTCGGAACTGCATGCATATTGCGATACCTTAACCTCGTCCAAAGTCAATGCTGTAGGCAAGCCCCACGAGTGCGGCCATATTGAATTGGCAGGTCCACCCTGAGCCTCGGCATAGCCGGCATAGACAATGAATACCTGTTCAACAACGCCATCGCCATTCCAGTCGTAATCCTTGTAGTTTACATCCTTGTTGGCCAGTTTGAAGGCCTCACTGGCAAAAGCCTGCACTCCAATGTCGCTGCCATTTGCATCATTGCCTCCATACTTTGACATGGGACCGGACAGGGTATATGGACCAGCCACGTCCAGGGTCAGGTCAAACTTGCCATAACTCTGAGCCCTGAAGTAATCGCGAACCGAACCGGTCATGCCATAACCCTTATAATCCAGTTGATTGAAAATCTGGTTATACATGGGACTGGGATTGGACACGCTGAAAGCCAGATCTGTAAAGTTTACCAGAATCACCAGACCCCTCTTTGCGCCTGTTAGCGAAGTCAGGAACTCATGCTGCTTGCTGGTACGCGCCACATTGGCTGCAGTGCGTGCCTGAGACGCCTGCTGGAACAAGTTTTCTGTCTCGAAATAAGACAAGATGTGGTATCGACCATCCTGGCGCTTCACTATCTTCTCACCGGTTTCTGCCTGCCAGTAGTGGCAGAACTCATCTCCCTGCAGAAAGACGGAATACTCAGTGTCGCCCACCATAATCCGCTTTGTAACAGGCTTGGCAGGTACTGCCCACACCTGCATGGGCAACATCAGCACCAACGTCAGGCATGCAATAAATGCAGAAATCTTTTTACTCATGTTTTCAGTAATTACTTGTTATTATCTCTCAGTCTATAAATTGATTGCAAAGATAATACTTTTTTCCTAAACCACGAAATAAGCAGACAGATAAGATACATCAAGAAATACAAAAGGACGCCCATTGCTGAACGTCCTTTTGATATAGAGCATTTACCCAATATTAGAAGTTGGGAGTTGCAAAAGTTTCTACGGTACGGTTGAAGAGTTTCATACGCTTCATTTCTGCCTTAACGCCAGAGAAAGCCTTCTTTGCAAACTCTCTCTTGGTGGTATTAGCCTTGGCTGTTGCCATGTTACGGGCAAATGCATTAGAACCGGGGAGAATAATCTCCATTTTGCCGTTCATACCTGCCAAATAACCTGAAGTACCCATGTAGAGAATACCCTGCAAAGACTTACCGTTAGACTGAGTAAATGTTGGGAAAGTAATCACACCATCTACTACCTTGCCAAGATAACCAGCACCCTTAACAGTCTCAAATGGATAGTTGCTGAAGTAAGTTGCACCATATGACACCAAGGACATTTCGCCATAGCCCCAATCCATACCCAAAGACTGCTGCTGGATGTAAACGCCCTCAGCATCTGTTGCATTAACCTCAATGTACATGCCTTCGGGAGCATAGTCATCATCGCCAGCGGGATGAACAGACTTGGCATAGGGGTTCATGATACGATACAGACCGGGATTCTCGGTATACTCCATAATCTCAACCTCGTAGGTTTCAGGAGTTCCGTTCTCATAGAACATAGGCAGAATAACATCATCAGTATAATAACCGGTACCCAATGACTGCCAAGGGTTCTTGCCGCCACCAAAGTACTCGAATGAAGTATTAGCAACAGTCTTAACAGCACCATCAAGCAAAACGGTTACGATAATCTGGAAATTGTTGCCACCCAATTCCTCTGCATTGAAAGGAACCTCTATGCGACCCTTTACTACATCAATAGCCTCCAATTCTCCAGCTGCAATAGCATCAGCAACAGCTGCTGCATCGGCATCGGCAGGCATAACAATAGCCTTAACATTCTGTGCATCCTTACCCAAAGAAAGGTTAGCAACTGCATTTATAATACCATCCTTTGCTGTATAGATACCTGTATAGTCAACAGAAGCAGAGTAATCTCCCTTTACGTAATCAGGGAAGAGGACACTGATGCAAGTCTTAGTTGTATTATTCCAACCACCACCTACATTAAACAGATAATAGTAAGGAGCAATTGATACCTCACCAGGCAAGCCGTTAGACTGATAATCCAGAACCTTATTGTACTTCCAAAGACTCAGCTCCATTCCAAAACGGTAGGGATGAATCAAGAAAATATCCTCTGGATAGTTGGAATTCCACTGACCTGAATTATAGTCACTATACATAATATATTCATCATCCAAAACATAATCTCTAAATTGTGTGCCTGGTGCCAAAATCTCGAACTGGAAATATTTATCTACAGGAATATCACCGAGAATCTCTGCATAAGGATCAACCAAACGGTAGATATTAGTATACAACTCATTCTGTTGAATTTCAACTTCATAGTAGTCAGGACCGCCCAAGAATGTATCACAGAACTTACCCTTACCCAATGACTTCCAAGGAGCAGGACGAACTATATTGAATGTAAGAGAAGAATAAGCGTAGAGTGTTGCATCCTCTGCCTTGGCAACAGAAATCTTAACAGGGAAAACCTTGTCATAAGGCATGTGCTCGTCATCAGGGAACAAAGCCTTACACTGGAGAGTTGCTACCTTGGAACCTGCTGCGAAAGTAACGAAATCGGGCATCTCAAAGAGTTCCAGAACGCCCTCTTCTGCCTCAAGCTTCAGTTCTACAACATCTTCACTCTCGGAAGAAACACGATAGAAATCAATTGAGAAGTTGGGTTCAGCTTCTGTCACAGGCACATCAGTACTGATTGTCTCGTGGAAATATACCTGAGGACCATCCACCACCTCTGCTGGTGTGTAATCCGTATCCACTACATAATCGTCTGCACAAGAGTTGAGAGCAACCATGGCAGGGATTAAAAGTGCGATTGATAAAATTCTATTTAACTTCATTTTGTTTTATGATTAAAGTAAATCGTATAGATTGGCTGTTCTGTCGAAAACCATGGATATGCTTCAATGAATCACCGACAGCACAACCAATCCGTTGATTTATTTGATTATTTTAGTTAGACCAAGGTGTATATGCATCGCTGGGATCTGGGTTATTGAAGTTAACCAGTGCAGCATTGTTAGCAGCCTCGGTTCTTACAATAACATAGTTTGTCCAAGCGGGACGACCATTGGTGTTAAGCAGTGTTGGAACATCCTGCCAGTTGGTTCCTTCGTAGCCACGTGTTACAGACATATCCAGACGCTTGATGTCGAAGAAGGTCTGTCCCTCGCCCCAAAGCTCTACGCGCTTCTGGAAGACAATCTCGTCGATGGCATCACTGCCCTTGTACTCATACTTGGCATCGCGATTAGCCTGCATGAAGTCAGTCAGCAATGCAATACCGCTACCTGCAGAAACATGCTCAGCAGCCTCGGCCTCGATGAAGTACATCTCCTCAACACGCATATAAGGAACTGCAGAAGAAGCACCAGAGAGATAATCATCGGCATTGCCTGCGTTAGGACGGAACTTAACAGAGGCATAAGGAGGCAAAAGCTCTATATCTTCGGAAGAAAGGAAAGGAGTCTTGCCATACAAGGGAGTATCCTCGGGAGCAACCCACTGCTTCTTACGCCAGTCGGTATCGCTGATACGGTCGTACATGCTTTTGTCAATAACGACGAACAAACCTGTGCTGGCACCTGTATAGCCAAAGGTTGTCTGGTTGCTTACCCATGAAGTCCAGTTGATGATACCTGTCTTAACAGCATCAGTCTCCTTGTTCTGAACAGCACACCACATGAAGTCAGAGAAATTGTTGTAACCAGTTGTGGTGCTGAGAGCAGCAGATTCTGTCAAAGGAGCTACAGTAGCCTCGTTGATTGCCTTGCGAGCAAACTCCTTAGCATTAGCATAATCCTCTACCCACATGTAAAGACGTGCCTTCAAACCATATACACAAGCCAGGTCAGGCAATGTGTTGCTGGAAGTATTGGTCAAATAAGGAATCAACTCCTCTGCCTTGTCCAAGTCCGCCAGAATGAATGCGAACATTTCCTCACGAGTAGCACGAGGATTGTTGGCAGCCTCCTCCTCGGTGATAGTGTGGTCTATGATGGGCACAGTAAGGTTCTGTACGTATACACCCTCACTGTTCTTGCCATCGGGGAACTTTTCATTGGGAAGGAACTCGTACATACGAGCGAGGTCCAGATAAAGCATTGCACGATAAGCATAAGCTGTACCGAGATAAGCCAAGTAATCGGGGGTTGCAGTCTCCTCGTCGATCTGACGAATTACTGTATTTGCAGAACTCAGGAAACCATAGTAGAAGTTCCAGTGGAACTGCTGGTTCATGTAATCCTGACCCATATACTTGTTCTGATTCCATGACTTGAAGTGGCTGTAACCAGTCTCACCTATGTGAGTGTAGTCGCCAGTAAGCATATCACGGATAATCATCTGGGCGGGGTAACCGAAATAGCAATGTGATTCGGTATTCCAAACACTTGTTGAATAACCTGCCATACCATTGGCAGTACCAGCCGTTGCAAATGTTGATTTCTCAACTTCCTCCTTGGTGGCCAAATCTGATTGGGGGATAGTCTCCTCTACGCAACTGGTGAAAGCCATTGCGAAAAGGGCTATAGTTGCTGAACTTCCCAGAAATTTATATATCTTTCTCATCTTTATTTCTTTATATACGAGTTTAGAATGCTATGTTAACACCGCAAGAGAATGTACGGATGGGAGAATACATCTGACCATTTGAATCACCGGTCAAAGACTGACGGGGATCCAAGCCCTTGCGATTGCTCCAAGTGTAAATATTATCTGCAACAAAGTAGAGGCGCAGATTCTCCAGATGAACCTTCTTGAGCATCTTCTTGTCGAAAGAGTAACCAAGGGTGATGTTACCCAAAGTAAGATAAGAAGCATCGGTCAGCCAACGGTCAGAACTGCCTGTCATAGCAGAGTATTCTGCCTGGAAGCGAGGAATGTTGCTGGAAGAATTCTCGGGAGTCCATGCATTCAGGACATCCTTGTGGATACCATAACCTGCAGAACCAGCCATAAGGCTTGCATACTCGCCATCGTAAACGAGACCACCTATCTGATACTGGAAGTCAATGCTGAGGTCAAGACCCTTCCACTGGAAACCGGTACCGAAACCACCGAATGCCTTGGCAAGCATATCCTTGCCTACATACATATCTGCCTCGGAATAGGTTGTTGTAGCGATCTTCTCCTTAACAATCTTGGCACCATTCTCATCCTTCAAGGGAGTACCTGATGCATCGGTCTCATAAACATTCTTATAGTACATTGCAAGACCGCCCTTAGCAGGATCATATTCAGTATCGCCAGTCAGGCCAAAGTTAGTCTCGTTGTAAACACCAGCATACTGGTTGCCGAAGAAGGTATAACGTGACAAACCCTCTGTATAATAGTTACTACCGCTTGAATAACCGAAGTGACCATCATACTCCTGTGTCTTGCGCTTTTCTGCAAGCTTGGTGATAGTATTCTTGTTGGTAGATATGTTTGCGTACAGATTCCAGGTGAAATTGCGAGTGCGGATTACGTCACCACGGAGTTCTGCCTCAAAACCTTGGTTGCTCATGTTACCCACGTTGGCCAAAGCAGCGTTGTAACCAAGTGTTGGAGGATAGGGGATGGTAGCCAACATGTCTACAGTACGGTTGTTATAGTACTCCAAGGTACCGCTCAAACGACCCTTGAACATGCTGAAGTCAACACCTACGTTGAACTTAGAGTTCTTCTCCCAGGTAATCTCCTCGTTACCCTTTGTGGTAGAAGGAGTAAGTGCTACATTGTCATTGGTGTTAGAGATGGTGAAACGGTCTGAGTAGAAGTAACCGTAGCGCATGCCCTGGTCGTTACCATTCTCACCATAAGAAGCCTTGATCTTCAACTCATCAATCCACTTAACCTTGAACCAGTTTTCCTTGCTCATCATCCAACCGGCACTTGCACTCCAGAAAGTACCCCAACGGTGCTTGGGATGGAAAGCAGAAGATGCCTGACCCATGAATGAAGCATAGGCAAAATAGCGATCGGCATAGTTATACATGGCACGACCCATCCAAGATTCTGTGTTATACTCACTGAGATAAGAACCAGTAGACTGTACAATAACAGCACCGTCCAACTCCTTGTTAGCCTGAGAAGACATGTTGCTCTTACTACCACTCAAATAGTAGTTGCTGTTGCGGAAGAACTCATGACCAAGCATCACCTCAACATCGTGCTTGCCATAGGTCTGGTGCCAGTTCAAGCGCTGGGCAAATGTGAGGTCAAACTGACGTGAGTGGCTCTTGCCTACAATACCATTGCTGCTCTTGTACTGACCGAAATAGGGGTTGGTCACACTGGTAGCACGACTCTCATACAAGTATGCAGAGTTTGTAGAAGTGAAAGTGAAGCCATAGGGGAGGTAAACATCAATGGCACCTACACCACGGAAAGTGTTGCCCTCACTGTTGCTTGTATTAACCAAAAGGTCAGAAATGGGGTTAGACTGGTTCAGATAAGGACGAACCAAACCCAGCATGGTGTTATCACCATAGTCGTATGCCTTGATACCAGTTTCCTCGTGGTACATGATATTGCCCTTGGCATCACGATAAAATACGGGATAGATGGGAGCAATGTTCTGAAGAGCGAACATGTTACCAGATGAACCACCATCACCATCGTTATCAACAGAATTACGATCAAAGTGTGAATAGTTCAGGTCGGTAGAGAAACGAAGCCACTTCTTGGCCTGGAAGTCTGCCTTCACACGACCGGTAAAGCGCTCGTAACCTGAATTGTAGGTAATACCCTCGTGATTCAGATAGTTGGCACTTGCATAGTAGGTGCTACGATCTGTAGAACCGCTTACGCCAAGGTTGTACTCCTGACGCATGCTGTTGTGGTAAATCTCGTCTTCCCAGTTGTCAGGAGTGATGTAGTACTCTCTGCCATCAGCACCTACAACCACACGACCCAAGGTAGCATTGGGGTTGAGCTTGCCATCACGACCAATCAGGTACTGACCATCGGGCTGAGTGTAAACATTGTAACGCAGACCATACTCAGTGCTCTCAATCAAATTTTGATTTGCCCACTGCCAAGCCTTCTGTTCATCATAGCCTAAACCCTTAGATACGCCCTCTATGGTTGTTGACATAGCATAGTTCTTCAACTTCTGGAAGTAAGCCTCGTAGTATGCAGCAGGGCTGTTAATACGATCGTAGTTGCTCTTACCCTTCATATTAGAACCCCACTTGGCATCAAAGGTAACCTTTGCGTCCTGCCCCTTCTTGGCAGACTTGGTGGTAACCATAATCACACCATTACCGCCACGAGCACCATACAGAGCAGAAGAAGCTGCGTCCTTCTGAACTACGATGCTCTCAATGTCCTGAGTATTGATGTCGTTCAAGGCACCTTCAAAAGGAACGCCATCCACAACAATCAGAGGATCCATACCAGCATTCAAAGAGTTGAAACCACGAATGCGGATGCTGGGAGTTGAACCAGGCTGACCAGAACCAGTGGTAATCTGCACACCAGAAGCCTTACCCTTCAAAGCATCGGCAAAGTTAGTTGCCTGAACCTTGGCGATCTCCTTTGTGTTAACCACAGATGCAGAACCGGTAAATGCTGAACGCTTCTGGGTACCATAGGCGATAACCATAACTTCGTCCATTACCTCTTCCAAAGAATTCATCTCCACATACATACCGTTCTTGGCAGCACGCTCCACGGTTTCCATGGCGATGTAAGAGAACACAAGAGTGGTACCAGCCTGGGTATTGATCTTGAACTTACCATTCAAGTCGGTCACAGCTCCGGTCTTACCACCCTTCACCTTTACAGAGACACCGATGAGGGGTTCACCATCAGCGGCAGACACTACTGTACCGGTGATAACTGTCTGTGCCCAGGCTGCAATTGTGGCAACCATGCACAGAAGCATCAATGAGAGTCTTTTTTTCATAAAACTGATTTGTATTGATTAATTATTAAGTATATTTGTTCTTCTCTATCTTCTATACCTTATTTATATATATAAGGGAGGCAATCCTTTGGTCAAAGCGTCTCAGTAAAACGACCGTTTTCCAGAGTCAGGAGAACTCTTTTTGATGTTTTTTAACGCAATTTGCCGCCAAAGGTACGAATTTTAATCTATCTAAACAAAGGAAATATAAAAAACGTTATACTATTCCCATCATTTTTTGCTTTCTTGGCACAGAAAACAAACAAGATGTTCAAAGGAGTGTGCATTAAGTGTCATTTTGCTACCAAATTGTCAACTCTGCGTATAACGATAAAAAGTACTTCGGCTTATACCGAGCAAACGACATGCTTCCTTTACCCCATATTTGGCACGTAATTGTTGCAATAATTGCTCTTTTCCTTGCATTTTGTTGCATCTCCCCTTTGCCCCCAAAGGTCTGCCCAATTTGCGCCCTTCGTTCTTCAGGCGCATAAGCGCTTCTTTGGTTCGCTGGCTGATGAGTTTCCTCTCTATTTCTGCGCTGAGTCCAAAAGCGAATGCCAAGACCTTGCTCTCTATATTGTCTCCTAAGTTATAATTGTCCTTGATGGTGCACACCTTGCACCCTTTGTCAAGACACCGGCTTAGAATCTCCATTATCATGAAGAGATTTCTACCCAAGCGCGATAACTCTGTGCATATCAGGGTGTCTTTCTGCGTCATTCTCTTGATTATGCGCCCAAGACTTCTTTGAGAGTAGGCTTTTGTACCGCTCACGGTTTCCTCTATCCATTTGTCTATGTGCAGGCCTCTGTTGTTGCAATATTTCTGAATCTCATATCTCTGGTTCTCTATCGTCTGCTTGTCGGTAGAAACCCTTATGTATCCGTAAACCATGTTGATAAATTTGATTGATGAATAATTTATACTTCCCCTTTCCGTTGCACTTGAGGTGGGTATTCCCAAATAAACGGTCGTTTTACTGAGACACCTTGCTCTATAATGGCACTATGCGATTATATAATAATAAGGTATAGGCAAAGAAAAGGAAAATAGAACAAATATCTTAATAATTAATCAACACAAATCAGTTTTATGAAAAAAAGACTCTCATTGATGCTTCTGTGCATGGTTGCCACAATTGCAGCCTGGGCACAGACAGTTATCACCGGTACAGTAGTGTCTGCCGCTGATGGTGAGCCCCTCATCGGCGCATCTGTAAAGGTGAAGGGTGGCAAGGCCGGAGCCGTGACCGACTTGAATGGCAAGTTCAAGATCAACACCGAGGCCGGTACCACTCTCGTGTTCTCTTACATTGCCATGCAAAGCGTTGAACGTCCCGCCAAGAACGGCATGTATGTAAAGATGCTTGCCGCCGAGGAAATGATGGAAGAACTGGTTGTTACCGGTTATGGCAGTGCCAAGAAAATCGGTTCTCTCGTAGGTTCGGTAGTGACTGTGGACAACAAGAAGATGGAAAAGGCCGTTACCCCCAACTTCACCGATGCTCTTGCTGGTCAAGTTTCTGGTTTGAGCGTCCTGACCTCAAGCGGTGATCCCTCGGCAAGTGCAAGCATACGTTTGCGTGGTATCAACTCTATCAATTCAAGCAGTACTCCCCTGTTCATACTGGATGGCGCACCTATCTCCTCCACAATGTTCAATACATTGAACCCTGGTGACATTGAGAATATCACCGTGCTGAAAGATGCTGCCTCTACTGCAATCTATGGTTCGCGTGCTGCCAATGGTGTTATTGTCATCACCAGCAAGAAGGGCAGACTGAACGAAAAGGCAAATCTGAGCGTCAAGGCCCAAATGGGTTTCTCTACACCTGTTTCTGATGGTATAGAGCTGATGAACTCTGAGCAGTACATACAGTTCCGCGACTTGATTGGCCAGCCAGTGAGCCAGGAAATCAAAGATCTCGTGAATAATTATGGCATCAGCACCAATTGGCGCGACGAGGTTCTGAGCAGCAACGCTCCCACCTACACTGTGGATGCAACTCTAACAGGCGGCAGCGAGCACATCAGCTACTATCTCTCTTTCAACCATCACAGCCAGGACGGTCTTATTGACCAATCTGAAATGCATCGCGAGGCTTTGCGCGCAAACGTTGATGCACGCCTGAACCGCTGGTTCAAGGCTGGCGTTCAATTGAACCTGGGTTCACACAGCTATAAGGACAACAACGAGGTTACAGACCAAAGCAATATCTACCTTCAAAACCCTATGGTCTTCGCCCGTATGTCCATGCCGTACGATTCACCCAATTACTACACTTTTGACGACAACGGCAATATTGTGTGGGGAGATCGTGCAGAATACCTGAAGTATAGCGGCTACACTACCCCTTACTTCGTCAACGACAACAGAAGACTTTCTCGCAACAGACTGACTTTGATGCTGAATGCATACGAGCAAATCAATCCCATAGAGGGTCTGACAATCCGTGCACAACAGTCTATGGACGCATACGACTACACACTGGATTACATAAACCTGCCATCAGAAGCTTTCAAGACACCAATGGGTTCATCTGTTGCTGCGCGTAGCGGTGTGGCTCAGGAGTCCTTCTCTCGCTATGGCTCATACACATTCACTCACACCGCCGAATATCGCAAGAAGATTAACGACCACAGTTTCAGTGCCCTGATTGGTGAAGAGTCTATTTTCTCAAGAAGCCATTCATTCGGACTTCACACCCAAGGCCAGACAGACACCCGCCAAATGCGCTTGACAGATGGTACAACGATTGCAATCTCTAATGTGAGCAATTCACGTGCAGAGGAGAGCTTTAATTCACTCTTTGCCCAGTTGACATACGACTATGCGGGCAAGTACTATCTGGATGCATCCTACCGTGCTGATGCAAGTTCCAAGTTTGCTCCGGATCATCGTTGGGGCCACTTCTATTCCGTTGGTGCAATGTGGGATATGAAGAAAGAGAACTTCCTGAAGAACGTGAAGTGGCTGGACAACCTGCAGCTGCGTGCCACCTATGGTCTGGTAGGTAATTCTACAGGCGCAGGCTCTTATGACTATTATGGTCTGTTTGGTACTGGCACCATGTACAACGGAGTATCTTCCATGGGTATATCCAGCCCAAGCAACAGCACTCTTACTTGGGAGAAGGTTGGTTCTTTCAATGCTGGTGTAACCTTTGCCTTCCTGAATCGTGCGACCCTGAATATCGACGGATACCACAGAAGAACCTCTGATATGCTTATGCCTATCCCCTATTCATTTACAACAGGTTTCGGTTCTGGTATTGGCAACATCGGTGCCATGGTCAACAAGGGCTTTGATGCAGACATCAACGTGAATATCATCAAGACCAAAGATATTGACTGGTCAATAAAGGCTAATGTCAACTACAACAAGAATGAGATTACCGAACTGTTTGCCGGTCGTGACGAGTACATCATCGCCAATACTGGCCTGAAACTGGAGGTTGGCAAGCCCTACGGTGAGTTCTATTACGTTGAGTACGCCGGAGTTGACTCTCGTGACGGCAAGCCCATGTGGTACGACAAGGACGGAAACCTGACCAAGATCTTCAACGAGGAGCGCGACGCCAAGTTCACTGGCAAGCAGCGCTATGCACCCTGGAGCGGCGGTTTCGGCACCAGCTTCTCATGGAAAGGTCTTTCTATCACTGCAGACTTTGCATGGCAGGCAGGCAAATACATGATAAACAACGACAACTACTTCCTGAAGAATGCCAACCAGGGAACATCCTTCAACCAGGCCGTAGAGATGCTGAACATCTGGACCAAGCCCGGCGATATCACAGACATTCCAAAATATGGAGAGAAGATTGAGTTCGACACCCACCTGCTGGAAGATGCATCGTTCCTTCGAATGAAGAACCTGATTATCCAGTACAGTTTCCCCAAAAAGTGGATGAAGGAAACCAAGAGCATCCAGGATGCCAAGGTATTCTTCATAGGACGTAACCTTTTCACGGCTACCAAGTTCTCTGGTTACGACCCCGAACCCGACATCAATCTCGTCCAGTTCAACTACCCCAACACCCGTCAGTTCGTATTCGGTATGGAGTTGACATTCTAATGGCAAATCAAATCATTTAAGGAAATAAGAAGCATAAAAATATGAAGAAAATATATATTTCATTGATGCTGATGCTGGGTCTTGGCCTTCTCTCCTCTTGCGATATGGACAAGAAGCCCTATGGCAGCCTGGACGAGACATCAGCAGTCCAAAACCTGAAAGACCTGGAGCGTTTTCGCAATGGAGTCTACACCGGTCTTCGTGGCATGAACAGCGGTGCATGGATTACATACCAGGACATCCAGATGGACCAGTTCCATGGTCTTGTGAATAACGGCAACCGTGTGGGCACTTTCTCCAACGGCCTGTTTACCTCTTCCGATGGCGACATAGAGAGCATGTTTGCAAGCTGCTACAGTCGTATTGCTACTGCAAACTACTTGATTGAGAAGGCTGGCGATATGGCACAATCAGATACATACACAAAAGAAGAGAGCGCTGCCATTGAGCGTTATAAGGCAGAGGGGCACTTCTTGCGTGCATACTGCTACTTCTTCCTGGCAGACCACTTCTCTCAACCCTATGCCAAGGTTGATGCCAGCAAGGAAGGTACCGGTGCCATGCTGGTAACAAAGTACAATCCCACCGGCGATGTAGAGGCATACCCAAGCCGCAGCTCTCTGGAAGCAACATACGCCTTGATTGAGTCTGACCTAGAGGCTGCATACAATGGATTGAAGGTGTATGAGAGCACAGACCCCTCCAACGTGGTTCCCAATGCCATTTATCTCTCTTCATACGCAGTTGCTGCTATGCAGGCTCGTGTGGCCTTGGTTAAGGGCAACTATGAGGTAGCTTATGCAAAGGCCACTGAGGTTATCAACTCTAAGGTTTACACTTTGGCTACAATCCAGGACTATCCCTCAATGTGGGTTAAGGATGAGAGCAACGAGATAATCATGCGTAGCTTCATGAGCAAGCAGGAAGGTCTTGCATCTACCGGTTCTGCTTACACTGCCAGCACAAACGAGACTACTGCCGACTACATACCCACATTCGCCACCTTGAAGAGCTGCTCCCGCGATGGCGACGTTCGTTTCGACACTTACTTCAAACTATGGAATCTGGACATCGAGGGTTCAAAGTACAGTGCATTTGTTTTCCTGAAGTACCCAGGCAACCCCGCCTTGCGTACGACCGAGAACAACAACTATGTGAACATGCCCAAACTGTTCCGTCTTTCAGAGCAATATCTTATTGCTGCCGAGGCCGGTGCTAATATCCCTGGTGCTGAAGCAAACAAATACCTGAACGAACTTCGTGCAAACCGCATAGAGAATTACCAGACTGTCAACTACAATAACGACATTATCCTGAACGAAATCAAAGCAGAGCGCGAATGTGAATTGCTGGGCGAAGGTTTCCGCATGAGTGACCTACGTCGTTGGGGATTGGGTTTTGAACGCTATGGCAGCCATGATGAGAACACAGCCCTTGACAATGTCATTGTTGCAGCTGGACGTGAAATGAAGTATCTGAGTACAGACTACCGCTTCACATGGCCTATTCCCAAGACAGAAATGGACTCTAATCCCAATCTGGAAGGACAGCAGAATCCCGGTTATTAATCTAACATAAGGAACAAACAGAACAATTATGAAATTTTCAAAGATATTTATGCTTGCAGCAACTGCGCTGATCTTCTCTGCATGTGCAGAAAAGGAGGAGTGGAACACTACAGAAGGTGCAACTGTGAGCGTGGCACAGGCAACACTCAGGGTAAGTGAAGCCCAAGGATTATTCCAACTGCCTATCACCGTAACTGGCGAACGCAATGCCCCAATACAGGTAACGGTGGAGGTCAAGTCTGCAGAAGCTACAGAGAAGACTCTGTCTGCAGAGGAGGATGTACACTATATGGTAACAAGCAAGGTAATCAACATCAGCAACGAAGACAATGGCGGCAACATTGAAATCAAGGCTATAGATGACGCAGAGATCAACTATAACCGAGAGTTTGAAGTAACCATCATCAGTGTGAATGGTGCAACACTGGACCAGGAAAACAACACTACTCTGGTAACGCTGAAGGACAACGACAGCAATCCATACGACAGATTGGCTGGTGCATGGCAATTGCAGATCGTATCCGACTATGACGGTCCTATGGCGTGGAATGTAAATGTGATTACCGACACAGAAGGTGGCGATGCATACGAGAAGTACACTATAGTTACAGGTTTGAGTGGCTACGAATTCATGACTGCCCGTCTGGATTACTCTTACAATGCCGAAACCGAGGAAGGTTACGTGGCATTCACAATGCCCTACGTTTCTGTTGAGAAAGTTGATTTCGGATCATTTGTAGGTGGTATCCATCTCTATGGTCTTAGCGAGGATAACCAGTTGTACTCTTCTGCAGAAATCAGAGGCATATGGAATGATGATATGTCAGAGATTACGTTTGAGGCAGCTCCCAAGATGGGTATGGTTGTTGTTGTTGATGGTCAATTATACGGTTGGTGGGATCGTTTCGTTGTTGCCAAGATGGTAAAGAACTAATACGACCCTTCACTATACATGAAATATATGACGGGGGTGAACCTGAGCATTGGTTCGCTCCCGTTATTTTATTTACAAGCATGCATGGAGCAAATAATTAACTTGAAATATCATGGATAAGAGCAAAATAGTGTTGGGAACAGTCTTGGCTTTCCTTATGAGCATAGACATGTTTGCAGACAGAGCCTTGCCTGGTCTGTGGCAAACGAAGAAACTGGCAGACGGGACAGAAATCAGGGTAGAACTCTCTGGCGATGAATTTGTGCAATACTGGAAGTCTGCGACAGGAGCGATGTACCTGGAACGTGAGGGAGTACTGATGCCCACCTCACCCAAGACAATAGACTCTCTGGCATATTGCAAGCGTTTCCGCACATTGATTCATGGCAGCAGGAACGAAGCAAGAACATTGGCTGACAAAAGACGGAAGGGTCAATTCATAGGCCAGAAGAAAGGGCTTATAATATTGGTGGAGTTCAAAGATAAAAGATTTGCCATGAATTCTCCACAGGAATACTATACGCAGCTGGCAAACGAGAAAGGCTTCAACGATGGCATGCAGAATGGCAGCGTACACGACTACTTCTACGAACAAAGCTACGGACTGTTTGACCTGAGATTTGACGTCGCAGGACCTGTAAAGATGCTGGACGAATATGCATTCTATGGTCAAGACGGCAGCAATGGCGAAATCGATGTCAATGTTGGTTCCATGCTGGTAAGTGCCATAAATATGGTGTCTGACCGAATAGAGTGGTCAGAATATGACTGGGATGGGGACAACGAGGTGGAGCAGGTTTACTTCATCTATGCCGGTGGAGGACAGGCAACAGGTGCCGGCAGCAATACAATATGGCCTCACAAGCATAATCTCCGATACGTAAAGGAGAGCGGATACAAACCCATAGAAAAGAATGGCATAGTCATTGACACTTATGCCTGTTCCAATGAAGTGAACCAGAATGGCAAAACTGCAGGCATCGGCACTCTGTGCCATGAATTCTCGCACTGCCTGGGCTTGCCAGACATGTATGATACGTCTGGAAACAGTGGAAACACGGCAGCAAACTATGGCATGGGCACGTGGGACCTGATGAACAGCGGCAGCTATAACAACAATGGATACACACCTGCCGGATACACCAGCTGGGAAAAGATGATGGCCGGATGGCTGGAGCCAAGAGAATTGAATGGTGATGCTCTCATCAAGGACATGAAACCATTGAACGAAGGCGGAGAGTCCTATATCATATACAATCCTGCCTACCGGAACGAATACTACATGGTGGAACATCGCAAAAAAAGCGGTTGGGACAGGCACATCCCTGGCGAAGGATTACTGATACTGCATGTGGACTACGACGAGGAGATATTTAATTACTACAATGCCCCCAACACCTTCAAGAACGGTATTAACGACCACCAGCGACTGACCATATTCCATGCCGACAATACCGAAGGCGACAGAAACGAGACTACAGACCCCTACCCTTACAACAACCTGAATGTACTGTCCAATTACAGCATTCCTGCTGCAATGTTGCACAATGCCAATACAGACGGCACCAAGATGATGAACATACGCCTGAACCGCATAGCCAGAAAAGAAAATGGCAACATGTCGTTTGTGTTTGGTGACCTTTGCTCTGCTGACCGCTCTGTACTGTTTTCGGAATCCTTTGACGATTGTGACGGCACTGGGGCAAATGACAACAACTGGCTGGCGTTCAGGGTTGGTGTAGGGACATTCCGCCCCGACAATGAAGGATGGAACGCTTCCTACATGAAAGGTGGCCGCCACTGTGCCAGATTTGGCAATATGGCGCCAGAAAAAGTGACCACTCCTACAATAGCGTTCAACGGTTCATGCACGATGACTATAAGAGTGGCTCCGTATGCACAAGAGGGCGCTATGAAGCTGAACCTGTCTGTGGACAATCCTGCTATCTCCATGTCCAAGACATCCATCACCATGAATACCCAGGAGTGGACGGAGTTCTCAACAGAGGTGAGCGGAAGCGGTGATGCCAAGATAACATTGTCGGCAGACTGCCGTCTGTACATAGACGACATTATGGTCATAGACAACACCCAGACTGGTATAGAAGAGGCAGGAAAAGACTACCACTGGCAGAAAAACAATCAGCCAAGCACTCTGTACGACCTGCAGGGACGTCGCATGCACGACACCCCGAAACAAGGAATCTACATAATGAACGGCAAGAAGGTGATACGCTGAACAGAATCCCCCCCTTAACACCCCATTTCAGGTCCTCCCGAGGACCGCCCCGAGAGTTCCCGGTTCTTTCGCCCCGGTCCTCGGGAGGACCAAGGTCCGTCCTCGGGAGGGCATTTTTTGTACTTCATGCGGAAGAAGCTCGGGAAAGAAAACAGTCCAGAGAAAATACGTAATGATGCGAAAGTGGCCTGCACAGGTTACAAACAAGCAGTGTAATTTACTTTTAGGCAAAAAAAAACGATGGGTACGGCCCTCTTGTTCATTTCTTTTTTGTAACTTTGCTAAGAAAACATTTGGCAGAAACCGTAAATAAATGAATAAGAACGGAACAAAAAAGAAACACCACATAATGCGATTCATTGCAGGCTTGCCCTTAGAAGTCCTGTATCTGATTAGCAATCTTGCATATTACGCAGTATATTATATAATAAGGTATAGACGACGTCTGGTCAGGGAAAACCTGACTTGTTCATTTCCGGAAAAGAGCAAGGAAGAGATTGTCCGCATAGAGAAGGCCTTCTACAGAAACCTGTGCGATGTCTTTATAGAGTCTTTCAAGTGTCTGAACATATCAGACAAGGAAATGCTACGCCGTGTGGAAGTCGTAAACTATGAACTTCCGGAACGCATAGCAGCAGAAGGCAAGAACGTGTTTATGCTTCTCGGGCATTGCGGTTGCTGGGAATGGGTGCAAGAGGTGTGCGTGAGGTACAAGAATCCCAAGAAAAGTGCGGAGATATATAAGCAAATAGAAAGTCCCTACTTCTCCTCGCTGATGCACGAAGTCCGCAGCCGATGGAATACGGAACAAATAGAGATGACACAGACCGTGCGCACCCTACTCCGCTGGAATGCAGCAGGCGAACCATTCCTATGCGGATTCATAATGGACCAAAAACCATATGTTAAGCCCAAAGATTGCATAACATTCCTTAACCAGCAGACGTGGTTTGCTCCTGGAGCAGAGGAAATTACAAAAAAAATGAATGCAGAACTTGTTTTTCTTAAAGTGGAGAAAATACAGCGTGGTTATTATCGATTCACATTTACTCCGATAGAACCTGGTCCAGAAGAATATAATGAACCATTTCCATTAACAAGAAAATTTTGGAGATTATTAGAAATTAGCATTCGTAACCAGCCAGAACTATGGCTTTGGTCACATAATAGATGGCGTAAACATAACCTCGTATGAATTTATCCAGAACAACTTCTTTCCCAATAGATGCAGTAATCACTTGGGTTGATGGTAGCGACCCCATACTTTCTGCTAAGCGCAATAGTTACCTTACAGACCCAAAAGCCGCTTCCGATGATAATATTGCAGGATCTACGCGCTACATAGAGCGAGGAGAAATACATTGGTGTGTACGTTCAATTAATAAGTTCATGCCATGGATTCGTCGCATCTTCATTGTAACAGACGGGCAGAATCCTAAGGTGAAGAGCCAGATACCGGTGGAAATCATTGACCACAAAGTCATTTTTAGGGGTTATGAACAATATCTGCCTACTTTCAACTCCCTTAGTATAGAAGCCTTATTGTGGCGAATACCAGGATTGAGCGAGCATTTTATTTATCTTAATGACGATTTTCTCATCTGTCGTCCTGTTTCACCCAATCTATTCTTTCCTAAAGAAGGAGAAGTTATTTGTCATGGAAGAGAATCCTCGGTATTATGTACAAAGATTGTACAATTCATCAAACATTTCGTCCTAAGAAAAGGCCAAGTAAACCACATAAAGCAGATGATGCTCGCTGCAAATATAACTGGAAATTACAGAACATTTATACACCTTTCTCACACTCCATATCCTCTAATACGTAGCGTTTTGGAGCAATTTTACACGCAACATTCAGACAAACTCATTCAAAATATTCGTAATCGTTTTCGCAGCTTAGAACATTTTCGTACCGATGAACTATGCTACATGCTTCTACGACAAAAGGGACGATTACATTTACGTCCCGTCCGTCCTATTCTTATGCGATATTACTCAAAGAAGGGAATGTTACGATTGGAGTATACATTGCATCGAGTAACTAAACCGAATAGTAAAATCTGTTTTGCATGCTTTTACGCACTTGAAAAAACAGAGGTTCAAGTTTTTAACAGAATTACTCAGTTTGTTGAAAATTTATTACGAGATAAAAAGGAAGAGTGACGAATATTATGAGTCTTATAAGTATTATCGTACCCATTTATAATGTAGAGAAGTATCTGTCAAGAGCCCTTGACAGCATACTTGCCCAGACATACCACAATTGGGAAGCAATCTTGGTGGATGACGGCAGTACGGACAAAAGTGGCAGTATCGCAGATGAATATGCACAAAAGGATGAGCGGTTCAAAGTGATACACAAGGAGAACGGAGGCCTTTCCGATGCACGTAATGTAGGTATGGAGCACGTAACTGGAGAATACCTGCTATTCCTTGATTCTGACGATTTCCTGCATCCACAGCTCATGGAACTTTGCATACAGGCGGCACAGCGTGACAGTTCTGACCTTGTCGTATTTACCTATAATCGCTCATATCGTAATATAAATCGTTTACTACATCAGCTTCATCTCCCCGAAATAAAACCATACTTTAAATACTATAAAAATCCAGCAAGTATGGTTACAGACAATATCTTCAACTATATTACTGACTATACTAGGCCTAAAGATATTCCATATCGCTGGGCAGTTAAACATTGTCAGGTATGTTTTAAAATGTATAAAACAGGTATCGTACGCAACATCTGTTTTACACCAAATATGAATTATGAGGATATCCCTTGGTGGGGAGAAGTACTATTACACATTCAACGTACAACAATCTTGAACCTACCGCTCTACTACTACTACCCAAATCAAGCAAGTTACACACTATCTGCTACGTTAGAGCAACAAATATACGATCTGGAAAAATCAATTGCTCTTGCACAAAATGTTTTTAAACAAGCACCTGCAGAGAAAAGAGACCATTGGGAAAAACATTTCACAACTCCTTTGCTACAAACTCTAAAAAAGAAATACAAGAAGTTAAAACGTATTACAGACAAACGATAATGTTTACTATATTCCCAAACTCTAAACGTTAATCAGTGTATAAAAAACAATATGTAGTATTTGTATTATTGGGAACTTAAGAGGTCGCTTATTAGAGTATACCTACTTGAACAATAAAGTACTCCAAATTTTATTCCAGAATAAACGTCTTTTCTCTTGATTGACAAAAGATTGATAAAATTTATTAGGCTCCTTTATTGTTAGAATCAGGCGTTTTCCCCATCTTGAATCCTTTAATTTGTCTATATCAAAAAGACCATCTTTTACAAAACTACTAAATAATACAGAACACGCATCAAAAAACATCTTCTTTTGATCTAAATCAATACGTTTATAATTCCAGCGGAATCCTCCATGTACCACTTTTGCAAATGTTTGAGTTCTTATTATTTCCTGTTTTTGTTTCGGATGCCTTAATAGCCAACATCTTTCCTCTGCCCATTCATCTAACAAACATAATACTTTTCCAGATGAACATACAGATGAACCTGGGTTTATTCTGTAATGATGGTACGCCTTGTCTAACATCATGAAACGTGTGCTTTTCAAAAGAGTTTTGAAGTAAAACGAAGCATCTTGATAACTTGCTCCTGGTGTTGGGAGAAATCGTATTTTATCTCCTTCATTCAATAATTCATTCTTATATAAAGCAGCCCATATTGCTGGCTGAATTAGAAAGATTTCTGGCTCCTCCAATGGACGTATAACAGAATTTTTGCGAATTTTATTATATCTCTTGATGCATTCTGTGCCTGTTGGTCCTTGAAACCACAAACATTTAACATAGTCCAAGTTATTTATTAGGGCTACGTTGAGTAGACTTTCATACATTGTTGGTTCAATCCAATCGTCAGGTTCAACAATGCCAATATAATCTCCAGTACAGGTGTTTAATCCAATATTCATAGTATCTCCGTAACCAGTATTGGCTTTATGAATGACTGTGATTCTATAATCCAATGCAGCATACTGATCAATAATAGCGCCAGTTGTGTCTGTACTACCATCATTAATACATATAATCTCCAGATTTGTATATGTTTGATTCAGGATGCTTTCTAAACATTGACATATATACTTCTCTACGTTATAGCAAGGTATGAGTATAGAGATCTTATTCATTTCTATAGTAATTTTTTAAATCTTTCTGGCAGTTTAACTACAATTTTCAATTCCAACATTGCCGGTTTGTTTAGGGCATATGGCGGTCGAAGCCATGTTTGTATGAAGCGTGCCAGACGCATCCACCGTTCAAAATCTCGTGCTTTCTTCTCAGTTACATATCTGATTGTTCGGCTACGCTTATAAATATGCTTTTCCCATCCCTGAGCCACACGGTCTGCATCTGCAAGTCGCGATTCAAGAATCTTGCTGTCTGAATAACCAAAATGCATAAGATACAGATCAGTAGCAATATGGAAGTTATGCCCCTTGATACGATGGAAACCGCTGCCCCATCTGCACGGTTCTGCTATAATGGAAGGTTTTGTGTAGCGAGTACCTATTTGTGCATAGTGCCGTTGTGAAAGGAACGTGCTATCATGAGAAAGATCGCCCTCTTCCCCCAACTTCTGCCCAATGTCAAGTCCAAGAGGTGAGAGACTAACATCAATATTCTGTTGGGAAAGGTATTCTTTAAGTCCTATGCCATGTTTAGGGTCTACAACAATATACTCATCGGCATCTACCCCTATGACCAAATCATATCCCTTTGCAAAAAGTTCAGCGGCACGTTCAGAGAGGAATTTCAGCCTTGCTTTCTCCGCCGCAACCACCTGTGTTCCAATCTTGGGATGCAAAAAGGCATTGGTCCCCTGACAAAAGTCGGCAATCGTTTGGTCCTCCCCATCATAATATATGTATAGGTTCTCCTTTCCAAGTTCACGACCATAATATTCTACCCACTTTCGCAGGAAGAAATCGTCGTTGCGAACCATCGTCAATACTGCTATACGTTTCAAATGATTCAAGTAAAATTAAAGGTTAATTCTTCTTGTGAAATTAAAAACGACTCAAGATTATATAATTCTCAATTTTGAAATTAATTTCCAAATTCTGGATGTCTTAATTCTTGTCAGTTCAGACATTAGTTGTTTTGTTGTGTTTTGTTCAGACACTAATAATTCATGCATTTCATGCATTTGTTGGTCCAATTTTAAGCATTGGCATCTTACTGACTCAGACTGTTCCTGTGCCTCATTCCTTTGTTCGATTATCGATAGCAAGGAATGCTTGGTAGGTAAATCTATAGAGTTAACCAAATATTTTTTATATGAATTCTCCAAGTCTATAAATAGCTCACCATGCCAACCAGAATTCTTTTTAGGTTCTTCCCAATTACCATAATATCCAGTAAGGATTTTATTCGCTTGTTGTGGACATGGGAATTTATATTGTTCAAAAGGATAGTCTATTGCTCCTGAAAAAAATTCTTTTGGGAATAATGTGGCTGGACTTCTCATCGGTGATAACGAAATATTAGCTACCCTACTTTGTCCAGTATTATTATATCGTGTAACCTCCTTGTCAAATATGCGCATTTCCTGATCCATCGCATTTGCTATCCATGGTTCACGATATGTATTATAAAGCATCTTTAATTCCCACAATATATTTATATGTTTCTGAAGGTCCTGCTGAAAAAAACGTAATTCTTCATCATCGTCAGGAACCTCATCTAAAATAAAGACGTCAAGAAACATGCCCTGATTAAAAAGCGCAAGAGGACGATTGCCCACCATTTCGTCTTTTAAAATTGCTGTTGTCTGACTATTTCGCAATTGTCCATGACGTCTTGCGGAACCTGGATCTGTATAATTTGTTTGCCAAAAATAGGGTTCAATAAATTCTGTTGTTGCAATGCGGCATAATTTTTCATAATCAGAGCGTAACATAATTACATCTATGTCATCATCCCAGGGAATAAATCCTTTATGGCGCACAGCTCCCAATAGAGTGCCACTATCTAAAAAATATGTCAAATCATTCTTCTTGCAGACTCTATCGAATTCTACAAGCAAATCAAGCAGTAATGCCCAATGCTTCTTTCTTGATGCTGTGACAAGAAAATCAAGCCTCTTTTCCTGTTGAAAAAAGTTTTCTACAAGAGCTATTTGTATAGGCAATACTTTATTCATAACAACGATTATAATTATTTTAAAAAGGGAATATATTTTCTCCAAGTCAGTTTTTTAGACGTATTGGGGCTATAAGCCTGCATAAAGAGATGAGATTTTGTTATGTTGTTAAACGTTTTAATATAATTCAATAAACTGCTGTTGGAAGTATCTGCTTGCTGCTCATTAAGAATCTTTGCCATTGTGCTTAATACACTATCTCTTTCTTCCTCTGAGGAATTATTATACGCAAACCAAAAATATGGTTCATATAAATTGTCTAAAATTATTCGGCGAACACGTTCTGAGGTATGTTTTTTCAAAAAGCTAAATAAATCTTCAATTATATAGATATGCTGAATAGCTAATCCTTGCTTTTTGCTCAATACATTGCTCATAACAGAACTAGAGATATGTCGCTGGTATAAAAGAATTGGATCTTCTATCGTATGAATATTTGGCGCGACACTTAAATACTTCCAGCAAAAATTTGCGTCTTCAAATAAGAGACCTTCCGGAAACCTGACCTCATATTGATTAATTATATCTAATCTCCATAATTTTGCGGAAACACTAACATGCAAATCCGATGCTAAACTGAAGTGATCAATGGCATTGAACTTTCTGTTTGTATTAATAGTATAATATTTTTTATCGCTTTTAGGTAGCCAACCGTAAAGCTTTTCTCCACCTTCATAATCAACGTTAATTGTGCCTATAACTACATCATCAGAATTAGACATGTTCATACACATTTTGCTGATTGCGCCTGGAAGAAGATAATCATCACCATCAATGAAAACAACGTATTTTCCAGAGCAATTTACAAGTGCCATGTTTCTTGATACAGATTGTCCACGATTTGATTTTGCACATATAAGCTTTATTCGTTTGTCTTTTCGCATCATATGCCTTACCAATATCTGGCTCTCATCTGTAGAGCAATCATCAACACATATAACTTCTATATTTCTGTAATTTTGATTAATGATACTTAACAAGCAAGACTGAATATATGAAGAATTATTGTAACAGGTAACAACAACCGATACCAAATCCTGAGCATTTATCTCCTCTAATTTTTCTGTATTAGAAAATAACGCATTTATCTTATTATACATTTTGGTATAATGATATGATAATGGGTTACATATAATCTGATTTAGTTCTTGATAACGTATGTCACTTTTAAATGTTGAGTTACAAAGAATGCCTGCTTCGTTGACTTGTTTTAGGAATTTGGATGCTCTACGTAAAAACCAGAGCCTTCGAATTGGAGTCAATCTGTTATAATTCCAGATAAGACCTCCATATATAACCTCTGCCAAAACATTCAATGTTGAAAACTTTTGTCTTAAATTAGAATCTTCACATATCCATCTAAATATTTCTTCCCATTCATCATTTATGCAAAAAACTTTACCTTTTGATGATACTGATGATGCAGGATTCACTCGATAATGATGCAAAGCTACATCTAACATCATAAATTTCTGTGATTTAGTATATACCTTAAATGCGAAAGAAGTATCTTGATAACTTGCTCCTGGAGTCGGTAAAAATCTCACAGTTCTTCCTTCATTAAGGAGATCCTTTCGATACAACGAGGCCCAAATGGCGGGTGCTTGACAAAAAATTCCTGGTTCATCCAAAGGGCGAACCACCTGATTTTTTTTTATCCATTTTATTTCATCTGTATTTTCTGTACCTGTTGGTCCTTCTTTCCATAGGCAACGAACTAAATCAAGGTCGTACCGTTCTGCTTTTGAGAGTAGCGTTTCATACATATTAGGTTCAATCCAATCATCTGACTCAACAATACCAATATAGTCTCCGCTACATGTATCTAAACCTATGTTCATTGAATCTCCGTATCCAGAGTTTTTTTTATGTATTGCCTTGAAACGTGGGTCAATTGCAACATACTCATCAATTATTGCACCTGTAGAATCGGTACTGCCATCGTTAATACAAATTACTTCAATATTTGTATATGTCTGCTTTTGAATACTATCCAAACATTGTCTGATGTATTGTTCAACATTGCAACAAGGCACTAATATGGAAATTTTTTTCATAGGTATTATGATTTTACATTATATCAAATTATCTCAATAGTAAGTTTGGCATATTTTCAATTTTAATAACCATTGAAAATTCCTGGATTTAAACGCTTGTGAATTTGTGGAGTATATTTACTATGTTATTTGAGGAATTATGAATGTATTTAAGATAGAAATTTAATAATCTTTATACTTCATTGCCAATTCTATTACAGGAGCCATATCATAGTATTTATACTGCGCTAAACGACCTCCAAATATGACATCTGCCTCTTGTTGGGCTAAATTTCTATATTCTTCTGCCAAATTATTGTTACGATCGTTATTTATTGGATAATATGGTTCTAATCCTGCTTGGTATTCAATGGAATATTCCTCAGAAATAACTGTTTTTGAATTATCATACACTTCCTGTCCAAACATTTCAAAATGTTTGTGTTCAATAACTCTCGTGAAAGGCACTTCATGACTGGTATAGTTAACAACCGCATTGCCTTGAAAATTTGGTGTGTCTTCTATTCGTGTCTTAAAATATACAGTACGCCAATCCAAACGCCCTATCTTATAATCAAAATATTCATCTATTGCACCTGTATATACTAATTTTTTTGCAAATTTTCTCCAATCCTTATATATTGAATTAAAAAAATCCACGTTAGTTTTACACTCGATACCATTTAACAAGCCATCTATCAGTTTGTTATACCCACCTATAGGTATACCTTGATACTTATCATTAAAATAGTTATTATCGTAAACCATACGAATTGGTAAACGCTTGATAATAAATGCCGGAAGGTCCTTACAGTCTCTTCCCCATTGCTTTTCTGTATATTCCTTAATAAGTTTATTATATATATCCTTTCCAACAAGACAAAGAG
This sequence comes from Bacteroidaceae bacterium, assembly GCA_045659645.1. GTDB lineage: Bacteria > Bacteroidota > Bacteroidia > Bacteroidales > Bacteroidaceae > Physcousia. The sequence continues at coordinate 19,816 of JAZRCG010000010.1, read as the reverse complement.
CCTGTTCTTCCAAATTTGAGGGTTCGACTCCAGCAAGAGATGTCATCGCTTCATTTATCTGTTCATTTATACGCTCTTGAGCTTGGGCCGGTGTATGTATATCTTTCCACATCCTACAAAAAGTATTCATATTAAATGGTAAATTATACAATTCACCTCTGTAATTTGCAATAGGACAATTTGTGTAGCGATTAAAAGGAACTATAGAATTAACAAAATCCCAAACGTCCTTGTTATTTGTATGGAAAATATGAGCACCATATTTGTGGACATTAATTCCTTCGATATTTTCGCAATACACATTACCACCTAAATGTTCACGTTTTTCAATAACTATACATTTTTTACCAGCTTTATTGGCAAAATGCGCAAAAGTCGCTCCATAGAGTCCAGAGCCTACTATAATATAATCATATTTTTGCATATCGTATATTTTTGTCTACGGTTTCACTTTTACAACTGTTGCATGTCGTAGAGACGTTTGTAGTAGCCGTTCTTGGCGATGAGTTCGTCGTGCTGGCCGCTTTCCACAATCTGACCTTCGTGCAGGACATGGATGATGTCGGCACTCTTGATGGTGGAGAGGCGGTGGGCTATGGCTATGGTTGTACGGGATTTCATCAGACGGTCAAGAGCTTCCTGAACGAGGTGCTCACTCTCGGTATCAAGAGCAGATGTGGCTTCGTCAAGGATGAGGATGGGGGGATTCTTGAGAATGGCACGAGCGATGCTGACGCGTTGGCGCTGACCACCAGAGAGACGGCCTCCTCGGTCACCAATCATTGTATCGTAACCGCGTTCGGTATCCATGATGAAGTCATGTGCATTTGCTATCTTAGCCGCCTCTATCACTTGTTCCATTGTGGCATTCTCCACGCCGAAGGTGATGTTGTTGTAGAAGGTATCGTTGAATAGGATAGCTTCTTGATTAACGTTTCCTATGAGTGCACGCAGGTCATGGATGCGTACTTCCCGGAGGTCCTTGCCATCCATAAGGATGCTTCCTTGGCGCACGTCGTGGTATCTGGGAATGAGGTCTACAAGTGTAGATTTTCCGGAACCAGATTGTCCTACGAGGGCTACGGTCTTGCCTTTAGGTACGGTAAGGTTGATGTGTTTGAGGACATCCCTGCCCTCGTTGTAATAGAAGGTTACGCCCTGGAACTCTATTGCCTGCTCAAAGTTGTCAAGAGGCTTGGGTTCTGCTATTTCCTTGATGGGATTCTCGGCTTGGAGGATGTAATCTATACGCTCCATGGATGCAAGTCCCATGGGTATCATATAAGACTGACGTGTAAGGTCCTTTATGGGATTGATTACACTGTACAGGATTACCATGTAGAAGATGAATGTGGAGGCGTCAATGAAGCCATTGCCATTCAATATGAGCCAGCCGCCAAAGAGAAGCACTATTATAATAATGAGTGTGCCCATGGATTCGGATACCGGATGGGCAGCATTGATGCGCATCATCATGCTTATCATGCCACGACGAAACTCGTTGTTGATGAAGTTAAAGCGGCGTGCCATCTTCTCCTCTGCGATGAAGGCTTTTACTATGCGCAGGCCGCTGAGGGTTTCTTCAATCTGTGCCATTATTTCAGAGAGCCCGGCCTGTACGTTGGCCGACTGACTCTTGAGTCGCTTGCTAATTGTTCCCATGAGCCATGCAGCAGGAGGTGCTACGATAAGCACAAAGACAGTGAGCTGCCAGCTGACTGTAAACAATGTGATAAAGCAAATGACGATGGCAATGGGTTGCTGTATAAGTGTAGAGATGGCGGAGGTGACGGAGTTTTCTACAACCTGTACGTCGTTACTCATACGAACGATGATGTCACCCTTGCGCTCTGCAGAGAAGAAACTGAGGGGAAGATTCATGATCTTCTTATACATATCCATTCGTATGTCGCGTACAACACCGGTGCTCAACGGCATCATGATGTTGGCGGCAGCCCAATAGCCGGTGCATTTCAGGCAGGTCATGAAAATCATTATTCCACCCATCAGGCACAAGGTAAGGAATGCTCCATGATTAACAATCATTTCCTGCACCCAAGCATAGGCATTGTTCACCAGCAGGTCCTTGTTCAGTGTGCTCCATGTCCATTCTTGATAGGTATAGACATTCTGGTCTATCTTGAAGAGGATATTCAGGATGGGTATAAGCACCACGAAGGAGAATACGTTCAACCACTGCGCTACGAAGTTGAGCACAATGGACCAGAGGATATAAATCTTGTAGGGTTGGAAATATCTCTTTACTATTCCCAGAAACTGCTTTATCATGTTCTCTTGTTATATGGTTTAGCTGCGAGTTTCTGTTACTCGCTGTTCGTTAATGATTCTATACCTTGACGATAGTACGTCCGTCGGTGCAAAGATACATAATTCCCTTGAGAAAAGCAAGAAAAGATTTAGAAACTGAATTTTAGATAATGTTGATATATATCCTCCCGAAGAAAGATATGCAAGAACTGGAGTGCCTGCCTCGGTACTCGGGTATGTCTCATTGGGGTGACAACCGCTATCGTTTGATTAGGCAAAAGCGCAGTCCCAGTACCGTTTTTAATGTAGCAATATCGGTACTGCAGTAACAACGTGCTGGTACTGCAGTACCAACACTATGGTACTGGAGTAATAACACTATGGTACTGGTCATGCTTCCAGATGGCATTAAACGTGTTGCAAATAGAAAGCAAAAAGAGACAAAGGAGGTGCAGAACCCTGATGGCGCTGCACCTCCTTTATCCTTAGGGCAAGAACTCCTGAAGACCTGAAACACAGGAACTTGAAGTCCATTGACTACCTAACTTCCTACTTGTTCAACTTAACCTCCTTGATGATGTTACCTCCACGATAGAAGAAGAGGTCTTCAATCTCTACGTTATTGACACGCTGGAGCAGGAACTGGTCCTTGTTCCAATGGAAGGGCTTGTAGTCGGTGTTCTTCACAACCTTATTGTTTCGATACAGCAGGCCGTCAATGCTCTTGGCATAGAGGATGGGGGCGTCGAAGGTTTCAAATACGTTGTCTTCTATGCGAACGGCGGTCTTCTTGCCTCCGTGGAAGAGTTTCTTCTGTCCGTCCAGGTTGGGTATCTCGGGATAGATGGAGATAACGGCATTGGTAAACTGGAACTGACTGGTCAGCGCATTGATGAAACGGTTCTTGCGTATGGTCACGTCGCGACATGCACCGGTCTCAAACCAACCGTTGCAATCTCCGCAAAGCAGAATGGCACAACCAGAGGTGTGATCAAAAAGGTTGTTCTCCACCACCACCTTCTTGGGTGTACTGAACAAGGTGCCACGGGCACGGTTGTTGCGGATGGTATTGTTGGCAAAATACACCTCAGGGGTCCATGTCAGGTTCTCTATGCCATAGCCTGCCTTCTCGGAGATTTCTCCGGGCACGGGTTTCTTGAAACGGATACGGAAGGTCTTGGCACCGTCCATACCTGTTCCCTGCTCCTTTACCGTGGCATCCAGGGGAGTAATCTCAACGACCTCATTTTCTCCATCAAGAAGTTCCATGGTGGCGGAACGCACGAACTGAACCTTGTCACCCTTGTAACCCCAATCGAAACCGTATGCCTGAGAGTGCATGTAGCGGCCCTCCAAGGTATAATCGTCAACACGCTTTACAACCTTCAAGTAAGTGCCATGCACATTGATGGCATCGTCCATCATGCCCTCGTAAAGAGCGTTTACTGAGGTTATCTTGCCCTTACAGCCAGAGAAATGGGTAGCATCTGCCTGAGTGGTGAAGTAGCGGGCATCGTTGTCGCCCTTCAAGCAAACCGAGAAGCCATCCAAATCAATATTCTCACTCATCTGAGCAAGCAGTCCCATGCCCTCGGCATAGTGCATCTTGATGTTATGCAACTTAGTGTCCTTGCAATGAGTAACAAAAAGACCTGGCGAGGGACGTTCCCAACTTCTCAATGCCAGCACCGTGCCTGGCTTCAGTCGGGAATCCTTCCAACCAGGAGCATTCAGCAATCCCTCCCCTACTTCCTTAACATTGGCAATGGGACAATACATGTCGGCTGTATTATAAACGATGTGGCGAGTATCTCCCTCAAAAGCAATGGCATACTGATGGCGGAAAGCCCAACCGTCGCCATAGGTAATGAAGTCGCCCTTGTCTGAAATGCGGTACTTAACCCAAGGCGCTGGTTTGAATGTGATGCCCTTCTCTGCACTGCTTTCCACAATGGCAATCTGTGAAATCTGTGGATTGGCAAAGTCTATGCTAAAGTCCTTCAAGGTACAATCCGTAGAACGAACCAGCGACATGGGCATCATACGACCGTGGAACACAAGTTCTGCACCCTGACCGTCCAGGACGAAATCGTGCATGTCCTCCAAGGGTATGCCAACAGGGCGTGGCTGGGGCTGGTCGTGATTGGAAACGTAATAGTTGCGAGTGGCCGCATCCTGAGGATGGAAGTCGTAGCGGCCCTTCTCAAGGACAAGGGTGGCCTTGTCCCCCTTCTTCATTTCAGTGCGTATAGTGGCAATGGCCTTCTGCATTTGGGCAGACATGGACTTTCCTGTATTGGGGACAAGGCCCAAATCGGCAGCCTTATAGACTCTGTTCTCGGCCAACGCAGGCAATGCACAGCATACGAGCGCCATCAGGCACAAATGGATTGTTTTCTTCATGTTCATATAGTTGGTTAATTAAGTGTTAAGGGTGAGCGGTGAGCGGTGAGCGGTTAAGGATGAGATATTATATAGTTTAAGTTTTGGAGGTAGGAACGCTGCGTGCAGCGTCCGCTTTAGGGCATTCCTCTTGATTCCGGACGCATGCGTCCCTACTGTTGGGTGTATCGTTTTCACACTTCACCTTTAATCCGACTTCGTCGTCTTGAACCTGCTCATGCTCGGCACTAATCAAAGTGAACTTTGTTTATGCTCTCGCCTACTCGCAGATTTCCGTTCTCAACGTCCGTATGCCTTGATGACAAGTTCGCCAAACAGGCCATTGGCCCAGGCAAACCAGGAGCGGGTAAACTTGGCAGGGTTGTCGGGATTGAAACTCTCGTGCATGTATCCCGTTCCTCCATCGGTCTCGACAAGCAGGCGCACACATTCCTGTTGCTCCAGACGGTCATTGCTGGTCAGGCCTTTCATGATGATGCTCATGGGCCACACCATGCCCAATCCCGTATGTGGCGAACCTATGGCTCCCACCTTGGTACCATTCAGCATACCTGTGAAGAAATACGGGTTGTCCTCGCTCCATATCATACGACGTGTATTCTGGTAAACGGGGTCGTCCGCCGAAACAAGTTCGGGACACAGATAGGGCAACGACAGGAGCGAGGGCGCATTGGCATCGTCCATAAGCAGATGGGAACCGAAAGCATCCACCTCAAAGGCATATACCTTGCCATACCGGGGATGCTCTACGGTAGCATGCTTCTCCAATCCCTGACGGATATCGTCGGCAATAGCAAGACATTCCTTTGCCATTGCCTCGTCGTTGTTTACCTTGGCGAGTATAACCGCCGCCTTGCGCAACACGCTCTCGGCAAAGAAGTTGCTGGGAATGAGGAAAGGGAATATCTGGCTATCGTCCGAAGGACGGAAGGCACTGGCTATCATGCCACAATGCTTGGCAGGATGCCCATAGCCATAGTTGCTGGACGTATCATGCAGGAAATGTGTGGTGCGCTGGAACTTGTAACTGGTCTTGGGGCCATTGGCACGCTGTTGCTCACGGAAAAGAGCCAGAATCTCGCCCATAGCCTGCTTCCACAAGTCGCCAAAGATACTGGTGTCGCCTGTCAGCAGCCAATACTGGTATGCCAGACGTATGGGATAGCAAAGAGAATCAATCTCGTACTTGCGCTCGTGCACACCTTTCTTCATAACAGTGTAATCCGATGCCCAATGGCTTACCTTTGCCGTGTCGCTCAGGAAGGCATTGGCATAGGGGTCCAGACAGATGAACTCAAGTTGCTGGAGTATGACTCCACGAATCAACTTGGCCAGTTCTGGGTCGTCCTTGACATACTGAATGTATGTCCACACCTGTGCTCCAGAGTCCCTGAGCCACATGGCATCAATATCTCCGGTAATAACAAATGTGCGGTCTTCCTCTGGGAATACGGTTGTATCCAGAGTGTTGGGGAAACTGTTTTGGAACATCTGCCACAACTTGGGAGAGACCGCCAACAATCGGGAGTGCATCTCCTTTATCTGCTGCTCCACAGCCCTGCTGGTGAAGCAACGCTTCTCCACGGGAGGGCGGTGATAGAATGTATCCGGTGATTGTACAGGCACTGGTACCTGCTCCTGCATATTTGAAGCCATTGCACCAGTAGCAAAGGCACAGAGAAACAGGAATGACTTTATTCTCATATTGATATTACTTAGGCTGTTTGTTTAGGTAGTAGGTATTTAACCGAGGACATTTGTAGGGACGCTGCAGCAACGTCCGCTATGAGGCATTCTGTTGTGTCTTTGTTTCGGACTCAGCGCGCTGCGTCCCTACTGTGAAAGCGGTTCTCCGTTTTCACCTTTCACATTTCACCTCCCAAGCTCTGCTTCCAGAACACCACCTATCATAATTTCGTCGTGGGTTATGAAGGTTCTCTCAAGGCGCTTGCCATTCAACTTCCAACGCTTCACGACTGCACCCTTGCCCTTGGCACGGATAGTGAAGTTCTTGCCACCAGGCACATCAAAGGAAGCCTCGCGTACCAAAGGAGCTGACAACTGGTAGATTCCTCCACAGGGTTCCACCTGATACAGCCCCATAGCAGACATCAAATACCATGCCGACATCTGGCCTACGTCCTCATTGCCACAGATTCCATCAGGTTTATCAGTGTACATGGTAGTGAGTATCTCATGGACACGTCTGCTGGTTTTGTCAGGCTGACCGATATAATTATATATATATAAGGTGTGGTGTGAAGGTTCGTTGCCATGAGCATACTGACCGATAAGTCCGGAGATGTCTGGATTGGCATCTGCATTCAGTCTGCTATCAGCCATGAACAGACTATCCAGACGTGCCTCTGCCATTTCCTTGCCTCCCAGAAGTTCTATCAACCCATCAATATCATGCGGTACAAGCCAAAGGTACTGCCAAGGCGTACCTTCCGTATAGTCGCCCGTCTGGTGCGAGGGATTGAAACCTTCGGATGTACGGAAATTGCCAGCCTTATCCTTGGCACGGAAAAAGCGGGTCTCCGTATCAAACAACTTCTTGTAGCACATGCTCAGGTTGTGGAAGCGCACGCTGTCCTCCTGGTGACCAAGATGACCGGCCACCTTGGCCACACACCATGCAGCCAGGTAGTACTCCATGCTCTTGGACACGGTCTCGCCCTCAGAACCGTCGAATGCCAGATAACCGTATTTCCATAGTTCTGACTTGCCACGGTCGGGAATGCGGCGGTACTGGAACCTGCGACGCTCGGGGGCAGTCTCCGGGTCGCCCATACTCTGTTTCATATATTGAAAGGCCTTTTCATAATCAAAGCCCTTCACTCCTTTCAGAATCATGTCTGCCAAAACGGGCACACCAGGTTCGCCCACCATGCAATATGTATCAGTGCTATGCAGATGCCATACCGGCAATTCGCCATGCTCACGGCAGATAGCCATCATCGTCTTAGCCCAATCAGTAAGCTTGTCCTGCATGACCAATGTGGCAAGGGGGTGCATGGCACGGTATGTGTCCCACAGACTCCACGTGGTATGGTTCTGAAAATCAGGAGAACGGTGTATCATACCATCGGCACCCACATAGTCACCAGTAACATCGTTCCACAACTGGGGAGCAAAGAGAGAGTGGTACATGGCCGTATAGAAGATGGTGCTGTCCTTTGGATTGTCGAACTTGGCACGGATACGTCCCAGTTCCTTGTTCCAACGCTCCTTTGCTTCGGTGCGTATGGTTTCGAAGTCCTTATCGCTCTGTTCCATCTGTAAATTTGCCAAGGCCCCCATTTCGCTTACCGGGGACAATGATACATGGGCCTGAACAACGGTACCGGGTTCCACATCAAAGAAAACCTGGCAATATCGGGCATCAATGCTATCAAGAGCGAGGTCCTTTATTGGCTTGTCAAAACTTATAACATAATATACCGTGTGGTTTGTCCATCCCCGACTGGTACGATAACCCACCAAAGTGTGCATATCATAGGGCAATACACGTGTTTCTGTTGCACGGTCGCCGACTCCACCCTCCAGATCCAGGAGCACATTGGCATACCTGTTGCCCTTGGGAAATGTAAAACGATGAATGGCAGTACGTTGTGTTGCCGTCATCTCGGCACGAATACCCCATTTGTCCAACAATACGCTGTAATATCCAGGCTCTACCACCTCGTGCTCATGATGAGAACGTGATGCTATGTCACTTATAAAATCTGCCCGAGGTCCTGCCGTGCGGGCATAACCATAGATGGGCATCAGGGTTATATCGCCTAAATCACTGCATCCAGTACCGCTCAAATGGGTATGGGAAAAACCGATGATACTGTCTCCCGACTCATGATATCCGCTACACCAGTCCCATCCGTGATATGGTTGGACAGGACCTACATTGACCATACCCCAAGGAACATTGGCTCCGACAAAGACATGGCCATGCCCTCCACTGCCTATGCGAGGGTCAACAGCGTCCGCGTACTGTGCCGAGACATTGCCCGACACAAAGAGCATCATGGCAAACAGAACATATATGTAGTTTCTCATTATGTATTACTTATAAGTAGGTTAATTCTGAGTTCAAAGATACAAATTATATATATAACGGCAACCCTATTCCATCCTTTTTTTATAACTTTGCCCCGATTTGAGTTAGCAGACATCATTTTATATTTACACATTAACATAAACGACATGAAAAAAGTATTACTGCTGCTGATGGCGGCAGCCCTCATGGGCATGCCTGTGGAGGCAAAGAAAAAGGACAAGAAAAAGAAGGGCAAGGCAAATACCGAAGCACCTGCTCCAGCACCGAAGAAGAAGGAAGCAAAGCCCAGCATCTCACGCAAGGGCATGCTGAATGTGGAGAAGGTGGGCACCGACTGGTTCCTGGAGGTTCCAGACAGCTTGCTGGGCAAGGACATTCTGGCCGTAACACGCTACACTTCCACTCCTTCAAGTTCCGGCAAGTTTGGTGGCGAGGAGTGCAACGAACAGGTCGTATTCTTCCAGATGAACCCCGACAGCACCTTGCTTCTGCGTTCTCGCATGACCATCAATCTGGCAGATAGCACAGACGCTATTTCCAAGGCCATAAACGTGAGTAACGAACATCCCATCATCGGTTCTTTCAAGATTGAGAAGCACAAGGACGGTCTGTCACGCATCAAGGTTACCTCGTTCCTCAATAGCGACAACCCTCTTGGCATCATGTCATACTACAAGAAGTCATTCACCCTGGGCATGCAGGATGGTTCCCTGTCTTATGTCGAGGACATCAAGACCTTCCCCACCAACACAGAGATTCGTCTGGTAAAGACATACAATAGCAGCAGCATGTCTCTGCCCGCCTCTGCCTACACCGGTAAGGTGACATTCGGATTGAACATCAGCCTGGTGCTCCTGCCCGAGGAACCCATGATGCCCCGTCTGTTTGACCAGCGTGTAGGCTACTTCACACATGGTTTCAACCAGTTCAGCGACGAGCAGCAGCGTGTTGGCAAGCAGGTTATGATTTCCCGTTTCCGTCTGGAGCCCAAGAATGCCGAGGATGCCGAGAAGATGCGCCGTGGCGAACTCATCGAGCCTAAGAAGCCCATCATCTACTACATCGACCCTGCAACTCCCAAGCAGTGGCGCAAGTACCTCATCATGGGTGTAAACGACTGGCAGAAAGCCTTTGAGAAGGCTGGCTGGAAGAACGCCATCCGTGGCGAGGAGTGGCCCGAGAACGACACCACCATGAGCATGGAGGATGCACGTTTCTCTATGATCCGCTATCTGGCAAGCCCCATTGCCAATGCCTATGGCCCCCACATCTCCGACCCCCGCACAGGCGAGATTATGGAGGCTCATGTTTGCTGGTACCACAACGTGATGTCTCTGGTTCACGACTGGTACATGGTTCAGGCCAGCAGCATAGACGAGGCTGCACGCAAGATGCACTACAGCGAGGAACTGATGGGCGAACTGATCCGCTTCGTTTCCAGCCATGAGGTTGGCCACTCTCTGGGTCTGCGCCATAACTTCGGTTCTTCTGCCATGGTTCCCACCGACAGCCTGCGCAACAAGGCATGGGTGGAGAAAAACGGTCACACTCCCTCTATCATGGACTATGCTCGCTTCAACTATGTGGCTCAGCCCGAGGATGGTATCACACAAAAGGGTATCTTCCCCCGCATTGGCGACTATGACATGTGGGTCATCGAATGGGGTTACCGTCCCATGCTCGATGCTAAGACTCCCATGGAGGACCACAAGGCACTGGAGGCCATGACACAAGAGGCACAGAAGAACCCACGTCTGTGGTGGGGTGATGGTGAAGGTCTGCGTGGTGTTGACCCCCGTCGTCAGACCGAGGACCTGGGCGATGATGCAGTAAAGTCAAGTACATACGGTGTAATGAACCTGAAGCGTGAGATGGCACAGTTGGCCAAGTGGACCTATGACGAGAACGACATCCACGACGAGAACCTCGCCACAATGTACGGACAGATGCGTGGCCAGTTCCTGCGCTATGCCGGACACGTTGCCGGCTACATCGGCGGTACATACCAGACATACTACACTCGTGCCCAGGGCGGTACAACCTTCGAGCCCACTCCCCTGAAGAAGCAGAAGGAGTCTCTCCAGTGGCTGGAGAAGAACGTGCTGAACGAGCCCACATGGATGCGCGAGTTCGACTATTGCAAGACCATGACTCGCGACACACGCACTCTGACCCAGCCCGTAGCAACTCAGGCAGCGTCATTGCTCGTAACCCGTCTGAACGGTCTGAACGACCTCTACCCTGCCGACAAGTACATTGCCGACATCATTCGCATCTGCTTTGCCGAGGCACAGAACGGCAAGAGCGTGAGCAACTACCGCCAGACTCTGCAGAGTACTCTGACCGTCCTGCTCATCAGCCGTTTCCAGAGCCTGAGCGGCACCGTTGCTTCCGAGCCTCGTGCCATGGCTCTGCTTGCCCTGAAGAGCATACAGAGCAAAATCAAGAATGCAGGTGCCGATACCAAGAGCCGTGCACACTTCCAGAACCTCTCCGACCAAATAGAACGTGCCCTGGTGGTGAAGTAAATTCCTGCATAAAATCACGCATATAAGCATCAAGCCCCGAACCACGCGGTTCGGGGCTTTTTCATATCCTTTTTTGCTCCTCCCGAGGAGCGAGGCGAGAGTTCCCGGTACTCCCGCCTTGGTCCTCGGGTTGTCTCACTCCGGTCCTCGAGAGAGTGTTTCTGGGGAAATATAGCATTCGTAGTTTGGAGAAGCAAGAAAGGTTACCCGACAATACGGATAAATGAAATATTTTCTGTAAGTTTGCACCCAAATTAAACAAGAACACATATTATGGGATTTGGAAAATGGATTGGTGGCATTGTCGGTTTCATGGCGGCAGGGCCTTTAGGTGCCTTGGCAGGTTATGCTATAGGCAAACTGTTTGAAGGTGGAAATGATTACAGCGACAACGGGCAGTACACACATAATGACCCCACTTATGGGCAAAGGAACAGTTTCCTGTTCTCACTGCTGGTAATGGCTTCGTACATCATCAAAGCCGACGGCAAGGTGATGCACAGCGAGATGGAATTTGTACGCCAGTTCCTTCGTGCCAATTTCGGAGAAGCGGCTGTAAGCGAGGGCAATCAGATTCTGCTCAACCTTTTTGAGCAACGCAAGCAGATGGATGCCAAGAATCCTTCGGCATTCAAAAATGCCATCTACGAGTGCGGTGTGCAGATAAAGCAGAACATGAGTTATGAGCAACGCTTGCAGTTGCTCAGTTTCCTTGCCAAGATAGCGCAGAGCGATGGCAACGTGTGCCAGGCAGAGATTGAGGCCTTGAAAGAGGTATCCATTGCCATGGGACTCTCTGCCGAAGAGGTGGAGTCAATGCTGAATCTGGGTGGCAAGACATTGGAACAGGCCTATAAGGTTCTTGAAATCAACCCCTCAGCCTCTGACGAAGAAGTAAAGAAGGCCTACCGCAAGTTAGCGCTCAAACATCACCCCGACAAAGTGGCAACCCTTGGCGAAGACGTCAAAAAAGCAGCAGAAGAAAAGTTCCAGCAAATCAACAATGCCAAGGAAATGATATTCAAGGCAAGGGGAATAAAGTAAAAAGGAATGGCAAGCCCCCCATCCAACCGTAGGGACGCTGCGTGCAGCGTCCGACAAACAATGGGAATGCTTCCGACAAAACAACAGGAAACCATGTGATACGGACGCTGCACGCAGCGTCCCTACAGCAATAGAGATAGAACCTATCACATTAGGACGCGCGTCTGAGACACCAGCAAAACAGCAAGCACCCCATCCACCAGTAGGGACGCTGCGTGCAGCGTCCGACAAAACAATGTGGAGTCGCATGATACGGACGCTGCACGCAGCGTCCCTACTGCTAAAAAGGAATAATTAATCACTTTCGGACGTCCGAGACATCAGCAATACAGCAAGTGCCCCATCCAACCGTAGGGACGCTGCGCGCAGCGTCCGCAAGTGCGATACAGGGCAGCATTCTTTTCTTTCGAACGCAGCACGCAGCGTCCCTACCGGGAGGATGACATAACTTCTGTTTGGTTTCTTGGCGGACGCTGCACGCAGCGTCCCTACCGGAAGCAAGATACTATTGAACTAAATCAGGCGAGCTTGGAGGCTCGCCTGATTGTTTTTATTGATCAAATCTTCTTCATTCGTACGCGGAACTCGTAGGTCTGCTTGCCGTCGATGACGTACTTCTGCATGGGACCAGGACCACAAGAAGCATTGCCGAGACCACGGATGTCCATGCCCAACTGCAACCAGATGTAGGGACGAGCCTTAATGTCCCATGTATGCTGGGCATTCATCAGGTCGGCATCGGTGTAGCGGTTGGCACTGAAGTAGATACCCTCGGGGCACTCTATCTGCCAACCATGCCCCTTGGCATCGGTAAGAGTTACGTTGTAGACCAGACGGTCGCCAGTGGTTTGAGGCTTCATGTAAGGCTCCATCAAAGAACCCTCAGGCAGAGTGCCGTCGGCATTGAAGGGCAAAGCCTTGCCGCTGTAGTTACCCACAAGTACGCCAGCCATACGGTCAGGATAGTTCTCGTAGGGACCATATCCATAATATTTGACATTGCAGAAGGCTGTATCCAGTTCTGCAGCCACACCCACACGACGCAGGTTACCATCCTTGGGAGTAACCTTCACTATCATGTCTATGCTACCGTCCTTCAGATAGTCATAGGTAATATCGCAATCTGCCTTGTTCTCGCTATTAGTGTCGCCGAAGCGGTCGTTCTCGATCCAACGGTGGTTCTGGAAGGCGAACTGGGGATGCTCGGTCTTCTCGCCCTTGGCAAGGACAGGCAGGACAGCACCCTTCGCAATATCCACACCATAGTGTGCAACGATGTGGCCTGCAGGAGTAGACAGCGATGCCTTGGTATCGGTGACAACAACATTGAGTACAACGTGCTGGCCTGACGACTTACTGCTGCTGTATACCGTCTTTCCATTTACAATAACCGTCTTGGTCTTCTTAACAGTATTCTTGACATACTTGGAAACGGGAATATCAATAGTGGTTGTCTCACCGGGCTTCACATCGCCGAGCATGGCGGTTACAGTCTTCTTCACCTTGCCGTCTACCATGATCTTAGCCTCCACCTTCATATCCTTGAGCGAACGGAAGTCGTAGGCATTGCGAAGGGTGAGAGTACCCTTGGCATACTGGAACTTGATGAACTGATGAGCGAACTTCACCTCTGCCAACTTGGCGGTCTGGCGACGCTCGGCAGTTACTACGCCATTAGAGCAGAAGTTGCCCTGGTGAGGACCGGGATAGTCATAGCCAGTGTGCAGACGACGAACACCCTTCTTCAGTTCCAGAGGTTCGTAGATAGCCTGGTCCACCCAGTCCCAGATACAGCCACCAATGGTGGAGTTGCTCTCCTCCATGCTCTGCATGTACTCGGGCAGGTTGCCGATAGCATTACCCATAGCATGAGCATATTCGCAGAGGAACATGGGCTTGTCCATATTGCTGGTATTCTTTGCCATCCAGTCCATAGAGGGGTACATCTTGGAGTAGAAGTCGGAGTAGGCGCTACCACCGAAGTCACGGTCAATACGTGTTCCCTCGTAGTGCACAGGACGAGTGGGGTCCATCTTGCGGGCAGCCTCGTAGCAATCCTTGAAGTTGGTACCGGCACCTGCCTCGTTACCCAAAGACCACATGATTACGCTGGCATGGTTGATGTCGCGGCTCACCATACGGTCGATACGGTCCACGAAGGAAGGAATCCATGACTTCATGTACGAGATTGACTGGTTGGCATGGTCCTCGAGGTCGGCCTCATCGCAGCAGTACAAACCATAGTAGTCAAACATGGCATACATGCGTGCATCGTTGGGATAGTGGCTGGTACGAATGGTATTGATATTGTTGCGCTTCATCAACAGAACGTCCTCCAGCATGTTGTCGGTAGTAACAGTACGACCTGTTACGGGATTAGTGTCGTGGCGATTTACACCCTTCAGGATGACACGCTTGCCGTTGACATAAAGCAGAGAGCCTACGATCTTCACCTCGCGGATACCCACCTTGGTGGAGAATGCCATCACATCCTTGCCGCTCTGGTCCTTCTGCACGATGTCCAGAGTGTAGAGAGCAGGAGTCTCGGCTGTCCAGAAGCTGGCATTGGGAACCAGGAACTTGGCCTTGCCGCCCTTGAATGCCTGCTCTGCCACCAGCTGACCCTCGGGAGTGTACAACTTGGCAACAGAAGCCACATCAGCGTCAACGCTTACATTCACAATACCGTCCTTACCGCTGATATTGGTCTGCACCACATGGTTGCAGATGCTCTTCTTGGGTACATTATATATATATACGCTACGGAAGATACCAGACATGCGGAACATGTCCTGGCACTCCAGGTATGAACCGTCGCACCAGCGGTGAACCTGTACCACGAGGTCGTTCTTACCTGCACGGAGGAGGTGGGTCAGGTCAAACTCTGCCACGTTGTTGGAACCCTGGGTATAACCCACGTACTTGCCGTTGAGCCAAACCTGTGCGCAAGAGTAGATACCGCCGAAGTGTATGATGGTGCGCTGCTTGTCCCAACCCTGGGGCAGGTCGAAGCTACGGTGATATGTACCCACGGGATTGATGGCATAGTTCTTGCCACCGTCGTTGTAACCGGGGCGAGCCTTGATGAAGGGAGGAGTGTTGCCGTGAGGATACTCCACATTGCAATAGATGGGGCGGTCGTAGCCCTGCATCTCCCAGCAAGAGGGCACGGGGATAGCATCGGGCTTGCGTGTGACGTTGCCGTTAGCGGCAGACTGGGCTGCCTCGAAGGCAGGCACATCCATCACCTCCACATCTCCAGCCACCTTACCCTTCTCGGGTACTTCGGTAAACCAGAAGTTCCATGTGCCGTCCAGAGTCTTGTAGAGAGTGCTCTTAGGCTCTGTCCAGGGGGTTGCATAATAAGCCTTGTCGGCCTTCATCTCCGCCTCGCTGGCATAGGGCATATAGGTTGCCACACCGGGGAGCTTGTTTATCTCGAAGACGGTTTCATCTTCCCAGATGGGAGAAGACAACTTGGGCTTCTCCACCTGCTCAATGGTGAACCATGAAGCCTTGTCGGACTCGTCAATGTCGGCAATCTTCATCTGGTTGCCTTCAATGCGGAACATCTTCTTCTTGTTGGCAGAAACGACGCGGTACACACCCTTCTGTCCCTTCACAGGCTCCAGGCTCATCAGTGCGTTGCCAGGGTTGGCTGGGTTTGCTGTCCACTGAAGCAGCCATGTGATGCTCTGGTTGTTGCCGCCATCATCAAAATGGTTGTCGTAGAAAGCACCACCGATGAGGTGACGTCCCAGCGAGAGGGTCTTGATACTCCAGTACTGGCCACGGTTCACGGTATCCATTTTCTCGGCACGAATGCGTGCATTGTTGCCTCCGTCGTCACCATTGCCCAAAACCATTGCAGGGTTCTGGACGCTACGGAAACGATAGGTACAGTTGTCATCGCTGCCGAAGGCATCGGCCTCGGTGATGGTAACGCCCTTCTTCAGTGCCTGGAAGGAAGTCTGGTTGGTGGGCACGGCACTGTACTTGCCTGGAGCAATCTCCTTCAGAGTCCATTTCTGCAACTCGTCGCTACCGTTCACCTCGCCATACTCCATGCCCTTGTCACCCACGCGCAAAGCACGCTGCTTGAAGGGATCAATGAAGCGCCATGAACCTGACAATTCATCCATGATGAACAACTGACCCTTGTACTCCGTGGGGATGCCGTCTACCTGATACAAGGCACCCTTGCGGAAGTTCTGGGCATAGACACCAGCGGTGGCCAGTATCACACTCAGTAAGATTAGGATTCTTTTCATTTGCTTTTGTATTTATTTTATTTAGGTTTTTGCTTTAGTTTTAGGATATCCTAGGGCTTCATAGAACTTCATAGAACCTCCTATGATTTCCTAACGTTTTTTCTGTGCAAAGATAGGCATTCCCGAGCACTTTCCGTCACGGCAGGACGTGACACTTGTGTGACATCTGCGTGACATGCGCGTGACACGCCGTTACTCAGCCCTTTTGCACGTGTGTTCCCAGTGAAGGCACATATTCGCCATCGGGAGTGGCCTCCATGGTATCCACCTTGGCAGAGATATTGTCCAGGTAGGTTACTATGGCAGCCTCCTGAATGCAGGGAAGCACAGGACTGCCGTATTCGCGCTGGCCATGGTGAGCCAGGACGCAGTGCACTATGCGCTTCACCTCCTCGGGTTCCACGCCGTGCTGCTCAAGCACGTTCTGCAACTTGTGCGCCCCAATGTAGATATGTCCTAACAGGTACATGTCGGACTGGGTATCGCCCTGACGGTTGTACTCATACACCTTGCCATAGTCGTGGAAGAGGATGGCCAGGATGCAGCGCTCCACCTTTATCTGGTAAGGCAGGCATGGATACAGGCCCTCCAGCATGTGCAGCATCTGGTGGGTATGATTAAGCAGACCTCCCTGATAGGCATGGTGCACGGTGGTTGCGGCAGGGTATTCGCTATAGGGCTTGTACAGTTTGCCAGCAAAGTCCTGTATGATGGGCACCAGGGCTGCGTCTGTACAGAAGGACAGCAGGTTGGCAATGGTATCGTCCCACACCTTGCGGTTTATAGGGCGCGGTATCAACCCATAGAGGGGATGCTTCTCGTCTGCCATCAGGCCTAACACCATATCCGTAAGCGCACATGACTTCTTGCCTCCGAAGTCCTTCACTTGCATGAACTGTACCAACTGCCCGGGGAAGGGAGCCATATCGGGAGCCACGTCCCACACGGAAACGGAAAAGGACTGCTCGGCATCTGCCACCTTCAACAGGGCATAGGGACTGCCCTGACGTGTGGTGGCATTGGCGCGGCCAATAACAAGGAACTCTTTCTGCATAGCGTCTCTACCTTATATATTATATAATCTGTGCGAACAAAGATAGGAATAATTTTGCAATATTGTCACACGTGGGGCATACAAATGCCGCGAATACTGACATTTTGTCCGTTCTCCCCGCCTTGGCACACTCTTGGCGATAAGTAAAACAGTGGAAAGAATACATTAACATAATAACAAGAATACTATGAACATCAAACCATTGGCAGACCGCGTTCTCATCGAACCAGCTGCAGCAGAGACAAAGACCATCGGTGGCATCATCATTCCCGACACAGCAAAGGAGAAACCCTTGCAGGGCACCATCGTTGCCGTGGGCAATGGCACCAAGGACGAGGAAATGATCCTGAAGGAGGGCGACCAGGTTCTCTATGGCAAGTATGCCGGCACCGAGATAGAGCACGAGGGCAAGAAGTACCTCATCATGCGCCAGAGCGACGTGGTGGCTATCCTCGGATAATACAGAAAACGAATTAACATCAACTCCAATTAGAAGACAATACAAAAATGGCTAAAGACATTAAATTCAACATAGAGGCTCGCGACCTGATGAAGCAGGGCGTGGACAGCTTGGCAAATGCAGTAAAGGTAACTCTCGGCCCCAAGGGCCGCAACGTTATCATCGAGAAAAAGTTCGGTGCTCCCCACATCACCAAGGACGGTGTTACCGTGGCAAAGGAGATAGAACTGGCAGACCCCTTCCAGAATGCTGGTGCACAGTTGGTTAAGAGCGTAGCTTCAAAGACTGGTGACGATGCCGGTGATGGTACAACCACCGCAACCGTACTGGCTCAGGCTATCGTTCGTGAGGGTCTGAAGAACGTGGCTGCAGGTGCCAACCCCATGGACCTGAAGCGCGGTATCGACAAAGCCGTTTCTGCCGTTGTTGCAGAAATCAAGAACATGGCAGAGGTTGTGGGCGACGACTACCAGAAGATAGAGCAGGTTGCTACCGTCAGCGCCAACAACGACCCCGAAATCGGCCAGCTCCTTGCTGATGCTATGCAGAAGGTGAGCAAGGATGGCGTAATCACCATCGAGGAGGCCAAGAGCCGCGACACCACCATCGGTGTGGTAGAGGGTATGCAGTTCGACCGTGGCTATCTCTCTCCCTACTTCGTTACCAACACCGAAAAGATGGAGTGCGAGATGGAGAACCCCTACATCCTCATCTATGACAAGAAGATCAGCAACCTGAAGGACTTCCTGCCCATTCTGGAACCCGCCGTACAGACCGGCCGTCCCCTCCTGGTTATCGCAGAGGACGTGGAGGCAGAGGCTCTGACCACCCTCGTTGTGAACCGTCTGCGTGGCCAGTTGAAGATCTGTGCCGTTAAGGCTCCCGGCTTTGGCGACCGCAGAAAGGCTATGCTTCAGGATATCGCTACACTGACTGGCGGTCTCGTAATCAGCGAGGAGACAGGCCTGAAGCTGGAGCAGGCTACCATTGAGATGCTTGGTACAGCCGACAAGGTAACCGTAAGCAAGGACAACACTACCATCGTCAATGGTCATGGCGACAAGCAGATGATTGCCGAGCGTGTGTCTCAGATCAAGAACGAGATTGCCAACTCTACCAGCGACTACGACAAGGAGAAGCTGCAGGAGCGTCTGGCCAAGCTGGCAGGTGGCGTAGCAGTTCTCTACGTTGGTGCTCCCTCCGAGGTGGAGATGAAGGAGAAGAAGGACCGTGTGGACGACGCTCTGTGCGCAACACGTGCTGCTATCGAAGAGGGTATCATCCCCGGCGGTGGTGTGGCATACATCCGTGCACAGAAGGCTCTGGACAGCCTCACCGGTATCAATGCCGACGAGCAGACAGGTATCCGCATCGTACGTCGTGCCATCGAGGAACCCTTGCGCCAGATTGTTGAGAACGCAGGCCTGGAAGGCAGTGTAGTAGTCAACGAGGTTCGCAACGGCGAAGGCGACTACGGTTACAATGCCCGCGAGGACAAGTACGAGAACATGAAGGCATCTGGTATCATCGACCCTGCCAAGGTTACCCGTGTGGCTCTGGAGAACGCCGCTTCTATCGCAGGCATGTTCCTCACCACCGAATGCGTAATCTGCGACGCCAAGGAAGACAAGCCCGAAATGCCCATGGGCGCTCCCGGCATGGGCGGCATGATGTAATGCCAACTACACATAGATAACAAAGCCCCGCGGGACCGGGATGGACAGCCGGGGT
>JAZRCG010000009.1:0-8034 GCA_045659645.1 Bacteroidaceae bacterium | reverse complement strand
AACTGAAATCTAACATACCCCCTCCGCGCTTCGCGCCCGTCCCCCTACCTTAGAGGGCCAGTCAGTTACAACTGAATACCCCAGGGCCAGCAAACTGTCCCCCTAAGTTAGGGGGACGAGGAGCAAAGCTCCGGAGGGGGTATGTAAAAGTCCCCCAAGACGCTTTTGAAATACAACTAATCCAACATCACAAATATGCTAAAACACAATCACACAGTACATCATACTCCCCTCCCTTGTGGAGGGGTAAGGGGGAGGGTCCGCTGGGTCTTTCTCTCCCACAACCTCAAGATTGCCATTCGTAATCTTCTCAAGTACAAGTTGCAAAACCTCATCTCCATCATTGCTTTGGCCGTAGGCATCGTAACACTTACTGCTACGCACTTTATTGTTAAACATATGGGCGCACCGTCTATTAGCGAGGAGGAGTATTACGACCGCTGCTATTTGGTGAAGATCGTTGACATCAATGCTCCCGATGTGAAATATGCCACAGATGAGACCGAGACAAAGAATATGTCGTTTGGCAATAAGGTGCATTCCATCACAGTTGAGATACTTAGTGCACTCACATCAAACGGCAATTTACCTGGCGTGGAGAAGATACATGAAAACCGCAGTGCGAGTTGTGGATATCTAATGGTTAGCGATCAGGAATTCCTTTTGCCAGACTCAACGGTGCGCACTGGTCAGTATAAATTCTTTGTTGTCGACGCCGACAGACTCCAGTTTTTTGGCATCCGCTCGGCTGTGACGGGAGAGCATCTACCTGTGCTCAACGACAAGGAGGTCTTCATCAGCGAACCCCAAGCGCGAGAAGTATTTGGTGGCCAGAATCCCATCGGTTGTACGGTTACAATGGAAATATTAGGCAAGTATTTCACCGTAACCGTGCGCGATGTCATTAAAAACAACAAGATTGCAGATGACATAGACAACTACATGTTTGTTTATCTCAAAGACGAGCCCTATGGTGGCAGGTACGTCTCGGAACTGCTCATTCAACTTGCTGAGAATGCCACACTCGAATCGGTACATGCCGAAATCAATCGCCGTTTAGCACCGCACGGTTTGAAGGCTCGGATAAGGGCATTACGCGATGTGTATGCGGAAACCGTGGGAGTGCAGATTGTGAGCCGAAATGTGGTTTACGCCATCAGCGCCCTCATTCTGGTGGCAGCCTTGATCGGTTTCCTTAAAATGCAATTGCAACTCTTCGGCATGCGCCAACGAGAGGTGGCACTACGCCGCGTGCATGGTGCTACGAAACGCAGTATCTTCATGCTCTTCTTCTGCGAGGTGGCGCTCATTCTCATACTCGCATTTGGCACCGCCTGGCTGTTTGCTCAATGGCTCTCGAACTACGCCGAAACCAACATGATGATGTTCCTAAGCGAGTCGGGGTTGATAATAGAAGGCATTTACGAGAGCGTAACCGTCATATCACTCGTCACATTCCTCATCTGCACCCTCGTTGTCGGCATCAGCACACGCCGACAACTACGCCAGCGCCAAGGCATGGCGATTCAGTTACAAAAAAACCGCAAGCACACACTGCGCAACACGATGTTGGGCGTGCAGTTCGTCATCAGCATCACCTTCCTCGGCGGTACGCTTTCGCTGACTCAGTTTGTCAACCGCATGATGGAGAGTTATAATGTGCCCGAGAACGATGACTTCTATGCCGAATGCATTCAGGTGAAACCCTTCCATGAAGAAGATGGGCAGAAACTTTGGGAGTACCTGCGCAGTGGGGAGAACTATGATATTAAACACTATTTTTGCATAGAAGACCAAACGTTCCTCCCAATAGAAGAGGTGTCAAACAGCCCCGAATTGGTTGAGGAGTTGCGCAGAAGCCATTGGCGATGTCGTGAACTCGCAGATACCTCTTACTTTGCCTTCTGGCAACGCCCCATCAAGTGGATTCTGCCACCCGAAGAGCGCTACAACTGTCTGCTTCTCAGCGACACGCTTTATAGTGAACTGAAGAAACGCGGAATCACCGACTCGGGTGTCCTGCACATCAAAGAAGGTGAGCCGTATCGCATTGGCGGCACCTACGCCATCGCGCCTTACACCCCCAGTAAATGGGTAACCGCCCTGCAGGAGATGGCAATAATTAAGGACGGCACTCAGCAGAACGGCATAGAGGAGACATTAACGAGCGGTGAATTTATCATCGTTCCCCGAGAGGGCAAATACAATAAGGTATTTACCGACCTCACTGAACTTATGGCGCGCATCAATCCCAAGCCCGTGAATCCCGTAGTCATAAACCTGCGCAAACAACTGGCCGCCGAACTCAGCCTACTTGAAAACATGCAACGAGGAGCGTGGATACTCACAAGCATTTGCGCCATCATCTGCCTCATGGGTATATGGAGCACCATAGCCCTCGACACGCGCTCACGACAGAAGGAAGTAGCACTCCGCAAGGTGCACGGTGCCAAGCGATGGGATATAGCCCTGCTCTTCGGTCGCCTCTATCTGTGGCTGATTGGAGTGGCAAGCGTGATAGCAATCCCCGCAGGCATCCTCTTCAATCAATTCTTACAAGATTGGGGCAGGCAGGAACTCATTCCCCCTCACCTCATATCTCCCGTCATGCCCATCCTCCTCAGCATCTGCATGACCTCCCTCGTCATCCTCCTCGTCGTCTCTCTCCACGTCCGCACCGTGATGAGGCAGAACCCTGCGGAGATTATTGCGAAGGAGTGAGAGTGAGAGGATAGGTGCTATAAAAGCTATAAAAGCTATAGATACTATAAAATTTATAGAACCTATAGCATCTATTCTCTCAAAAAAACTCTATCTTTGCCCCTATCTATAGTTTCTATTACATCTATAGCATCTATCTAAACCCCTTAAATACAGTATACCATGCAACAAGTTCTAAAGAGGCAGGCGCCCTGGCGCAATACATACTTCTACCAGAAGAGTGAGGTGCTCTACCATCTGACTTATGTATTCTGCAAGCGTTTCCTTCCTGCGCATGGCGACCGTACGGTGGACCAGATGATACAGGCTGCCCGTAGTGGAAAGCAAAATATTGTTGAGGGTATAGAGGATGGAGTGGCTTCCACAGAAATGCAACTAAAACTCCTCAATGTGGCACGAAGTTCTATCCAAGAGTTGCGCGAGGATTATCGTGACTATCTCATCTCGCGCAACCTAACTATTTGGACAGAGGGGCACAATCGCTACAGTAAGATGCAGGAGTTTTGCAAAATCCATAATCGCGTGGAGGACTATCAGCCACACTTTGATAAATGGAACAACGAGGAGATGGCCAACACTGCCCTCACCCTCTGCTATATGGTGGATGCAATGCTTAACAGGCATCTGGTGAATTTGGAGCAGGAATTTGTTACAAAGGGCGGTATCAAGGAGCGGATGCACGCCGCACGCACGGGATACCGTCAGCAAGAACAAGATGAACTACACGCCCTGCGCCAACAAGTGAAGCAGCAAGCCGAAGAAATTGAGCGCTTGCAGAGTATCATCAAGGCGCATGGGATAACCATCTAAACAACTACACAAATGAAAAAGATTACAGGATTTAACATAGACATGTTTTTGAACAGGCTATTGTATTCGTTGTACAATCTGATATATTTCTCTGGATTACCTTTACATGCTGCAACTGAATTGCTGGTGCAACGCCCATTGTATAGTTTGCCTTGTTGGAAGAAACGATTGAAAAAGGAATACGGAATTAACACGTACGAGGAATATAAGGATAGGTCAAGAAGTATATTGGATAAGACTGTAAATAACCCTGTATCTGGATTTACTCAATACTATTTGGCTGGGCTTGCATTGCTATTGCTGGCCTTACCTATTTATTTAGTGATAAATATTTGGATGATTTGCTATGGACCACATGCATCTGATATTGTGGGAAGGCACCTGATTATTGTTGTTGCATTAGGAATAGTTCCTTCGTGGATAATAGGTGATTTAGTATATTGGAAGGAGAATCGCTATTTGAAATATTTTGCAGCGTTTGAAAAAGAAGGCAGAAAAAGCAAAATAGTTTGGACCATAGGCACTACCCTTGCTCTATGTTTACTGATTGTAGCCAATTTCATGCTAATGTGGTACTATGAGTTAAACTACATACAATGATAAAGCTTCCCTAAACACTATACTATACCTATCGCCATAAGTATAATAGTCTTATTTATGTGGGTATGTGAAGTGGTTATTTATAATAAGCGAAGTTCTGCATCAATCACAAAGATGTCACCATCATTGTCCTTTAAAACATTTCTTGCTACTACATCCCAAACTTCTATCTCGCCATTGGTAAAACAGCCTTCTGTAGCGGTACTATAAAAGCCCAATGCTGCCATGTATGTTGAGATTTCTATAGGAGTAGCAGGTATGGCATTAGCAATGAGAGGTTGAGTAAATATAGGCATTATAGAGCTTCCATGAAATCCAGTAAAGCCATAAAAAGTATAGGCGGTTTCGGTGAATACAAAATTATGTAGAAGTATCTTGTAAAACAACTTTAGGACACTTCCCTGACTATTCAACAAATTATTTACTTTATATGTTATACCCTCAAAGGCATAAGTATCATTCTCATTACCACAGGGACCGGGACTACCAAGTTGAAAGACATGTTCCATTGGAATCCATAAACCAAATTCCTTTGCATACGATTCCGTCACATGGCGTTCTACCTCTGTTGTTCTTGCATTGCTTTTGCCTTCTCGAAATTGGCCATCATATAAGCAGCAGCGTCGATAGAGCTCATTGGCGATTTCTTGGATTCGGCGATTTTCTTCAACTTCCGTTCTACGGATTCTTTGTGAAATTGATTCAAGTATTCCATGCATCATTGCTTTTTGGGGTCAAAGATACGATTAAGCGAGCGAAAAACAAAATGAAGCGGACTTTAATTTTGTTTTTCCGAGCGTGAGTATCTTAGAAACCCAGTTTCAGAGATACGATTAAGTGAGCGAAAAAGCT
The DNA here is from genome assembly GCA_045659645.1 of Bacteroidaceae bacterium. Classification (GTDB taxonomy): domain Bacteria; phylum Bacteroidota; class Bacteroidia; order Bacteroidales; family Bacteroidaceae; genus Physcousia. The sequence goes on along the minus strand of JAZRCG010000009.1, from coordinate 3,051 downwards.
TTTTTCTTCTTTTACACTTGACATTTGATAGCTGTAAGCGTTATATAGATAGATGACACAAACAGAGTTTGAACATAAACTGATAAAAATGCGCCCTCAGATGATGAGGGTAGCCATGGATTTCTTCCACAACGAGGAGGATGCCATGGATGTAGTACAGGAGGTTTATGTGAGAATGCTGAAACGCGGATGGCAACAGGGCGACAATGTCGAAGCCCTGAGCATAAGGGCAACAAAGAACCTGTGCGTGAGCGTATGGAGACGGCAACGATTGCGAGAGGCACAACCTCTGGAAAGCATGCCAGAGTCAGCAGGGCAGGATTCCGCAGACGGTCCCATGCTAAGCGAGGAACGGCAAACCGAGATAGAAAATGCCATAGGAAAACTTCCTCCGTCTGAGCAGAAACTGATAAGGATGAGACATCAGGACGATATGACCATGGAAGAGATAGCACAAGAGACAGGAATGAGTCGCCGTTCGGCCAGCACCATCATCAGCTCGGCAAAGAAACATCTAATAAAACTGATTAAGACACATGATTGACAAGGAACTTATACGACAGGCAGCAGAAGACATTGATATCTTCGAGGCAGACCTCAGCCAGGAGTTTGACCGAATTGCCTATCAGCGCAAGTCGATACGTCTATGGCCATGGGCAGTGGCAGCGTGTATAGTGGGCGTGATGGGCATATCCTTACCAATGCTGATTGGCACGGACGATGAGAACAAAAATACCATCACTGAGGCAAGGATACAAACTGAGGGAAAACTTGTTGCTCAGGTTTCAGACTCTGACGACAACACAACAGCAACCTCATCCCCTACCCCAATAGTCACCGAAACCACAAGTTTAAGTTTGCCACAAAAAGAAAAGGCGCCACTACCTACGGAAACACCTGTAAAGACTGAACCTGAAAGTAATCAAAAGAGCACGGAAGTTGGCGAAATAGAAATGATGTGCGAACTGCTTGACGAGGTTACACAACAGACAATTGCTGAGAAGAAATACGAGGAACATCTGTATTATACTATGATGGAGGAAATCTGCAGAAACGCATCTAACGAACCAAACATACCAGAACTATCATTATGAAACACATTCTATCATCTATCATCCTTGCAACAATGGCCATTGGCAGTTTTGCACAATCAAAGGGCGAGACTGTGCCCCAATCAAACAAAATAGAGCACCTCATCAAAACATGGCCAGCGAATTGGATGATTGGCAAGGCCGGTGAGCAGGGGCGCGACCGCCTGGACTCTACTTATTATCTGGATACCAGAATATATGAACACTCTTACGACAGCCAGAAGGAGCAGCTGGTAGTAAAAAACGTGGTGGCATCCATACTCTGGTGCTATGACCAGGATATGCCACATTATACTGGCGGTTTCTGCTCATCAAACATGCTGCGTGTGGATAATCCTATAGAGAGCAAGAAACTGCAGATGTACTACGGAGAGGACATCGCCCCGTTTGTGGTTGGCGGCAAGGGACGCAACTATGCCGTTCTTCGCTTAAACAGCAAGCAGAACCCATACTACAGACATGTAATAGGCATAGAATGGTGGCTTGAAAGGGTGGACCGCAAACATCAAGTAGCCAAGTTCAGGACCTTCCGCATATTCGGCCCCTTTAGCAAGGAGCATTATGAGTATGCTCTGAAGCAAAGCAATATATCAAAGGCTGATGTGGAAACGGAAGATTTGTACGGGGACTATACCAGACAAGATGGTACATTCCTGAAAATAAGCAAAAACGGGAGAATAGAGGGAATTGTTATGGGAGAGTCACCAGCAAAACACTTACTCTCGGAGGTACGAGTTCTTGGTAAACTTTTAGACACATCAACAGATGACACATCTAAGCGTGCCACAGTAAAGTCAATTAACAAGCGTGTGACTACTCTGCTCACTACAGCTACAGAGGAAGAGAAAATGGAACTGTACCATATACTGGACGACATTCCCGGATATTATGTACAGGTAACCCCTCCTAATGGCGTGGTACTTACAAGGTCCTTTGCCTGGTACATCAATGCACTACCCAAACTGGACGTCTTGTGTAATTCGTGGATACTGCCAGGAAGTCCCAACTGCTTATATATAGACGAGAATAATGAGGACAAACCTGCAAATTTCCTTTTGCAAGTATTCCTGAACAGCTTGGACGACATGAATATTTTATTAGAAAATTAAGTGAATACCTAAACGTTAGAAGATTATGAACAAGAAATCAGCAATTGCACTTGTTACGCTATTTACCCTTGCCATGCCAATGATGGCATCGGTGCAGAGACAGGAGATGGAGCATCACCACAGGAAGGAGATGAGATATGAGCGCAGACCCAGGGCTATGCATAATAAAGACTTCAAGATGATGTGCGAAGTAGTGGATGACGCTTCTTTCCATGAAAAGAAGATTGGAGTCATCAAAGTGGCTTGCATTAGCAGTTACTTCAATAGCAAGCAGTGCGCCAAACTACTCTCGATGATTTCCTTTGATGACGCGAAGTTAAAGGCTTTGAAAGTCCTTGCCCCACGCCTGATAATTGATACAGACGTTACCGAGGTCACAGATATAGTGAAACAATTCTCTTTCTCGTCTAAGAAGGACAAGGCTTTAGAAATCCTGCGACAGTCCTCATATATAAGTCAACGGAGTTCGGACAATAGTTGTAGCCATTAGCTTTCGGGGGGGTATGCCTCTATATATATTCCTTCACAACATCAATGCCGCCCCTAACAACCTTATCTCGTTTGAACATTAACACGCTTCACCATTCTTAAACCAGTCCTTTTACAATGAGGACTAGTATATCATTAAGACGAGATGTTAGGAAGGTGCGTAAATAACATAAGAATAAAAATAAAACCTGCTACATTATACTTATTATCAAAGATATTATATATTTTTGGAATAATCTCATAATCCGCTAAGAATAAAAAGTTTATGCGGAAAGTTCAAGAACGAGGTAATGAGTTGGCAACTGTTCTGATTTCTACATACTTGCGTGATTTGCATTGATGTACAACTCATCTTGGAACAA
>JAZRCG010000008.1:0-2465 GCA_045659645.1 Bacteroidaceae bacterium | reverse complement strand
GCCTTGCCGAGTGTTTGCGACCGGATGGCAAACGCGAGTGTAACGATGCGTTTTTCGTGAGATTCGTGAGATCTGCGTGAGACTAACAAATTGATTCTCTGAGAATAGTGAATATAATCCTCATGGATATTTCTGATGCGTCTGCCCTGTCGCCGACAATTAATGTATATATACTGCAAAATAGGGGAAAACACATTATAAATCAATGCAATATTCTATTGGCGACTAAGTCCTCGTGGTTGACAGCGCAGATGAATATGCGTTTGAGGACACCCTGAGGGCAACCAGGGTTGTCCTTGTTTACCTCCTGATATACAATGCGCTATAGCCCACAAGGACAGCCGGACAACCTATTCGCGGAAACTGTTTTTTACTCTCTGCTGGCTTTACATAATATGATACATGCGCGCGCACGCGAAAGAAACTTTCATTTTTCATTTTTCAATTCCCCTGTGCTACCCCTGTGCTACCGCTTTCGGCTTTTCTGGAGTTCCTTGATGACAGTATGGTCTATTACCTCGCAGTAGTTCATTGTAGTGCGCACGTTCTTGTGCCCCAGCAGCTTCTGGACAGTCGTTACGCTTACGCCCTGTGATAATAGCAACGTAGCATTGGTATGGCGTGCCGAGTGGAAAGAGAAGTGCTTCCTCAGTTCTGCATGACGGGCTATCGCAAGCAATTGCTTGTCGACGGTTGAGTTTGCCGCCAAACCGAAGAATGCCGTGAGGTTGTCACTATATACATTAATAAGGTGTAGTGCCTTTCCTCCAAAAAGCAGGTCGATGGGCAGGTGTACCTCGGCACCTGTCTTATGAGACGTAAGGTGTATCCATGTGTGCACGCTACCTCGCTGAATGTTGGCAGTAGTTAGCCGTACGAAGTCTGAGTAACGTAGCCCTGTGTAGCAGCAGAAGAGGAAGGCATCGCGCACCATCCCGAGTGACTGCGGCAGTTGTGTACGTTCCAGTTTTGCCACCTCAAAAGGTGTGAGATGCGTATGGCGAAAGGGCTTGTGCCAGATGCACCTTCGGTGGAACGGGTTATCCTCTTCTCGCATCTGCCCCTTCAGGATAGCCGCATTCACATAGATGCGCAGGTGAGAGAGATGTTTCCCGATGGTATTTGTGTGATACCCACGTGATACCATCCATGCCTCAAATTGGCTGACAAAGTAGGGCGTAAGTTCCTTGAAGGTTATCTCCCCGCGGAACTCCTGCAGTAGAGCCAGTGTCGTGCGACGGTTCTCCCGTGTGCTCTCCCTGATGTGTCCATGCTCTATCTCTTGAGCCATAAAGGGTAGGAATTGCGCCGAAACTGCCTTGTGCAAGCATTCTCTCAAGCCATGCAGTGACACCTCCTCGCCCCGTTTCCATAAAGCGATTTCCATCTCTTCCATCTTCACTATGTGTTCGGCAATCATCCAGTTCAGCTCTTCGGCATGAGGATGGTTGCAGATCTTCCGCCTCGCTTCGTCCCATTGTGTGCCATATATGTATAGGTGTGTAGAGATATACATGCGCCTTCTCTCCAGGTAAGCCTCTATCTGCACTAATCCCCTACCGTCACTTCTCAGTTGCTTCTTGCGGTTGAAGACCGCCCGATACATAATTTTCTTCATCGTTTCATCAGATATCAGTTTATAATCCTTTCAAAATGTCACCTCTTTGCGCCATTTTTATATCATTTTAATAATTACTCTCCGTGAATTCTTAACTTTTGAGGTAAAAGTAAGATTTTTTAAGATTTTTTTAGTTTTCACTTGCTTATATCAAATATAAGCCCTACATTTGCGACCTACTTACGGGAATCATATAGGTATTAGTGTCGTTGATGGCTGCAAAGGCCATTCCCTCTCACTTACATATATATACATAAGGATAGAGCCTGTAATACAGGCCCTTGCTTTGGTTCTCAGAAGGAACGAAAAGGAAAAATGAGAGATTAAAACCAACTATAAATTTATTGTTTAACTTTTAATTGTAAAATTATGAAAGGTAAATTGATGATGTTATTAGCCTGCCTCTTCATGGGTGCAAGCTTAGTAACTGCTCAAGTATCTAAGGTTACCGGTCTCGTTATCGGTGCTGAAGATGGTGAGCCTGTGATTGGTGCCACAGTCGCAGTAAAGGGCGTACCCACTTTGGGTGCCATTACTGACCTTGATGGCAAGTTCGTGATTGAGAACCTTCCAAGTAGCGCGAAGACTTTGATCGTTTCTTATGTAGGTATGACTACACAGGAAGTGACCGCTCATCCCTACGTGAAGGTGTACATGCAGCCCGATGCTGAGGTATTGGAAGATGTAGTCATCACTGGCTACGGTTCTGCTAAGAAGCTGGGTTCAGTGGTTGGTTCTGCTGTAGCAGTATCAAGCGAGAAGTTGGAGAAGCGCCCCATCGCAAACATCGGTGATGCTTTGCAGGGACAGGTTGCTGGTTTGCAGGTATTCACCCCCAGTGGTGAGC
>JAZRCG010000007.1:0-5956 GCA_045659645.1 Bacteroidaceae bacterium | reverse complement strand
GTAGCCATGTCGTTCTGTGAGCCAAGGAGTTGACTGCCTTATTTGTCTTCCTAAGACCGCTTGGCCTCCGACTTAACATGGGCGACACCTCTGCTACTGGTGTATGCTTCAGCCGTGACGCTGGTAACGGTGAGAACCTCTTCAACGGTGAGTACCTGATAAATGCACAGGGTGAGGACGTTGTTGCTGGTATCCGCACACCTCAGCAGATTACCAAGATTGGTTCTCAGCGTTGGGCCGAGCGCGCAGGTATCTCTGAGGAAGAGCGCGTAGCAAAGTATCCTTCTATGGAAGAGGCTATGCCCGAGATCTACAAGGAACTCGACATGCTCCAGAACAAGTTGGAGAACCACTACCGCGACATGCAGGATATGGAGTTCACCGTACAGGAAGGCAAGCTCTGGTTCTTGCAGACACGTAACGGTAAGCGTACCGGTTCTGCAATGGTTAAGATTGCTATGGACCTCGTTCGCGAGGGTCTTATCGACGAGAAGACCGCTCTGAAGCGTTGCGAGCCCAACAAGCTCGACGAGCTGCTGCACCCCGTATTCGACAAGGCTGCCCTGAAGAGCGCAAAGGTTCTTACCCGTGGTCTTCCCGCATCTCCCGGTGCTGCTACTGGTCAGATTGTATTCTTTGCTGACGACGCTGCTAAGTGGGCTGAGGATGGCAAGAAGGTTATCATGGTTCGTATCGAGACCTCTCCCGAGGACCTCGCAGGTATGGCTGTAGCTCAGGGTATCCTGACTGCACGTGGTGGTATGACCTCTCACGCAGCCGTTGTAGCTCGTGGTATGGGTAAGTGCTGCGTATCTGGTGCAGGTGCTCTGAACATCGACTACAAGGCTCGCACCGTAGAGGTTGACGGCATCGTTCTTAAGGAAGGTGACTTCATCTCTCTGAACGGTACCACCGGTGAGATCTACAACGGTCAGGTTGAGACCAAGGCTGCTGAGTTGAGCGGTGACTTCGCTGACCTGATGGCTCTTTGCGAAAAGTACACCAAGCTGGTAGTTCGTACCAATGCTGATACCCCCCACGATGCACAGGTTGCACGCAACTTCGGTGCCGTAGGTATCGGTCTTTGCCGTACCGAGCACATGTTCTTCGAGGCAGAGAAGATCGTTGCTATGCGCGAGATGATTCTTGCTCAGAACGCTGAGGGCCGCAAGGCTGCTCTTGCCAAGTTGCTGCCCTACCAGAAGGCTGACTTCTACGGCATCTTCAAGGCAATGGACGGTTGTCCCGTGAACGTTCGTTTGCTCGATCCCCCATTGCACGAATTCGTTCCCCACGATCAGAAGGGTCAGGAGGAGATGGCAAACGCCATGGGCGTAACAGTTCAGTACATCCAGCAGCGTGTTGAGAGCCTTTGCGAGGCTAACCCCATGCTGGGTCACCGTGGCTGCCGTCTGGGCAACACATATCCCGAGATCACCGAGATGCAGACACGCGCCATCCTGGGTGCTGCCGTGCAGATCAAGAAGGAAGGCGGCGATCCCCATCCCGAAATCATGGTTCCTCTGACTGGTATCCTCTACGAGTTCGAGGCTCAGGAGAAGGTTATCCGCGAGACCGCTGCTGCTCTGTTCGCAGAGGAAGGTGTTGAGGTTGAGTTCAAGGTAGGTACTATGATTGAGATTCCTCGTGCTGCCCTGACCGCTAACCGCATCGCTTCTCGTGCCGAGTACTTCTCATTCGGTACCAACGACTTGACACAGATGACCTTCGGTTACTCTCGTGACGACATCGCCAGCTTCTTGCCCGTATACCTGGAGAAGAAGATCCTGAAGGTAGACCCCTTCCAGGTTCTCGACCAGAACGGTGTTGGCCAGTTGGTAGAGATGGCCGTAGAGCGTGGTCGCTCAGTTCGTCCCGAGCTGAAGTGCGGTATCTGCGGTGAGCATGGCGGCGAGCCCTCATCAGTTAAGTTCTGCCACAAGGTAGGTCTGAACTACGTGAGCTGCTCTCCCTTCCGTGTGCCCATCGCACGTCTGGCTGCTGCTCAGGCTGCTGTTGAAGAATAATCCACAACTCTCCAAAACATATTATTCACGAGGCAAGTACATGGAAATGTACTTGCCTCGCTTCTTAGCAGTAAGCATCCGATAAAATATTTATTTGGGCTATTTTAGTATTGTTGTACCTTTGCCTAGCAAATTGCAACAATATTAAACCCAAATCGGTTATTAGACCGTTACGCGCTAATAAAGCCAACTTTTGCCACCTGTTTTCTCACTTTCCGGTTACAAAGGTCAACCATTGCGCCCTCAAAGCATTCCAACTCTACAAGCTGGGGTATTATTGCGGACTTTGAGGGTAACGCTGAATGTTTAGAAGGCAAGAAAAAGAAGAAACGGTGAGCGGATTAGTTTCCGTTCACCGTTTTCCAAAATCCATTGGGTTATTTCCCAGCACACAGTTCCGTCCTTCGGACAAGGTAAGTGAGAGGGAGTCACTACCACACTCTGTAATATTATATTTGTTCCAATGCCTCTCTCATCTGTGGCACGGCACATTTGATGAGCGACTCCTCGTTATGCACATCATACTCCATAACCACATTCTGTAGTGCACACATCGCAACTTTAAGCAGATTCTGTATGGTGGAACCATTATTTTGATATTGGCGCACCAAACTGGTAACGAAGCGAGCATTTGCCCACAACAGCAGGTTCATTGCCTCTTCATCGCCCTGCTGTGCCTTTTCCACCAAAGCCTGTTCCTCTTCGCGTGAGAGCAGCTCTGCCCTGACAGTCATCTGCAGGTATTCATCTATATCGAATGGTTCTTTCTTCAGGTATTCAATAACGTTAAATGCATTCATGTCTTCTGTATTATGGTGCATAAGTTCTTTGTTATCCTGTTCACGTCGCCGTGTGACACTTTTAGTTATTACAAGCTTCCTTATTCTGCTGGTTGGCCTTTCCAGTTCACCTGCCCTATACTTCGAGAGCAGAGTTTTGTGAATCTCTTCCATTCGCTCAAGTTCGTCTTTGGGTCTATTTTCAGGCAGGGAATCATTAACGATTTCTTCCTCTGAGGACATCGGCTCTACCTGTTCAGCAGAGATAACTTCCCTGATGAACTGGGCCACACACTCGGGGGCATTGGGCGAGAAGGAGTTCTCGGCTGGCATGATGTGTGCTGGGCCGAAGTTGTTGACATAGTCAGCATAGGTGGACGAATCAACATCTGCACTGAAGAACAGGGTCTCAGCATTCCGTATGCCCTGGCGGTAGATCTCGTCCTCCATCTGCCGGTATTCCGTCTGCATCTGGCGTGTGAGGGTGAGATATTCTGGCTTACCAAGATTGGGCAGTTCTATGCGCGTCTTGAACTGTTTAGGGGGCAACATGTTGGCAATCATGTTACTGGTGCTGAAATAGGGGGTTATGAGCACCTTCTTTATCTTGCCTATATGTCTGGCATGCATGGCATCTGAAAGAGCTCTGACATCTATGGGAGTGTCGATGCCATAGTTATGTTTAGCGCTTTTGAAGCAGGCTATGGTGGCTGCCGTGCCGCATGCCACTATCAGGTCGGGCCTGAGAGTATCAATCATGCACATAAGTGCGACATGGTCCACTGCGTTGCGTGGTCCTTTGGGAAGGGGTTCGTACATGCAATGGTATTCTTCACCCAAATTTTTCACAAGGGATGTGAGAAGCAGGTCCTCGGTGCCCGTAAACAGGTCGCCCAGAAAGAGGATGTGCTTGCGCTCGTCTCTCGTATTGGATACGTAATCGGAAAGAGGTAATCTCATAAGTTGTCTAAAACGAATTGGCGGGTTATTGTTTGGTCAGTTTACGGTAGGTTTTCAGTTTCTCTTCATAGACTTCGTTGTTGCGTTCTTCCTCAAGCAGAATCTTATATACAGACAACACGAGGTTCTTACGGTTTCTGAAGAAATCAAGCAGAATGGATGTGTCTTCACACTTTTCTATCAGTTCGTGGTTGCGAAGAAGATGAATCTGATTGAGCTTGAGAATTCTGTCTCCTGAAATGTCTGCCCTGCAGAAGAAATCTGTGTCACCTACCTGCAGATAACCTGTAACGTCATCCACCAGGTCGTCAATTTCGCGAGGCAATGCGTTCTCCGTAACGGGAACATCCAGAAACACCTGTGTGTTACATTGCATCAGTGCCATAAACATATCATTGTCGATGGCCTTACCCGAGCGTGCAAGCAGTTTGTCCAAGGGAAGATATTTACAAAATCCATTATGCCGCCAGTGCTTGGGAGAGTATATCAAAACGGGACCGGCGCCATCTTGGTCGCCTGCCATGTTACAATCTGCCACACACTTAAGGATGTCAAGCGGGTTCTTTTTCAGACTTATTATGACCTGCAGTGCCCTCTGAAGAGCCTCTGCCGAATTCAGTAACTTGTCTGCACTCCCGACGGAATAGAACGCCTTGCCCAACTTTGCTTCTATGGCCTTGCTGATAAGCCATCGGTTGACATCATCTTCCACGAAGGCCCCTATCAGTTGTTTTTCTTTAGAACCAATGGCCATAATGGAGAGTTCATTTCCTTGACGCTCTGATTCGGAATCCGGCATAGCAGGCAGTTCAAGACAACTCACATATTCTCTCAGCATGTTATGCTTATCCGTGTCTAATCCTTCATCAGACAAAAGCGGTTCTATAACGCAGTCCAGAACATCCTGATAGCATATATGGATATAATGAGGGCACTCTGGGCGCATATCCTTATTCAATCCCGCATAATGATCCATGTCGCGAAGGGACTGGGGTGTCAGATACACAAACAACTGGAAAGGTCGCTCATTCCCACCATTGCCGCATGCTTCGAAATAACGTTTTGTCTGGGAGTCATGCTCCAGAGTATCAACCCTGTTCTCTATAAATATTTCCAGTTCGTGGCGCCCTGCAATTGGGGTCAAGAGTTTGAATTTAAGGTATATATCAATATGGTCGTCGCTTTCCGCACAGTTCTGCGTCGGGAAATTCGTATATTCGTCTTGGTTCTTCTTGATAGAAAGTTCACAGTTCGAGTCCACCTTTTCAAACATTACCGAACGCGTAAGTATTGCTCTGCGGAGATGTTCGTTGACTTCCATCACCTTGTCCTCTTTTCCTGCCCGGTAAAGAATAATATCAAGAAAATGTATTAGAGTTGATTCGCGAGAATCGCCATTAAAGAATGTCCCCGAGAGCAATTCTGCAATAAAACGACTATGCATACTCTCGTTTCTTGACTTTGCAATTACCTCAAAATTATTTTTCTTATCCAAGTAATCCAGCAGTTCTGCATTCTTAACAATGTTTCTATTAAAAATTGTCAGAAGTTGCTCGGCAGACAATTTCTTCTCATTGTCCTTTCCAGCAGTTTCATAATGAAAAAAATAAAAACTCATATAGGCTTAATAGGATTTTATAGTTAAAAAAACATGGTTACATTTCGTATGGCAATAATATAGTAACATCGGGAGAAAAATTCAAAACTTGCACCAACTTTTTTTCTCACTTCACCATCTCCTCCAACTTCTCCCACACACGAACCATAGCCAGTGTGTCAAGGTGGCAGTAGGCAAACAATGCTTCGCGTGCCTCATGGGCCTCTGCGGCTGGCATATCCTTTATCTTGGGGAAGATGGTCATGGCATGGCCACCGTTCTGCACCAAGGGGTTGAGGTTATGGTAGTTGAGTTCCTCATCATCAGGGAACAGGGCTGGCAACACGCTTTTGATACTGAACGAACCGCCCATAGCTGGGGTGTAGCAGTGCCCATCGCGGAAGGGCAGCAGGAGATCTATGATATTGCCGTGAAGGTTCATCAGGTGGGTAGCAAGGTCAGGGTATGCCTCGGCCATCTCCTTGATACGTCCCTTCTCGAAGGGGTCGTTGTAGGCCATGATGCAACTGTTCATCGGGATGTCGCGGCAGAGCGCCTCGGCCAATGCGCGACGCGGGTCGGTGCCATCGCTG
>JAZRCG010000006.1:0-22572 GCA_045659645.1 Bacteroidaceae bacterium | reverse complement strand
AGCCCGTCCGCGCCGATGGTACTGCACACCCGTGGGAGAGTAGGTAGCCGCCGTTTTTAGATGAGAGAGTCCTCTGGAGAAATCTGGAGGACTCTTTTTTTGCTTTAGGAAAGGAAAAGGGAGAAATGAGAAAGGAAATATCCGGTGATCCGAAATATGAAAGTGAGGGTAGGGACGCTGCGTGCAGCGTCCGAATTGTGTTGTCTCTGTTATTATGCGGACGCAGCACGCTGCGTCCCTACATGCCAATATACCAATATACCAATATACCAATATGCCATACTCCTTTTTCCTGTTGTACTCTCACCTGTCTTAACCCAAATTGGTCATTCGGCTGTTATTGCCACATCGTACCCTCTCGGCTAATATTTCCCTAAACAGCATAATGCAAAGGCAATAGGAACGTAAGTATAAGCAGAAAGAACGCCTTCTATAAAATGTACCCAATATTGCGTACAATCGTACCAAACGTTTAGGAGCAATGTACTCAACGTTGAGTACAATTGTCCTAAACATTGAGTATAATTTTGTAAACACGTATTTCATCTGTTTATTCCACGTTCTTAATGCTTTTAATCCAAATAGGTCATTAGATTGTTACGCGCTAATGAAGCCTTCTTTTCGTTACCAGTTTTCCGATTCTCGGTTACAATGGAACCTTTTAGTTAAGCCAGAAGAGCAAGGATATGTTTATATAGTCATTGCCAAAGCTGACTTCAAACGAGTTTAACTATTGTTTTCCTCCTTGTCGCTCGGCATAATTCAAGTAAACTTGATTCTGCGCTCACTCCTGCGTCGGTTGATCCCGCTCAATTGGCTTAACGAAAAGGTTCAAAAAGAAAGGCTATTATCACCATAACGCTAATGACCGATTGGGGTTCAAGGACAGCTTTTGGAAATTCTGACAGGCAGATAGGACTTGGGTGGAGTGCAGATGCAGGGTAGCCCATTCATGCGTACTATGATTGTGCCGTTATGCTAAATAAGGATGGGGAAAATTGAGCGGATGTAGAAAAACGCAAACAATCTTTAGCGAAACAAGAATAAATTCCTTACCTTTGTACCTCGTAGGCAATAAATACGTGTTGTTCAATATTAGAGTTACTCGCTATGAAGTTTATAGGTAGTTATATATTTCGCTCACTGTGTTCGTTGTTGGTGGGTTTGTTGCTGCTGTTCAATGCGGAGCAGATGCCTGAGTTGATAGTACGCTTAATAGGTTTCTTGTTTCTGATGCCCGGTTTCCTGGGTTTGATAGTCTATTTGTATGGGCAGTTCAACAGGAATGCGATAGTTCGTCCATCGTTTCCCTTGATGTCTATAGGCAGTATATTATTTGGCGTCTTCCTTGAGGTATATCCCAATGAATTTGTCTCCTATCTGGTGTTCTTGTTAGGATTCCTATTGCTGCTGGCTGGAATAAACCAGTTTTTGTCCATGTTTGCTAATCGCAAGGTTACTCCACTTTCCCTGCTATTAATGCTCGTGCCTATGGTCCTAATAGGTATCGGAGGGTATTGCGTTACGCACACCAGTGAGGCACCTGCTATGTTGTTTACCATACTTGGCGCCACTTGCATATACTATGGACTGAGTGATATGTTTCTCGCTCTCCGAACGAAGTATTACTCCAAGATTGTTGAGAGAGAGCGGAAGAAGGCAGAGGAAGCAGAGCGCAGAGCCCGCGAGGCGGAATATGTGGAGTTTGAGGTAGTCAATGCTAATGAAAAGGAAGAATGAAAATGAAGGCGTATAAGAACTTGTTTGTATTTTCTATTCTGTTAACCGTTGTACTTCCTGTCTTCGCAGATTTCCCAGAAGGGTATTACGATACAGCGAACGGTAAGAAGAAGGCGGACTTGAAGGCTGCGTTGCACGAGATTATACGTACGGCATCTGTCCTCAGTTACGGTTCTGGCTCGGGCAAGACATGGAGCGGATTCTATGTTACGGACCGCACGTCGGATAACTATTGTGTGGACCGATATAGCAATAACCGCCGTAAGTTCACCCAGGCCAACCAGCCACCTGAGGGCATGAACATAGAGCACTCCTTTGCCAAGAGCTGGTGGGGAAAAACCCAGAATCAGGCGTACAAGGACATTTTCAACCTTAAGCCCAGTGACAGTAACGCTAACACGCAGAAGAGTAACTATGCCATGGGTGAGGTTACGAACCAAACCTGGAGTAACGGCAGTATCAAAATCGGTTATGGAGACCATGTGAGCAACAAGATTTGGGAACCGGCCGACAATTGGAAGGGTGACTTTGCCCGTACCTACATGTACATGGTAACCTGCTATAGCGACCTGACGTGGCAAAGCAATGGTCTTGACCAATTAGAGAATAACCAGTGGCCAACCTTCAATGACTGGACAACGGAGATGGTGCTGAGATGGTCTCGTCTGGACCCCGTAGATGAGATAGAGATAGCAAGGAACGAGGCTGTGTATAAGATCCAAGGCAACCGCAATCCTTTCGTGGATTTCCCTAACCTGTGCGAATATGTATGGGGCGACAGTGTTGACTATGCGTTCTATGTTGATGGTGCTACAACAGTTCTGCCAGATGACGGGGGAACTGAGTCTGAGACCGTTATCCTTGTTGACGAGGCATTGACAGGAGGTCTGGGTATTTTCCGCGATGTCAAGTCGGACGGAACAGCAGGAAACATTTGGAATAGTGACAGCAAATACGGTGCTGTGGCAAATGCTTACAACAGTGGCAAGGTGGCCGACAACTATCTGCTTGCCGACGTGGATCTGACGGACTGCACTTCTGCCAGTCTCGAGTTTGTTCATCAGACAGGTTTCAATAAAGGTGTTGAAGTAAAGGATAAGTACTTCAGTGTGCTTGTAACTGATGATTATTCATCCAGTCCCGAGGAAACGGCATGGGAGTCTTTGGATGCGAACTTCCCTGCACCTCCGAGTTCTGGATGGACAAGCACGGAAAAATCTGGAACTATTAGCCTTGATGATTTTGCCGGAAGGCAGATAACCTTGGCATTCCATTATATAAGTACCTCCAGCGCATGCTATGGTTGGGAAATCAGGGATGTGAAGGTGTCCGGAGTCCGTGCTGGTGCATCGGAGATAGATGATGTTATGTCAAATTATCCGGCAACCTTGGACACAAAGGCTTACGATCTTACCGGTCGCAGGGTAAATCCCATGAAAGCCAAGGGCGTGTTTGTCAGAAAAGGTAGACTCTACATCAAGTAATCCACATTTCGGATGCGTTATTTCATCACATTGTCTTACGACGGCACTGCCTACCACGGTTGGCAGATACAACCCCACAGCATCAGTGTGCAGGAGGAGTTGCACAAGGCTCTTTCCACGCTCTTGCGACAGCCCATGGAGGTTGTCGGTGCAGGCCGCACAGATACCGGAGTGCATGCCCGAAAGATGGTGGCGCATTTCGACTATGGAGAACTGGATTGTCCGCAGTTGGTATATAAACTGAACAAGATTCTGCCCAGGGACATTGCCGTGCAGAAGGTGGAGGCCGTGGCAGAGGACATGCATGCCCGCTTCTCTGCCAAGTCCAGAACCTACCACTATTTTGTTCATCTAACCAAGGACCCATTCCACAGAGCCTACAGCTGGCAGGTGTATGGGAATCCGGATTTTGAACTGATGAACCGTGCCGCCGAGGTGCTGATGGAGTACACAGACTTTACGTCTTTCTCCAAACTGAATACCGATACCAAGACCAATGACTGCACCATTACCGAAGCCCATTGGGACAGGGTAGGGGATGGGCAGTGGTGCTTTACAATATCTGCCAACCGTTTCTTGCGCAATATGGTACGTGCCATCGTGGGCACTTTGTTGGAGGTGGGTCGTGGTCGTATGACCATAGAACAGTTGCGGCAGGTGGTGGAAGCCAAGGACCGTTGCCGTGCCGGTGACAGTGTTCCGGGCAATGCACTTTTCTTGGTTGAAGTGGAATACTGACCGCTAAAGTCTCTATAGAATAAAACAGAATAAGATATGTGGATATTGTTTGCCTTTGTCAGCGCCACCCTGTTGGGTTTTTATGACGTATTCAAGAAACAGTCCTTGAGAGGCAATGCCGTGCTTACGGTCTTGCTGCTCAACTGCCTGTTCTCCTCCATCATCTTCCTGCCCATGATATGGTATGCCCCCTTCGGAGGTTGGGAGGTGCAGAAGTACATAGTGCTGAAGGCATTCATTGTCCTGAGTTCCTGGATATGCGGCTATTATGCCATGAAGCATCTGCCTTTGACTCTCGTGGGACCGGTTAATGCCACTCGTCCCATGCTCGTCCTTGTGGGAGCCATGGTGTTGTTTGGTGAAAGCCTGAACCTGTTCCAATGGGCAGGTGTGCTGTTGGCGCTAAGTTCCTTCTTCCTGCTGAAATTGGGTGGCAAGAAGGAGGGTATTGACTTTCTGCACAACCGTTGGGTCTTCTGCCTCTTTGCTGCGGCCATTCTGGGTGCATGTAGCGGTCTTTACGACAAGTACCTGCTCTCTTCGCCTGCCGAGGGCGGACTGGGCCTGAACAGGCTGACGGTACAGAGCTACTTTAATTTCTACCAGTTGGCAATAATGATTGTTGTGGTCCTGCTTGAGAGGTGGAAGGGCACTCCTGAGGGCAAGTTCCAATGGCGCTGGACCATACCTTTCATAAGCCTGTTCATCTGCGCCGCCGACCTGGCCTATTTCTATTCCCTCTCCCTGGACGATGCCATGATCAGTGTTGTGAACATGGTGCGCCGTGGCAGTGTCATTGTAAGTTTCATGATGGGAGCCTTCCTTTTCCACGAGCAGAACCTCAAGAGCAAGGCCGTGGATCTGGTGCTGGTACTCCTTGGTTTGCTGTTCCTCTATATGGGAACCGTAGGTAACTGATAAGATGAAGATGAAGAGAACCGCCTTGATAGTATTCCTGTTGGCCCTGGCCTCCGGCATATCGGCCCAGTTGCGCATGAGGGACATTTTTGCCCAGTTGCCCGACTCGGTCCTGCCCCTGACAACAAGGAACAACCGCCTGGACTGTATCGATTTTATAGAAAACGGCATGGAGGCCCGAGTGAAGAACCTCTTTGGCGACCAGGTTGTACTGGATTCCCTGACCGAGGATTTCATGGTGCTGCGCACCAGCGAGGCTTCGTGTGTGGAAATGAAACTCTTTGCCGAGGGAACGGACACGCTCATCTGCGTGAACCGTATTTATATGGGGCCTGTGGCAGATAGCGAGGTGAAGGTATTTGACACCTCATGGAGTTTTGTGCGTACTGTTCCGCGTCCCGACGTTGCCCGGTTCGTCAGGAGTGTAGGGGACATACAGCCCTGGACGGAGGAAATGGCAGATACCATGAGGATGGTACGGGCCGAAGCCGAATTCCTTCCCCTGATGAGGGCTACGCTTCGTTCTGCCTTGCCGGGTATCGTATGGACGCTTCAGACCTCCGAGTTTAGCAAGGATATAAAAAAGGTTGCAGAGAAGTATCTGCAACCTGTAAAAGACGATTTGTAAGATTGCTTGCCTGTTTCTGTCAGTTTACTGCCTTAGGTCTCTCCAAAAAAGGTCCTCCCGAGAACCGAATCCTGTCCTCCCGAGAACCGAATCCTGTCGTCCCGAGGACCAAAATCAGTTCTTTTGCCACCCCCATGCTGTGAGGTTGTATGTGGCTTCTACTTTTGCTTCAAGTTGGTCTGGCATATTGCAAAAGAAATCTATGCCTGTCTTCTCTTCCAGTTCGTCTATGCTGATGGCATATCTCCAGGCAATGTCTTTGCCGGCGGTAGTGTTTCCTTCTGTGTGAGGAATCCATAGGGCAATGGCCTTGTATCCGCCCTGAGTCTGCGATTTTCCTGTCTTGTAGAGCAGTGCCATGTAGAAATATTTCGGTACGATGATATTGCTGGTACTGCTATTGCTGGTATAACCTATAATCTGTGTGGATTTGTCTATGGTGCCACCTTTCACTACGTATATTGTGTCCGTGGCATTGTTGGCACGTGTCCATCCCTGATAAAGTCTTCTTACAAAGCCTTCGGCATTCACCCACACATAGCTGCCATTGTCGTCATATCCGTTGAAACGTCCTAACTGAGGATGCATGTTGGTCATATAGAAAGTTTGTGCATTTGCCGATACAGAGCACTGCCGGTCTTCGCTTGCAAGCATATGCCCACGCTGGTAACCTTTGAAATAGCCGTTCCCGATTCGGTACTTCACGGGAACGTCTGGGTCGGAAGCAAAGTCGCCTGCACGCCCGCAATTGCTATCGTAGGTATTGTCAATGTCCCAGCGGAAGGCGGTCCATCTGCTGGCTTTCTTCAGTTGGTCGTACTCCATGCAGAAGTTCACGAACATCTTGTTGCTGTTGTCCCTGAGTCTGGCATGTTTTACTATGAACTGGTCGTATGTCCCACCTTTCAGGCGAGGGATTTCCATACGGTTTGCCTCTATGATGGCAGTGCTGTTGGCATTCTCGTTTATTTTGTCCAAAGGCATGTCAGGACTGGGAATCTCATTGTTGCATGAAATGAGATAAAGACATGCTGTGATGACTATCCCCATGTTATACCAAAGGACAGATGGTAATTTTCTTTTCATCATAGACGGACCTTGTACTAAAGACAAAGAAGATGTGCCATGAACATAGCACATCTTCTTGTTAAAAATCTTGATAAAGCCAAAAGCAAAGCAGATTACTTGCGAGTCTTTGCGTAGCGGCTCATGAACTTGTCCACACGACCAGCGGTGTCCACCAACTTGTTCTTACCAGTGTAGAAGGGGTGAGAAGTGTTAGAGATTTCCAACTTAACTACGGGGTACTCCTGACCTTCGAAAACTACGGTATCAGTAGCCTTGCAGGTAGAGCGGCTCAGGAACATGTCGCCATTGCTCATGTCCTTGAACACAACGGGACGATAATTCTCGGGATGAAGTCCTTTTTTCATATCTTCTTTTCTTATTTATTATTATCTGTTGGTTATATAGCTGGTAACTATATGTGTAATGGAGTGCTATTTCGGAGTGCAAAGATACGGCATTTTATCTTCACGACCAAACTTTTACGGAATAAAGTTATAAAAAAGCCGCCAAGCGAGTGACTTGGCGGCAGATAGATTGCTTATGCTTCGTGAATTATTTGATTTTTATCAGTGAGGCATCGTCCACAAGTATGTTCTGTGAAGTGTGGTAGTTGCTGTTCTTGGGAGACATGATCACGAGGCAGAGCGTTGTTTCTGCTTCCAACGTGAACTCATGTTCTACCAATGTCCATTCTGTCGCACTCAAGGTTGCATAATCACCATATTTGTAGTTTTGACTGTCTGCACTGCCGTCGGCTTTCATGGGAACATAACCAGGACGTGTCTGGCACTTGCTGCCTGTTGTAGTATCAGTTCCCTTGGCATAGAATGTGAACTTGTATGTACCTGCAGGCAGGGTTGTTTCCTTATAGGCCATACGCTTGTTGGTGGATGCAACAAAGCCCATGTTTGCAGCGAATGTTCCTCCGTGTGCCTCTGTGCTCTGTGTTATACTTACGTTACCAGCGGTAGAGGCGCTCTTCCAGTTTGTTGGTATGTTGCCCTCCCAGAGTTCGAAGTCGCCGTTCTTAAGAATATTGCCCTCTGTAGGAATTTCCTCTTCATTATCATCCTGGTCTCCTTCGCCTTCATCACCGGGAGTATCTCCATCACCAGTTTGGCCATTGATGGAAACAATCTTGCTGTTTTGGCCAATCTGAGGCGTTCCTTGGTAAGAAGATAGTTCACCATATACAATTACCTCATCACCAACCTTTATTTGGTCGTTAGAAGTGAAAGGTTTGCCATCAAGGTAGTAGCCATTGTAGATTTGGAATTGAGCATTCTCCGTGCCGTCATCGGAGATAAAATACTGGGCACGCTCCCACTGGCTGACATCAAGTGATTTGATTTTAGATATTTTGCCCTTAACATAAACACTTTGTCCCTCTGGGTTGCCTTTAGCATAAAGAGATAAAACTGCTGATACATTGTAGGGGTTCTCCAGAGAACCGTCGCCTTTGGGGTCTTCTGTAGGCTCTTCGCTTGGTGCCTGGTCGTCTTCTGCAGTAGGAGCAGTCAGGGTGTACTTGCTGATCTCCTTCAAGCCAGGAGCACCGAAATATGTGGTAGCCTTACCTTTCAGCCAAACCTCGACTCCCAATTTGCTGGGGTTATTCATCAGGTTAAGATCGGTACGTGCATCTGAACCGCCAGGCAACTGTACGGGTGCACAGTTAGCATAGTTTGTTTCATCGGGAACGTCTGCGATGCAGATGTTGGTACCGGATGCACCATCGGCCGTGAAGGTCATGTTCTCAAGTACAAACGATGATACATCTGCGGGGATAGAACCAACTATATAGCCATGTACCCAAACCTCCTTGCCGGTCTGGTTGGTGATGGCCTGGGCAACAGTGTATGGCTTGTCCCATGTGCCACCATCTGCAGGAGTGTCAGGTGTATCGGATGCACTGCCGTCCAGCACGGTATCACCACGCTTCTGCCAATGGATATAGGCTTTTCCTTGTGTCGTTTCGGGTGTGTTGCCCTTATAGTTGACTACATTGCCATATACGATAACCTCGTCGCCAACCTGAACGTCATCCTCTGATTTGATGTTTTGGTTGTTGAGACCTTTTGCTCTGTATACGGTGAATTTCTCGCCTGCCAATTCACCATCGGCGCTGATGTCGAAGGTGGCATTGCCGAACTGGGCAGATATCTCCTTTGTTGAGCACACAATGCCCTTGATATATACTTTCTCAGGTGACTCTACGTCAGCACCCAATTCTTGTACGTATTTTATAACTGCAGCGACATTGAATGGTTCCTCCAATGTTCCATTGCCCTCTGCTCCTATGACTTCACCTGTACCCGGCTTTTCAGGTTCAATGAAAGGAGCGGGAACGTCCTCACAACTTGCCAGACCGAAAGCGGTGACGGCGGCAAGCATCATGGTTTTAAGAATCTTATTCATATATGAATGTGTTTTATGTTATTACTTGTTTCTTGTGTTTTTATTCGCTAACGTGTTCCACCATGTCGTTGTTGGTGCGCATCAGTATCTGCCATGTGCCGTTGTAGTAGGTGCAGACGCCGTAGATGTCCACCTTGCCTGCGGGGATGGGGCGTGAAGCGAAATCGCTGTATGTGCTTGTACGCAGGACGATATCCTTTGCCTCTGTGCCCTTGATGTTGCGGTTGGCGCAATTGCTTGTCAAGCGCACGCTGCCGTCTTCGGGGGCCAGGGTTTGTGTGCCTTCGCCAGAGATTTCCACGTTGCTGATTTTTACGATGCGTCCAATCATGGAGTTATGGTCCTTGAGAGCGCTGAAATCTATGGTGTCGGCCTTTGCCGTCATCTGTATAGTTGTGTTCTCATCGCCATTGGTGGATGTGAACTCGTCGCCCACCAAGCGTACGCTCTTTTCCCAGATACCTTGCTCCATGCGGCCCATACCTCCGTTGTATTCTGCACCGAGTTGTGCCATCTTGCCATAACCGCCGATGTAAAGGCCTTTCAGGTTTATTACAATCTTCTGACCAACAGGCATGAAGGCATACAGGTCTGTGGCGTTTATGCCCACGATGATGCCACCGGTTTCGTCCTGAATGGAAATCTGCTTGTAGAGGTTGCCCCCCTGGTCGTTGCCGTTCACCACGGCATGCAGTTGCAGGTCATCCTCTATGAGCTTGTACCCGTTGGAGGTAATCACGCTGGCAAAAGTTTCCTTCAGTTCGGCAATGGTTGTCTTTTTGTTGGTGTTGGGGACAATCTCGTTGTTGCCATAGGGAGGATTGTTGCCGAAATCTGGGGCTTCCCAATCCTTGTTCATGCACGAACCCATACAAAGGGTAGTGACAACGAGAGTTGCGTATAATATTGTCTTTTTCATGTTTTATTATACCTTTATATATTATATTAGAAGCGGTAGTTTATGTTCAGCATGAAGTTGAAACCCTGAGCATAGTACTTCTTTGGGTTCTTCAGGAAGTTGTAGGTACGGCTGGACATTTCACCATCGTTCACGCTGTAGTTGGCACGACTCTGCTCATAGCCACCGGTGCACAGACTTGTGTTGTTGGTGATGTTGCTCAGGTTCAGGTTCACGCTCAAGGGATTCTTGCCTAAATAGAACTGCTTGCCTATGGAAGCGTCCAGCACGAAGCCGCCGTTGCCCTTGGCCTGTTCGGGAATGGCATATACGGGGGTGCCATCAACATCTATGAATGCACCGCCGTAGTTGTTGGCAGCCCACAGTTCCTGTACGCTCTGCAGACGGGTCACGGGGGTATAGCTCAGATATATGCGGTCGTAGTAGTTGCCTGTCAGTCCTAAGTACCAACCGTTCACGCGGTAGTTCAAAGCCAGACTGGCGGCAGCCAAAGGAGTACCGCTTTCGCGCATGCCATCGGCAAAGCAGGTTGTGCGCTTCAGTGTTCCCACGTCGGAAAGCATGTAGTCCACATTGGTGTTGCCCACGATTTCTGCTTCGGAGTATGTGCCCAGCAGTGTGATGTCGAAATTGCTGGTTACCTTGAACTTAGCGCCAAGTTCAGCACCATAGTTGCGTTTGGTGATGTTTTGGGAACTTACGTAAACGAAACTGCTTTCGTTGTCATCGTAGAAGCAGGACCACTCTGTTCCATCATACTTGTAACTGAAGTATCCTGTCAAAGTCATCTGCAACCAACTGTTGTTCAGTCCGTAGGTTAGTTCTGCACTCGCAATCTTCTCGTTTTTCAGGTTGTGGACAAAGTCGTTCATCTTCTCAGGACAGATGAATGCATCTCTGGCATTTGGGGCTTTCAACTCATAACCGCCACCGATGCTCAACGAGTGTCCGTGACCAAAGTTCAGCGTGCTTGACAATTTAGCACCACCGTCTAAGAATAAGGCCGTTCCGCTCTGGCCGTAACTATTCTCAGGGAACAATCCGTTTCTCATCTTGCCATCACGGTTCATGCTGGTGTTGCCCAGACGTGCTGCGATGTAGTTGTTGCTTATGCCTATACTTTTGGTGTATGCAGCATAGAGGTTGAACTTCTGCACCATGATATTATAATCGTAGCCGAATCTGTCTCCTATCTGTACCTTGCGTCCGGTATTGTTCAGGTCATAGTCGGCTTTTGGGTCAGTTTCCTGATATGTGCCCACCAGATGACGGTCAATGTTGTGGAAGTTTTCTCCGCCCAACATATCCTCCATTGTCTGGTAGTGCATGCCCTGTGTGGTGCTCAGTTGCAATCCTGCATTGAATTTGCTGGTGTTGTCTATGTCCCAATTCAGATTGCTTCCCAGCGATGCTGTTAAATGATCATTGTGTCGAGCCTGAATCCAATAGATAGCATCGCTGCCTGTCTTGTTCAGTTGCTGGTTGGCAAAATACAGTTCGTCAAAGTTGATCTGTCGTGCCTGCGGACCGCTCATCCATTGTTCTTTGGAAGTATTGTAGGCATCCCAGTTGTTGTTGCTTCCGTCTGTTTCTCCCCACACATCGTAGTTGTACGAAGGGAAGTTTTTCCAGTAGTCGGGAGCAGGATTGGTGCCGCTGTAATCCAGTTTTGTGCTGCTATACATTTGATAGCGAAGCATGCCGCTGGTTGTAATTTTTACTTTGTCGTTGACTTGGGCATCTATCGTCATGAGGATGGTTGGTGCAAAGTCGTTCACAATACGACTGGCACGCTTTTTCCCGTTCTGGTATCCCCAGTAGGGGTTGTACATGCGGTCGTTGGCCAGCCAGTATGCCTCGTCTGTGCTTGCGCCCTGTTGGGCACGCTCTGTCGGGTTGCCCCATGTGGCAATGCTCAGCGAGTGCCTATCGTCCAATTTCTTTTGCACAGAAAGCAAATAGGATAGACTATTATAGAACGTGCCATTTACTGCTGCCGTCTCCATATTACCCCAACGATATGCCAGAGAACCATAGAATGCCCATCCATTTTTATTAAACCCAGTGCCATGTGAGAACATTCCACGCAAGGTGTAGTTGCGGTTCAAACCACTTAGTGTCACTTTGCTTCCTGTGCTCATGCTTCCTGCACGGAAGTCGTAATTTGTGGCACCTCCCAGACCGGGCATGGCAAAAGTGTTGCTTTCAAACGGGTTGGCCGCATCCTTGTTGCGTGCCGCATCGTTCATGCCACCGATATTGGAGAATTGGAAACGGCCGTTCTCCACTTGATTGGCCAGAACGCCATTTATGTACACATCGTTGTACTTGTTGTCCAAGGCACGGAATTTGAAACGTGCAGCGCTCCATGTCCATCCGATGTTGCTGGTGTAAAGGTTGCTGGACGACCCAACCTGAATGATGTCGGATGTCATGTCGTCATCTTCGCCAAGTTGTGATTCCGAAATGGTGAAATCACCGGCATCTATGGCCATGACAGTCGAATCCGCTTCCGACTCCTGGTCACTCTGGGCATAAACGCAGGTAGATGCCAGTAGGACAAGAGCCATCAGTTGAAACTTTCTTTTCATAGTGTTTGAATATTAAAAATGTGTTTTGCTATGTACAAAGTTCGTGAATTTATTTGTAAATACGCCTCTGCCCTCCACTTTTTTATTTAAAGGTTGCGACTTTTGTAAAAAAAACGTTAACTTTGCACTGCGTCATTATTGTGGTGTAAAGTATGCTTGCGCCATGATGCAAACAAGAATTAGTTTACGAGATGAAAAAAGTACGTCTTCTGTTGCCCGGTATTATTGCCATTGTTTTTGCAATTCAGGTTCTTGCTCAGGACCGCAAGTTGCAGATGCATGCTGTGGCTTTTTATAATTTGGAAAACCTTTTCGATACCTGTCACGATGCTGGCAAAAACGATTGGGAGTTCCTTCCAGATGGTACTTATCATTGGACCAAGATAAAGTACGAGCACAAGTTGGCCAACATGGCACGAGTCCTTAGCGAATTGGGGTCTGATAAACTTCCATACGGAGCCAGCATCATAGGTGTCAGTGAGGTGGAGAATTCCAAGGCACTGGACGACCTTATGGCACAGCCTGCTATGAAGAAACGTGGTTTCCGTTATGTTCACATTGAAGGTCCAGACAAGCGAGGCGTGGATTGTGCCCTTATCTATAATCCTCGTGCATTCAAGGTTGTGAAGACCTTTAATAAGGATTATGTCTACGAGAATGGTGATACAGTGCGACGTACCCGTCCTTTCTTTTGTGTTCAGGGCAAGTTGGCTGGCGACAATGTTACTGTAGTGGTATGTCACTGGCCCAGTCGTGCTGCAGAAGGTGTCTTCCGCGAGTACGGAGGCCGTCAAGTGCGAGCGTTAACGGATAGTATCAGTAATGCCGACCCAACTCAGCACATTATTGTAATGGGTGATATGAATGATGATCCAGACAATGCCTCCATGGCTCAGTGCTTGGGAGCCAAGCGTAAAATCAAAGAGGTAGACAAGGGCGATTTCTACAACCCTTGGTGGGATGTCCTCCGCAAGAAAGGTCAGGGGACACTCAGTTATCAGGGGGCTTGGAATCTATTTGACCAGATAGTGATGGGGCGCAGTCTTGTAGAGAATCATAAGTCATCGTCATACCCGATACTTACACTTCATTCATATCAAATATTCAAGCGCCCCTATCTCTTTCAAACAGAGGGAGCTTACAAGGGCACCCCAAAACGTACTCATTCACGAGGCGTATGGCTTGACGGATACAGCGATCACTTGCCAGTGGTTGTGTATTTTGTTAAGGATATTTGAGAATAAACGCAAAGTATAATTACCATAAACCCTTTAATAATTATTAAAACAATGACAAGTTACAAGGAATTGGGTCTGGTGAACACCCGTGAAATGTTCGCTAAGGCAGTAGCAGGTGGCTACGCTATCCCCGCTTTCAACTTCAACACCATGGAGCAGATGCAGGCCATCGTCCAGGCTGCAGTTGAGTGCAAGTCTCCCGTTATCATGCAGGTATCTAAGGGTGCTCGTGCTTATGCCAACGGTACTATCCTGCGTTACATGGCTCAGGGTGCTGTTGAGTACGCAAAGGAGCTGGGTTGCGAGAATCCCCAGATCGTTCTGCACCTCGACCACGGTGACAGCTTTGAGATCTGTAAGGAGTGTATCGACAACGGTTTCTCTTCTGTAATGATCGACGGTTCTCACCTTCCCTACGAGGAGAACATCGCTCTGACCAAGAAGGTTGTTGAGTATGCACACGCTCACGACGTAACCGTTGAGGCTGAGCTCGGTGTATTGGCAGGTGTTGAGGATGAGGTTTCTTCAGAGGTATCTCACTACACCAAGCCCGAGGAGGTTGTAGACTTCTCTACACGTTCAGGTTGCGACTCTCTGGCTATCTCTATTGGTACCAGCCATGGTGCTTACAAGTTCACTCGTGAGCAGTGCACTGTAGATCCTCAGACTGGCAAGCTCGTTCCTCCTCCATTGGCATTCGACATCCTGGCTGAGATCGAGAAGCAGTTGCCCGGTTTCCCCATCGTTCTCCACGGTTCTTCTTCAGTTCCTCAGGACGAGGTTGACACTATCAACCAGTTCGGTGGCAAGTTGCCCGATGCAGTAGGTATCCCCGAGGAGCAGCTCCGCAAGGCTTCTGAGAGCGCAGTTTGCAAGATCAACATCGACTCTGACTCTCGTCTGGCTATGACTGCTGCTATCCGCAAGCACTTCGCAGAGAACCCCGGTCACTTCGATCCTCGTCAGTATCTGAAGCCCGCTCGCGAGAACATGAAGAAGATGTACGTTCACAAGATCATGAACGTTCTTGGTTCTAACGACAAGCTCTAATCTCCGCTCGACGGAAAGAAAATAAGGAGGATGCGCCACGCGCATCCTCCTTATTGGTTGTAGGGGGCTAGGATGATCTAGGATAACCTAGGATAACCTAGGAAGTCCTAGGAGGACCTAGGAATCCTAGGAACTCCTAGGAGCCATAGGTGGGGCGGATGGGAACCTATTGGTCTTTGGGGATGGTTATTCCCAGTCCTCTTCTTCCCAGTCCCCTATCTCGTATTCGCCTTCGTCCAGGAATTCGATTTCATCGTCTTCGCCCTCGTCCTGCATTTCATGTTGTAGCAGGGCGATGTCCTTGTTGCGGTGCACGATGCTTTCCTCGTGGGTGATGGCGGCAATCTTGTTGCTTTCGGCATTGAGGGCTGCCCATAGCAGGTCCTTCAGTTCGGTAATGCCCTTCTGGGCTACGGCAGAGATGAAAACTACGGGCAGGTCTGTGGGCAGGTCTTCCGAGAGCATCTGCTGCAGTTCGTCGTCCAGCAGGTCGCTCTTTGTTATGGCCAGCACACGCTGTTTGTCCATCAGTTCTGGGTTGAATGTTGCAACCTCGTTCAATAGGATTTCGTATTCCTTCCTGATGTCGTCTGTATCGCCTGGAACCATGAACAGAAGCAGGGAGTTGCGTTCGATATGTCGCAGGAACCTAAGTCCCAGTCCTCTTCCTTCGCTGGCACCTTCAATGATACCGGGGATGTCTGCCATGACGAAAGACTGGCCGTTGCGGTAGGGTACGATGCCCAGCGATGGTTCCATCGTTGTGAAGGGGTAGTCCGCAATCTTTGGCTTGGCGCTGGACAGGCTGGACAGCAA
This sequence comes from Bacteroidaceae bacterium, assembly GCA_045659645.1. Taxonomy (GTDB): domain Bacteria; phylum Bacteroidota; class Bacteroidia; order Bacteroidales; family Bacteroidaceae; genus Physcousia. The sequence goes on along the minus strand of JAZRCG010000006.1, from coordinate 6,964 downwards.
GGTGCTCTTTCCTGCATTGGGGAAACCCACCAGACCCACGTCTGCCAGCAGTTTCAGTTCCATGATGACCGTCATTTCCTGCATCGGCTCGCCGGGTTGTGCATATCGTGGAGCCTGGTTTGTGGAAGTAGCGAAGTTCCAGTTTCCCAGACCGCCCCTGCCGCCTTTCAGCAGGATTACTTCCTGTCCGTCTTCTTTTACGTCGCAGATATACTCTCCCGTCTCGGCATTGTAGACCACCGTTCCGCAGGGCACATCTATGTATTTGTCCTGTCCGTCTGCTCCTGTGGACTTGTTCTTGCCTCCGTTCTCGCCATGAGTGGCAAAGATATGGCGGTCGTATCTCAGGTGCAGCAGGGTCCAATAGTTGTGGTTGCCACGCAGTATCACATGGCCGCCACGTCCGCCGTTTCCGCCGTCGGGGCCTCCGTTAGGTGCATATTTGGCCCTGTGCATGTGCATGGAGCCTCGTCCGCCTTTTCCCGAGCGGCACACTATTTTCACATAGTCTACAAAATTGCTTTCCATCGTTGGGATTTTCGGACACGCATGCCGTGTCCCTACTTGTTTAGGCTTTGATTGCTTCGTCTATTGTCTTGAAGATGGCCTCCAGCATACCCTCCTTGCTGCCCAACTCTGCCCAGGCGAAGGTGTTGCGCATGCCCTCCTTGGCAAACCAATCCGACAGGGGAGCGGTCTGTGAGTGATATACGGCAAAGCGCTTCTTGATTGTCTCCTCGTTGTCGTCGGCACGTCCCTGCTCCTTGGCACGGTTCAGCAGACGGGCCATCAGCACGTCCTCTTCCACAACCAGTTCAATCATCATGCCCATGTCGTGGCCGCGCTCGGCCAGCATCTTCTTTAGGGCTTCTGCCTGTGGGATAGTGCGTGGGAAACCGTCAAATATCACGCCCTTGCCGGCTGGGAACTTGTCGTAGGCGTCAGCCAGGATGTCAATCATCAGTTCATCGGGCAGCAGCTGGCCGTTGTCTATGTAGCCCTGGGCTGTCTTGCCCAGTTCTGTGCCAGCCTTGATCTGCTCGCGCAGCACATCGCCGGTGCTTATGTGTCCCATGTTGTACTTTGCTACGATCTCGTCACTGTATGTGCCCTTGCCGGAACCGGGGGCACCGAAGATAATAATGTTCTTCATAAGAAAAAATATATTAGGGTCCTTAGGCACTTAAAGTTCTTTAGTGTCCTTAAGGATGTGGTTATTGTACTATTGTGTAGATGTCTTTTAGGCCTCGGCCCAGTCCGTCGTAGTCCAGTCCGTAGCCCAAGATGAAGTCGTTGGGGATTTCCATGGCAACGTAGTGGATGTCCAGTTTCACCTCCAGTTTCTCTGGTTTCAGCAGCAAGGTGCATATGTCTATGCTCAGCGGATTCTGCTTCTTCAGCGTCTCTATCATGTGCGCCATGGTTATGCCGCTTTCCACTATGTCTTCCACTATGATTACAGGTCTTCCTGTTATATCTGTGTTCAGGCCAATTACTTCGCGCACAGTTCCTGTGGAAGATGTTCCTTCATACGAGGCCAGTTTCACAAACGATACCTCTGCAGGCACGGTTACTTCCCTCATCAAATCGGCGGCGAATATGAATGCACCGTTCAGAACTACCAGGAACAAGGGCGTTTGTCCTTCGAAGTCGCGGTTTATTTGCTGTGCCACCTTGCGCACTTGTTGCATTATCTCTGCTGCCGGTATGCTTGGTGCAAACACTTTGTCGTGTACCTGAATTGTGTCCATGCCTCTGTTTTATTCTTGTTATATATTATAATAATGTACAAATCAATGGCAAAGGTATTAAAAAAACTTCAAACATTGGTTCAGTGTTCTCTTTGTTTTGATATTTTTTATATCTTTGCCATGAAAACATACCCAAAAGTATAATGCAATCTTTATGAAGCATCTTATTTTCTTATCTTCAAGATTATTTTTTCTGGTGGTCTCCCTGTTTGTGTGCATGTTTGTGTCTGCGCAGACTGCTTTGGAGAATTTTGTTCCAGGTGCCACTATAGAAGGGGTGAACTATTTCCTGCCTCGCACGGCTATACGTATTGTTGTCAGGGCCGAGAAGAAGGTTGTTGCCCCAGGCGACTTCCATGCCTATGCTTTCAAATACTTGCGTTTGAATGATGTTCCTGTCAGTCCCTCTGTTTCATGGACTGTTACCGATGTTCGTCTTCATCCATATGGAGTTCCTGACAGTACCAAGGCTTACAGCATCAAGTTGAAGACTCGTACCGTAGCACCATTTGTAGGGCTCAGCACAGATGGATTGTTGCTTGGGATAAACACCAGCGAGGTTACCGAGGAGTTCTTGCCTTCTGTGCCGCAAGGGCGTGTGCTTCAGCATGCCGTATCTTCCGAGCAGGCACGCAGATACATGAATCGCGAGATGCTGCAGGCAGGTTCTGTTGCCAAGATGGCTGAATTGGTTGCAACGGAAATCTACGATATCCGCGAGAGTCGCGATGCTTTGCTCCGTGGCGAGGCTGACAATACTCCCAAGGACGGAGCGCAGCTCAAACTTATGCTGGACAATCTTGATGCCCAGCATACGGCTCTCATCAGTCTTTTCTCAGGCAGCACCGAGGTCAGCGAACACTATTTTGTTCTGGATGTCATTCCTGAGGAACTTACGGACAAGCAGTTGCTGTTCCGTTTTTCTCGCTGGACGGGTCTCGTGGATGCTGACGACATGTCGGGAAAACCTTTTTACATCAGTGTGCGTACTATAGGTTCTCTGCCCGAGGCTGTATCCTTGCCCGAGGTTGAGGTAAAGAAGGGCAAGATGCTCCGTGCTCTATACTACAATCTGCCAGCCCGTGTTGAACTGCGTGTGTTTGATGCCGAGCGTACTTATGCCACCATGGAGCTTCCCATGGCGCAGTTTGGTTGCGAGGAAATCCTCTCAGGTGTCCTTTTTGACAAGATGGCTACCACCAAGGTGACTTTCCATCAGAGTACCGGTGGGATAAAGAGGATTAGCGAGTAGGTAATTCAGGGAGTTCAAGGGTGCTTTTGCCTTGAAGATAACATAGAATGCTGCGCAATGCTTTTGTATGAAACTCCATCATGGCTCAGTGCTGGTTCCACTGGAAGTGGCGAGGAACTGGACGAGACTCGTGCCTGTGGCCATGGGCAACCGCTATCCTTGCCACGTCAGACGCATTCGGATCATGTGGCTGCTGTCTCTGCATGTGGTCGTCCCGAGGATACAGATGCTGTCTTTACCAATGTGCCTGGTTTGTGTCTTGCCGTCAAGACTGCCGACTGCATTCCCGTCCTGCTCTATGATAACAGCCAACATTCTATAGCAGCCATACATGCCGGATGGAGAGGCACGGTGCAACGCATAGTGGAGAAAACCATTTTGGCCATGGGTTCAAATGGTGTAAATCTTTCTGCCATCATAGGTCCTGGCATAGGTGTAGAGTCTTTTGAGGTGGGCGACGAGGTTTACGAACATTTTCATCAAGAGGGATTTCCTATGGAACTTATAGCGCAACGTTATCCCAGGGATTTAAGAAACCAGAAAGGACTTCTGAACTTTGAGGAGGGTAAGTGGCACATAGACTTGTGGGAGGCCAATGCTTGGCTTCTCAGACAGTGTGGTGTGCATGACATACATGTGGCAGGGGTGGATACATTTATTTCGCCCCACTACTATTCTGCCCGGCGCGATGGTATCGGTACAGGGAGAAACTACAATTGGATAGAGGTGAATGTTGAACGATGAACGTTGGGCGTTGAACGTTGAACGTTGAATGCGGAACTTGATGTGTTTGTGCGAATAAACGGCATACAAAACGAGCGCCAACTTACCACAATGGCAGGTTGGCGCTATGTTTTTGTTTAATCTGTAATCTGTAATTTGTAATCTTTCTCAAGAATACAGATACCTCTTGATGCTTTGCTTAGGAGTCTTCTCGAAGGGTTCGCTGAGGAGCTCGGTGCAGGAGATTTTGCTGTAGGCAGGCAGTTCTGCGTTCAGGGCAAGGACACTGCTGTTGACAAGTTTGTCAAGTGCCTGGCTGTCCAGACCTGCCTTCTTGCCAGCCTCGTAGTCGGCAACAACGAGTGCCACGATGGCATTCTTGCGGCCTACGACCAGTGACTCCATCACGTAGGGCAGGTTGTTAATCTTGTCCTCTATCTCCTCGGGGTAGATGTTCTGACCGTTGCCGGTGAGGATCATGTTCTTGCAGCGTCCCTTGATGAAGACGTTGCCCTTGCCGTCCATAACGCCCATGTCGCCGGTCTTCAGCCAGCCGTCCTTGGTGAATGTGGCGGCTGTGGCATCCTCGTTCTTGTAGTATCCCAGCATGACGGCATCGCCCTTTACCTGGATTTCGCCCAGTATCTTGGTGGGGTTGGCAGAGTCTATACGCAACTCCAGGGGGTCGGCCTTCTTGCCGCATGAGTACTTCACGAACTCGCTCTTGTCGCAGTATGAGATAAGGGGGCCGCACTCGGTCATGCCATAGCCTACGACGTAGGGGAAGTTCATGCGCTTGAGCAAGTCCTCTACCTCGCGGTTCAGCGCTGCACCGCCAAGGATGAGGCCTGTGGTAAAGCCGTTGCCAAAGGCGGTGAGGAGCGATTTCTTTATCTTGTTGAGCACGATCTTGTCAAGACCGGGCACCTTCAGGAGCATGTTGGCAGGGAAGGCATGTGTTGCGGGGAATACCTTTGACTTGAATATCTTCTCGATGACCAGAGGTACGGTGAGGAACATAAATGGCTTTACCTTGGCCAGACCCTCCAGCAGACGTGCCGGTGTGGGCTTGCCGGGCATGATGTACACGTGGCATCCGCCAGCCAGGGGGAAGAGTACGTCGAATGTCTGGCCGAACATGTGTGCCATGGGCAGGATGGCAAAGATGTGGCCGCCCTGTGTGGCAGGAATCTCGCGGCGAGCAAAGTCGAGGTTCACCGACAGCGAGCGTGCAGGCAGTACAACGCCCTTGGATGTGGCGCTGGTTGTGCCCGATGTGAAGCTGATTTCAACCACGGCTTCCATGTCGCGCTCCTCGGGATAGTAGTTTACGAGGTCTGCGCTCAGGCCATTGGGATAGAGTTTTGCAAAGTGCTCCTCCATGGTGTCGTGTGCAGTGGCCAGTTCCTTCTTCGTTGCCAGGAAGATGCTGATGTCCTTCACGTTGATGATGCCGGCAAAGCCAGGGGTGGACTCAAGCTGCTTGATGTACCTGTCCTCGGGTTCCAAACTGTTGAATGCAATGTCGTCGGCTATGAGCAGTTTGCACTCCGAGAAGGCACCCAGTTCTGCCACGGCTCCGGGAATGAAGTCGGGGAGGAAGGGCACTGAAACGGCCTCGTAGGTCAGTGTGGCAAAGTATGCTATTACCCATTCTGCCGAGTTGCGGGCGTAGAGTGCAACCTTATCGCCCTTCTTTATGCCGGCTTCGGCAAAGAGGATGTGGTATTTTGCCATTTGCTCGGCCATTTGGCCATAGGTGTAGGTTACGCCGCCATAGTTGGTTACGGCAGGAAATGCCCAGTTCTCTTTTACAGAGTCATTCAGAAGACTGACAAAGTGTTTCATCGTATGTAAAATGTTATGTTTGCAAGTTGCTGTCAAGGCACTGGTGTTCGTGTGTCAAATGTCCTTGTATTTGAATGCCTTGCCTTGCAGAGGTTTATTTTGCGTGCAAAGGTAGTTGTTTTTGGGATATTTTTTGTTCTTTTTGACGGAAAAGTGCGCTAAAAGTGTGAAAATGCGCAAAAAGGGGCACCAAACTGCACGTAAATTGACGGATTTGAAGAAAACGGGCGTGGAAAACGGTGAAAGGTGAGCGGGTTAACGTTGAACGAGGAAAGTTTAACGAGGAAAGTTTAACGGTTAACGTTGACAGGAAAAGTAGGGACGCTGCGTGCAGCGTCCGCTTTGTGTTTTATTTTGTTGGTTATTCGGACGCAGCACGCTGCGTCCCTACCATGCTTCTGCTCTCGCTTACTCGCAGATTTATTTGCTCTCGCTCATCCGCTCACCGCTTCTCGCTCACCGTTGAAGAAGAGTTTTCCCCTTTTATCACCTCTCCTGCCAGCATCATGCCGAAGATGGCGGTGATGTGGCAGAGGGAACCGTTTGTCTGCACCTTGTTGAACTTCAGTTCTTCGGTGAGAGTGGTGTCCTCGGTCTTGTTCTGCATGGCTGGCTCCTCGCTGTGGACGCATAGGAACTTGCGGCGGGGGAAGGTCTTTGCCTTCTTGAAGCGGTTGCGCACGGCACGTGCCAGGGCATCGCCCTGCACCTTGGAGAACTCCGTCAGACGGACCTTCGTGGGGTCTATCCTCAGTGCTGCCCCCATGCTGGAGAGCAGGGTGGGGCGCTCCATGGAGGTGGTGCGCAGGATCAGGTCGCACTTGTCGCGCAGGGAGTCTATGCAGTCAATGACGTAGTTGTATTGTTCCAGGTGGAAGTCGGGAGCAGTCTCCTCTGTGTACATCATGTTCAGAGCCAGAATCTCTGCTTCGGGGTTGATGGAGAGCAGGCGCTGCTTCATGGCCTCCACCTTGGGCTGGCCTATGGTCTCTTGTGTGGCCATGAGCTGGCGGTTCAGGTTGGTGGGGCACACGCGGTCGCTGTCCACCAGGGTCAGGTGTGTCAGTCCTGCACGGACGAGCCCCTCGGCGCACCACGAGCCTACGCCACCTACGCCAAAAAGTATTACCCTTGCCTCGTCAAGGGCTTTCATGCCTTCGTGTCCAAGCAGTAGGGTGGAGCGGTTGAAGATTTCTTTCTGTGACATACTTTTGTATTTTTCTTATGCAAAGATAATCAATAATGCCCTCTAATCGCCTTAATGTGTTAAATATAATGGTTTATGACCGATAACTGATACATTTGTGTGTGACATATAAGAAAAAAAGTGTAACTTTGCCTCCACCTTATAATATATATAAGGTACATTGAGGTAAATGAGCACGTATTA
>JAZRCG010000005.1:0-16589 GCA_045659645.1 Bacteroidaceae bacterium | reverse complement strand
TGTCTATCTTGGCACGCAGAATCATTTTGCCCGGCTCCACGTTGCCCGAGTTCATCTCACGGAAGAGCGCCAGGCTCTCCTCTGCGGGGCGGTCGCGGTAGGGACTGTTCTGGCCCGGTTCTGTGGGCGTGCCCTTCTGTGCCGCAATCTCTTCGGAGGTCTGCTCGTCGATGTAGGCCTTGCCCGTCAGTATGCACCATTCGGCAAAGTCCCACAGGTCCTGGAAGTAGTCGCTGGCATAGCACACCTTGCCCCACTTGTAGCCCAGCCACTGGATGTCGCGCTCTATGGCACGCACATATTCCATGTCCTCCTTCTGCGGGTTGGTATCGTCCATGCGCAGGTTGCACACGCCGCCAAATTTCTCTGCCACGCCAAAGTCCATAGCAATGGCCTTGGCATGACCGATGTGCAGGTAGCCGTTGGGTTCGGGTGGGAAGCGTGTCTGCAAACGTCCTCCGTTCTTGCCCTCTGCCAGGTCCTCCACTATTTGTTTCTCGATGAAATTAAGGCTCTTCGCTGGAGCCTCCTGTGTTTCGATAGTAGCCATTATATTATAGTATGTTCTTATTTCGGGCGGTAAAGTTACGATTAAGTGAGAGAAGTACAAAATAAAATCAGTTTTATTTTTACTTCCGAGCGAAAGTAACTTGGAAACGTAGTTTCAGAGTTACGAATAAGTGAGCGATTTACCAAAGAAACGATTAAGCGAGAGCAAAAAAAGTTAACTTTTTATGCCGAGTGTGAGTTTCTAAGACCGTTAGGTCAAATTTATTTGAGTAAATCCGAACGTGAGTAACTTAGAAATTGCCCACTGATGACACAGATGCAACAGATTTTCACGGATTATTTTGCAACTTGCAACCAAGAGAAATGTTTGCCTGAATGGCATGGCGTGTAAGAAAAAGGATGGGGCAGGTATGCGCTGTGTGGTAATAAATCATTACACTGATTTACTGGGGGTGTTGATGGTCGGGTCCTCGTGTTGCTCGTTCCTGTTCCTCGTGAGGCGACGACGTTGTATTCGTATTGCGAGGCGCAAGACATCGTGACAACATCTCGCGGGCGATGTGACAAATCAGAACGGCAGAGCGATTGCGCATCCCCTCTCACTTATAATGTGGTATTAACGCGTTGAATATCAGTGATTAAACGAAGTTTGCTGTTACGGCAGTTGGCCAACGGGTTTGCCTTCATTTTCTGCAAATCCATTGCCTGTGCATTTTGTCGCCTGTGTTTTTGGTTGCTCGTGAGGTAGTAAAATATATTTACACCAATATTCCGCCATTAACAGCTGTTAATGCTATGACAAAGCAGTTGATAATAAAGGATTTAGTTCATTTTGGGTTGTAACACACGATATACAGTTATACAGTTATACAGTTATACAGTTATGCAGTTTTAAAATAGGGGTGTGAAAGGGGATGAAAATAATTTTTATTATAATATAATAACTATATATTTAGTAAGAAAAGCATCCAAGATAGGCAAGCGGGCAAAAAATAACAGCATAACTGTATAACTGCATACACTGTATGCGTAGTGATCTAAAAAATAATTGGTAATTAGGAATTTAGTTTTGTCAGGGTGGTAAAAACTTCAGTGAAAACGTACTCTTTTACAGGGTTTTCCCGTACTGAAAAGGTTGACTTTCGGTCTTGGTTCGTTGACTTTTGGCGGAAAAGGGTGACACGGGACGGGTGTTTTGTAGAGGGGAGGGTATTTTTCGGTGAAAAATGATAGCGAAGAATGGACTTGCAGAACTTGTCCCATTTTTTTTGTGCTAATTATCAGTGCTTTCCTGTTGCTAATTCAGCATAATTCTCACATCGTCCGTCGAATGTCGTATCTTTGCATTGTGGATGTGCGGTGGTAGAGTGGGAGAAAGCGTTCTTTGACATACTGATACAATGATGCTGGCGTTGACAAGAATTGAATACAGATTTGTAAGGCATAGTAAACAAAGAAGATAGGGGAGTGGCCCGTTTGCAGTTATAAAAAAGAAGCAAAAAGGACCAAAAAGAACCAGATGAAGTCTTGGAAATCTTCAGTTAATTTGCTAACTTTACGCAGAAAAAGTCAGTAATTTTCATTCAAAAACTTGAGGTGAAGTGAAATATGAAACAATTGACCAAGGGAATTTTGTCACCGAGTTCTTAACACTTTGAAACTTCATGAAGACGGTGTGAATATATAAAGGCTAATAACATGATAACACCTCGCGATGTATAGGGAATCGCGGATGGAAAGATGAGTATGAATAAACTGCATGAAGCAATTTACAATGATTTTATTGCCATTAATAAGCAAGACTCTAATTTTACTTTTTGGTTGATTACTCAAAAGAGGCAAAGATTTAATCAAGGCGGGAATATAAAAAGTGGTTATATAAATGTTGGTGTAGTTAAGTTTGGAAGCAAAAGCAATCTGCAATTGGTTGGTTTCCATTTTCCCGTAAAAAATGGTATACTTGATCAATGTACTTTGCATGTTGTAAATCGAAACGATAACGAAGATATAGATAAATTAGCATTAAAGGTTGGTGTAGACCAGACGGTTTCTCTGGATTTTCTGAGTTACATACGTCAAAAGGCAGACGACATCAATACACAATTCCTGAATTCAACTCCACAAGGTATTAAGGGAGCCTATGATGAGTTTTGGAAACACGTGGTTTCATACGATAATGCGAAAGGAACGAAATTTTATGATTGCTTGAAGATAGACGGAACAACTTTTAAAAAGAAGTTTACTGTTAACAACGAAAAATTTGTAGCACAATCACACCAACCAGCCATAGCTGAGGAGCATGTTGAGGATAGTCAATTATCACCAAATAATAGCGCAATGTCACTTAATCAAATATTATATGGCCCTCCAGGAACAGGCAAGACATACAATACGGTAAGTCTGGCTGTTGATATATTAGAACCGGGTATACCTGATTGGAAGACTAAGAAGACTCGTTTTGATGAATATATAAAAGACGGTAGGATAGTATTTACAACTTTCCACCAATCCATGAGTTATGAAGACTTTGTGGAAGGAATAAAGCCAAAGGAAAATAACGGCCAGATTGAGTATTATGTAAAACCGGGAATATTTAAATCATTGTGTGATGAAGCTGTTACCAACAAAGACGAGCCTTACGTATTGATTATTGACGAAATAAATCGAGGCAATGTCTCACAAATTTTCGGTGAACTCATCACTTTGTTGGAAGAGGACAAACGATTAGGCAATGAGGCAGAACTTAAAGTCAAGATGCCCTATTCTCAAACGAAATTTGGAGTTCCCAAGAACCTTTATATTATCGGCACAATGAATACAGCTGACCGTAGTGTTGAGGCGTTGGATTCTGCCTTGAGGAGACGTTTTTGCTTTACGGAAATGATGCCACGTCCTGAATTGTTGAGAGAGACAATAATAGACGGAATAGCGCTCAGTGATGTTTTGGAAATTATAAATAGGCGTATAGTTGTCCTAAAGGATCGCGAGCACCAGATAGGACATAGTTACTTTATTAACGTTAAAGATAAATTGTCTTTGAAAGGAGTTTTCAAGAACAATATTATACCATTGCTGCAAGAGTATTTCTATGGAAACTACGACTATATAAGGTTGGTCTTGGGAGATGGTTTCGTGAAGCAGAATGTTACAATAGGGTTTGCATGTGAATCAGACGCTGATGTTGATTACCCCCAGTGCAGGCTTCTGACAGAAGATGAATGGGAAGACCTAGATATTGTTGCATCAATAAGGAACTGTCTACCAAAAGCCCAATAATAAACGTTACTAGGAAAACAAGTAGAATGGCAACTATTACAGTCTTTGAACACCAAACCCTAAGGGAAGGAGAACATGGTTTTACAGAATCGCACCGGCATACTCTGGAACGTTTTGTCGGAGACAATGATGAAACTACATTCAACTATTATACACTTGTACATAAGGGAGTGAAGTTCAGACAGTATGTTGGGGTGTTGTGTTTGAACGGGATCACAATCGAGATTCTTCCCAAAGCAGATAGGGGATGTGAAGACAAAAGTTTTTGGCGTGACAAACTGATTTTCATGCTTTCTAAAGTATATAAACTGGATGTTCAGTCACCAAGCACTGTTTCCCAAGAACTCAGGACGAACAGCCCGATATTAGACATATTTATCAAGAAACTTCTTGACGAAGTAGATGTTCTTCTTAACCGAGGATTGGTGAAATGCTATAGAAAGGATGAGGGAAACCAGAAATCACTTAAGGGTAAATTACTTGTCAATAAGCAAATACAGAGAAATTACGTTCATCAAGAACGTTTTTATGTTCAATATACAACGTATGATTATGAGCATATAATGAACTGTATATTGTGCCAGGCAATAAAATTGGTTATTCAGATCTCCCATAATGCCTACTTGCGTGATAGGGCAAATTCTATATTGTTAAGGTTCCCAGAATTAAAGGGTTTTGCTGTTACTTCCGAGACTTTTGAGACGTTATGTTTTAACAGGAAGACGGAAGATTATAGAAATGCATTGAAGTTGGCAAAATTGTTGCTATTGCATTACGCTCCTAAACAGACAGGTCATGGAGATAATATCCTTGCCTTGATGTTTGATATGAACAAACTTTGGGAAGAATTCGTGTATTGTACCCTCCACAGGAAACTTCCCGAATATCATGTTTCATCCCAAGTCGTCAGACGTTATTGGAGACTAAATGCAAGTGCCACTTTTAAGACAATAAGACCCGATATAGTGATATATAATCAGAACAAAGTAGTAGGCATCATAGATACCAAGTGGAAAAGACCGGACAAGACTCCATCCGATGGGGACTTGCATCAAGTGTACGTCTATTCCAAAATGTTTGATACAAGCAAGGTGGCCTTGCTTTACCCTTCTGCAGATGTGGATAGGGCAACGGTGGGGGGAAGTTTTATGGATAATGGTTCGTCTTGTGATATGTTGTTTTTGGGAAATGTTCAAGCGAACGATAAGTGGTGCGATAATTTGACTACTCTTGTTAAAGATTGGCTTAGCCACATATAACCAATAGAGCAACCGATGGCAGATGCAATATTAGGTAATTTTGCAATTTCTAAAAAAGTTGCCCCGATTTTTGAAATTTTTTCAAAATGTTGCTATATTATATATATGCGCGAGAGCAGTTATATTTCGTCGAACTCACGTTAATATAGAATATTAGAATAATGAGACAAAAGACTTTCGACCTCACAAGAGGAAAGTATCCGTCAATATATGACAATACGTATATTGGCAATGAAGAAGTTGCGCGTAGACGCATGTTCTTTGATGAAGTGTACGATACAGAATCGTTGCTAAGCAATATACCTGTTTTTCTTGTTGAAAGCAGTATGGCTAATGAGTATATCAATGTGCCTGGTTGTGATTGCATTGTACGTATACCTTGCGACAAGTCGGTATTGGTAACTGACGAAGATTTTGATATAGACGAATGGGTGAATTCAAAGGAAGGCTATAGTGATGAAACAATCATAGAGAGAGTAGATAGAGGTTTGTCTGTCGTTGATTTATTGGGTGTGTATGTATATAGCAGTGCCAACGACCTTATTCCTCGTCGTATTTTCATATGGATGGATAAGATAAAGGAATATGCCGAAAACAATACTAACAAGAGAAACTCTTCAAAGCAACAGGTTGAATGTAATGCCAAGGAATTGTTTTATCTTGTACTTTATCATGAACTGGCCCATGCTTTGATGGATGTTGGCTTGTATGGAAAGGTGCCTGCTCCCAATTTCTCCTATGCCAATGATTATCCTTATCGCTTTATTGAAGAAGCATATGCAAATGCCATTGCTTTGGAGGCATTGTTGTCTCAAGATACCACATTCTTCACATCCTCCCAGAAAGCAGCACAGCAATTTGTTGTAGACTTTGTCAAAAGTCAAGGTGCTGGATACAGAGAGGGGTGGGACATTTATGAAGGACGATACTCGCTAGATGGGCTTATTATTCAATGGATGTACGTAAAACTTCTCTTTAATTATGATGTAGTATGCCATCTGGGAGAATTTTGGGAGTATAAAGACTTTAGCCATACTTACATTGTCCAATCTGTAGGTCGTAAAGGATTGGTCGCTATGAAAAGAAAATATGCCGAATGGCTCCTTATGAATGTTTCTATATCACAACCAGTAAGTAATAAAGTTTACAGGTCGATAGATTTGTTTAACGAATATGGTTTGAGTAAGGTTATGGTAGATGAAACATATGGTTACATTGACGAGCAAGGGCGTGAAATAATTCAATTTGTATATCAATGTTTGTGTGATTTTGATAAAGGTAAAACATTCGCCATCAAGGATGGTAAGTGCGGCGCTATAGATATAGAGGGGAATGTTCTAATTCCATTTGAACTACCTTATGTAGAAGTCCGCAACTTTATAAATGGACGAGCAAGTGTAAAAGATACGTCAGATAAGTGGGGAGTCATAAATTCCGATGGTAAGTTGGTTGTTCCATGCGAAAAAAACAGCGACGATTTGGATGTTAAATTCAAAAAGTATAAAAGAAAGATCGCGTTTGTTTACAATATATTGAAATTTTTAGGTTCCGACGGAAATGAATACTATTTGAAAGAACGCGATGATAAGCATTTGTGTTTTGTAAGAGTCAATGATGTTAAGAAAGAATATTGGACAAGCGTACAAGCAGATGGGTTAACCAATAACGAGATATGTACGATTAAAGAATTGAATGTATGTCTTCGTGCCAATCAGTCCGAGATAGGTGAAGTCGTTAGTTCTTTATCTCAAAATGTTAAAGATGCACTCAAGATTGGCTCCTAATGTTAGATAACTGGTCTTATCCAAATTATAATTTGAAATTTTTCCTTTTTGTTTCTATATTATATATATACGATATATGCGCGAGAGCACGAACAACTTCGTTACCAAAAACATCAAGATATGGAAGAGAACAATATTCAGGAGACACAGCACAGGGACGCACAGCAGATGCGAGTTGACGAGTTTGCAGCCATGCTTGGCGAGGTGCGCCAGGGAAACAAGGATTTGGCCCCCCAGGTGCTGAATGCCCTGCTGGAGGACGGTGACCTTCAAGGCAAGTTCCTGAACCTGCTGGAGGCGGAGGACAAGCAATGGCTCCTTGCCCTGGACAACCTAAAGGCCGACTGCATAGTTCTGGCAGGCATGTACAGGGAGAAATACCGTTACTATGACGAACTGTTCACGGACGAGGACACGGGCGAAGAGGTGGTCATAGAGCGTACGGAGTTGATTGATGGTACCTCATGGTTTGAGAGGAACAAGGATGAGGCCCAGGCATTGTACGGCAAGATCTGCGCCGCCGACCTGCCGGATGCCGATGTGCGCATGGTGGTTGACTGGGTGGACGCAACCCCGTTCAACGAGATGGCCATCGTGGAGAAGAAGAAAAGGCAGATGGAGGAGCAGGTCCCTGCCCACGAACTCGGGCTTTCACCCCTCTATGGCTGGATATGCGAGGTGTTGGGCGATGCGTACTACTATGGCGAGGAGCATTGCGGCTACTATATAGACATAGCCAAGGCCAGGGAGTACTATGCCAAGGCACAGGAGATAAAGCACGCCACGGGCGACGAGACCTTCATGCATTGGGGCAACCCTATGGAGGATTTTGACGAGAAGGATTGGGAAGAGTATGTGGTATCTCCCGAGACCCGGAACTATAGCATCTCAGGACCTGCCCAGGTGCTGGACAAGGTAAGGGCCACCATAGACAAGCTGACCGAAAAGTACGGCATGCCCGGCAACGAGTTCGGTCGCTACGTGCCCACACCCATACTGCTACAGGCACTCTTGGGAATAAAGTCCAAGGCACCGAATTACTGGGGCAACCTTCTGTTCATGGAAGACCAGCCCGACGGCACCCTTTCCCTCATCATGGAGGTGGAGCAGACGCATGTATGGCCCCATGTCCTTGAACAGGGCTTCCCTGGTATAGAGGTGGAGACAGAGAAGGAGTAAGGGAAGAAAATTAACAGAAGAAAATAACAAGTCTAATAACATTATAAAGCCTCGCGATGTATAGGGAATCGCTTAATATTATGGACCCCAAACTTAAAATTAGAGTCAGCCAACCTCGGGAGATGTATTTCAATTCCGATGCCGAGTTTGAGGATTTCTGTGTTGCTCCCTATGCTGAGATCAAGGAAATGGATGATGGCGTGATGTACGTCAGCGGCAAGTATTCCGATGAGTACCTTGAATGCTTGGAGGACGGTGTAAGATTCGTTATCCGTGATGAAGACTCCGTAGTTTATAAACGTCAGTGTGTCTGCAAAAGAGTGCCCGTAATGCACAACGGCAAATTCCTGGGACGCGACACTTTGGTTCAGTTGAAAGTAGAAAATCTGGAACCTTATTTTTGAATTCTGAAAAACATTTATTGGACCTGACCCAAAATAATAAAAGCATATTATGACAAACTGGACAGTACAGAAGATTAAGGAAGTGGCTGAACTCATTGAAGGTTCCAACCGCTGTGCAAGCAAGGGCCAGAACCCTTACAACCTCTTTACGGCATGGAAGATGAGCGAGAACGACCATACCAAGATGTTCCTGGCACTGATGCGATACCGGGATGCTTCCGGAAGATATGCTTTGCTCAATAGTTTCCTGAACCGCTTTGCCAAGGGACGCGACAAGATGATTCATTACCAGAACATCTCGGATGTGAACATCCTGTTCAATCCACGCTACAAGAACGACACGGCAAACAGTTTCATAGACGGTCTCATCACCTTTACCGCCAATAATAGGCGCATAGCAGTCATCGTGGAAAACAAGATCTACGATGCACCTGACCAGCCAAATCAGATTTCCCGCTACATCGAGCACATGACAAAGGACGAAGGTGTGGATGTGAACAACGTGTGGGTGTTCTACATGACGGGCGACGGTAGCAAGGAGGTTGAGGAGCAGAGTTATGGTTGTGATGCTGGCACAGACATTGGCCACCGCTTTGTGCCGCTTGCCTACAACAGTGACATCATAAACTGGCTGAAGAGCGATATCCTCGAGGCACGAATCTATCCCGAAGCGTTGACCAGTGTGGTTCGCTCTTATGTGGAGTCTCTGGAAAAGGACTTGTTCGCAGAGGACAACTCCGACAATCAGCGAATGGACAAGTTGTGCAACTCCGTGATAGGTCATCACAATCTGAAGAAGGTGACCATGGAGCAGTGCAACACCCTGTATGCCTTCCGCAAAGCCGTGGCAGAGGTGAGAAACCAGATGCGCGAAGACATAGCCAATGGAAGCGCAGAAGACATGCACGTTGTGGACAATCTGTATGCCATTGTCAGGAAGGTGATTCAGAAGTTGGAGCAATTGGCTTTCGGCGTATTTGAAGAAAGCACCGCAACCCTGCTGAACGAACACTGGAAAAGGGGACAGAAGAAGCACGGCGGTGTACGGTGGACAGTAGCGCACCGTGGAGTTGGCGGAAACAATGGTTTCCTGCAGGTACGGCTGGGCAACGAATGGGAAACTGCTCATTGGGAATGGATACCTGTGAGTACTGCAAAGATGTTTACGGACACGGAATACACCCTGGAACTTCATGTAGAGCGCAACGTGGCCTTGGCCAACAAGTGGCGCGAGCATCTGAGAAGCCGTGCTGTCATGCTCCCCCGGTGGGCAGACTTGGGCAAGGATGGCACGAGGACAGTCCTACGTTACAGGATAGAGACACCCAAACCCATTGCACAGATGAAGGAGGCGGAGTTGAAGGAACTTCTGGAAAGTATCTATTTGAAGAAACTGAACTATTTGTGCAGGATGCTGGTCAATGAGTTTGGTGCAAAGTTCCCGGAACTCGAGGTGGAAATTGAAGAAGTTCTTTATGAAGATGATACGTTAGAATAAAAGCAACACGCAAAAATGAAAACATCTCTTTCAAAATCAAGATACACGAAATATTGCCAGTGCGCTAAGGCACTTTGGTTGAGTGTGAACAAGCCCGATGAAGCTACCGTAGATGCCGGTGTGGAGGCACGCTTTGCCGAGGGCAATGTGGTGGGCGACCTTGCTATGGGACTCTTTGGCGACTTCGTGGAAGTAACTACTATGACGGAGGATGGGAAGCTCGACCTCAGTGCCATGATAGAGAAGACGCAGGAAGAGATGGAACGCGGTACGGAGGTGATTTGCGAAGCATCGTTCAGTTACAGAAATGCGGGCGAGAGCAACTATTGTGCCGTGGATATCCTGCGCAAGACGCCTGACGGATGGGCCATCTACGAAGTGAAGAGCACCACCAGCCATGTGGCAGACGTAGCAACAATGAGCAAGGAACTGGTGGACAAGGTAGAGAGGTATGCCAAGGATATTGCCTTTCAGAAATGGGTACTGGTGCAGTGCGGTGTGAAGGTGACAGACACTTACCTGGTGACGCTCAATAGCGACTATGTGCGTCAAGGCAACTTGGATGTGCAGCAACTGTTCAACGTCATAGATATGCAGGAGTTGGTGGAGAACGAATATCTGAAAGTTCCAGCCCAACAACGCCTGGCGCACACGGCATTGCAGGGCGACGAACCACAAAAGGGCATCGGCATGCATTGCAGCGATCCCTATCAGTGTGCCTTCTGGAACTATTGTACCCGCCAGGTGGGGCTGGACCTTGAGAACGACAGAACCACGGTGTTCGACCTCTACCGCATGAGTGCCAAGAAGAAGTTTGAACTCTTTGACAAAGGTAAGGTGACCTTCGAGGATGTACGCTACGACAAACTGAACGATAAGCAGCAGATGCAAGTGGAGTGTACACTCAATAATACCGAGTATGTCAACAAGCAGGGCATACAGGAGTTTTTGGATAAAGTGACCTATCCGCTCTACTTCCTTGACTTCGAGACTATGCAACAGGTGTTGCCACAGTTTGACGGCACACGTCCCTACCAGCAGATAACCTTCCAGTACTCGCTACACTATATCGAGCACGAGGGTGGTGAACTTAAGCATACAGCCTTCCTCGCTCCCAGCGATGGCACGGACCCGCGCCGTGCATTGGCAGAGGCGCTATGCCACGACATACCGACGCACAGTTGCATCATGGCATATAACGACCCCTTCGAAAAGGGACGCATCAAGGAGATGGCAGAGGCTTATCCCGACCTTGCCGCCCACCTGATGAATCTTCATGGTAATATCATCGACCTGCTCATCCCCTTCCGTGATGGTCACTGCTACCGTCCCGCCATGGGAGGTTCGTTCAGCATCAAGAGCGTGCTGCCTGCCCTGTTCCCCGATGATGAGGAACTGAACTACCACAACCTCAACCCCTTGGTGCAGAACGGCGGTCATGCCATGACCATCTTCCCTAAGATAAAGGATATGCCAGCCAAAGAGGCAGAAGAAGCACGCCAGGCACTGCTTGCCTACTGCCACCTTGATACACTGGCTATGGTTCGTGTATGGGAGAAGTTGTTGGAAGTGGTGAGCCGATGATACACACATACCACAGCACCATTTATCTAAGAACTGATATTTGTTTAACGGCAATAGAGATGAGCATCATTACAAACGAATTCATATTTAACACCTCGCGACGTATAGGTAATCGCAGATAAGTCGTATGGGAGTAGTCGTATCGAACTTGTTGAAAACAAAAGATCCTGATGACCTCAAGAGGGCGGCAGACTATATCATAGAAGAGACCAGGGTGCAGAGCCTCAAAGACACAGGATCAGAATGGCCGCTCAACCAGGATGTAGGATGGGGCGATCAGGGACTCATTATAGACGAGGAGGGAGCGCTGTGGCAGGATAGCTCGTACTACGCCAAGCACTTGAATATCGAGGAACTGGCAACCAATATCGCCCGACAATTTCCCGACATGGAGTTCACGCTCCACCAGTGGGCCGACAATGACCCCATAGGCTATAGTTACCTGTGGAATGGAGATCATTGGGTAGAATATGAAGACGACGAATGGGAAGAATGTGAAGCCCCTGACAATGATGAATGCCCAACCGATATTAATGGCCAAGACAATGTTGCAGATACAGACTCTGCAATTTTGTAAAAACAATAGTTGGCTGAATAACTAAAAGTAAAGATATTGAACTACAAAAAATAAAATCAAAATCAGAAGAACTATATGGAAACAAATCATTAAAGGAAGCATTAAAAACATTCCAAACACATACGATTCTAACGAGTTGGCATTCGTCATTGCCACACCTACTAGAGCTACTGGCTGCGATGCGAATCGATATCGGTGCTAAACCGCAAATTCCCTAACTCCTAATTAATTGAAGATTCTCTACATCTACGGTTATGGTGGCAGCGCCAATGGCGGCAGCTGCACTATGTTGAAACGCCTTGTGCCCGAGGGTTACACGGTGGAGTCGTTCACCTACACGCAGACTGACTTTGTGAAGGCCCGTCAAGAGATACTCGACTACATCGGCGAGCACGATATAGACCTCGTCATCGGCAGCTCGCTCGGTGGCTTCATCACGCTCACACTCAATGGTGTGCGCCGCATCGTTGTCAACCCCTGCTGGTATCCTGCCGACGAGCTCCCCAAGATAGATGTCCCCGACGAGATTGTCAGCACCTATGCCCCCTACAATCGTTGGGTCGATGAGCACATCACCCCCGATGACCGTCCCCTCGTGCATGCCTTCTTCGGCGACCGTGACGAACTCTTTGGCGAACGGTATGTGAGCGAGTTTCTGCGTCACTATCCTGAGCAGCAGTGCCACCGCATGCACTCGGCCCATCATCTCTCCGAGGAGGGAGCGAGAGCGATTGTGGAGTTGCTAAAGAGTGAATAGGCAGTCCTTGCGCCTTGCTTAAAATTTTCCCCAAGGGTGACCACATGGAGCAGCCTTGGGTGTTTTGTTGGGGAACTTTGGAAAAAGTTACCCCAATTCTTCTTTTTTCTTCCCTTATTCGCTCTTTTTGGTCTTTTTTGCCTATCTTCGCGTATTTTCCATGTTATGTGGTTTTTGATACATGTTTTTGGGTTTATTTTAAGCTGAGGAAGAACAAACGAATATACAAAATGAAGAATTGTTTAAACAAATTTTATGCGTCAGGCAAGTATGCCGCTTTGGCATTGCTTGTTTGGGTGGGTACAGTGCTTGTCGGTTGTGGCGAAGAAGCTCCCGAGTCCCCCGAATTTTATGCCGTAGACCTTGGCCTATCGGTCGATTGGGCTTGGTGTAACATGGGGGCTACATACCCCGAAGAGGATGGAACTCTTTTCGAGGCTGCAGAAAATGATTTTTCTGACATTACTGACCTCGCCTATATAGACTTGGGCGAAGGATGGCGTATCCCCACTGAGGCAGAGATGCGTGAACTTGTGGAAAAGTGCAAGTGGACTCGCGATGTGATGATAAACGCATATGGCAATGAAGTATATGGAATAACTGCGAAAGGGCCAAATGGAAATAAGATATTCTTCCCCAGCGCAACTAGGTACCACAATAACAGTGGTCGGACTGTTTATGGACCTATGCCCTATGCTACAGGTAATTGGGATTTGAGGCTGTTCACGGTCAATAATGAGGATGATTACTATAATGGCTTTGATGGCAGTGATTTTTCGCCCTCTCTTAGAAAAGAAACTCGTGAGGCATTCTTGGAAAATTCTATACATTATTTTTACATCCGCCCAGTGAAGAGTGAGACACCGTTTGAGGAAGAAACACCTGATAATGACGAAATTTATACAGTGGGAGGTGTATCCTTCAAGATGATTAAGGTTGAGGGAGGTGCTTTCACTATGGGTGCTACCTCCGAACAAGGTAGCGATGTCTATGATGATGAATTTCCTACACATCAAGTAACCTTGAGCGACTATGCTATTGGTGAGACCGAGGTGACCCAAGCTCTTTGGCAGGCGGTGATGGGCAGCAATCCTTCGTACTCTACTGGCAACATGCAACGCCCCGTAGAATGTGTAACCTGGGACGAGTGTCAGGCATTCATCAGTAAGCTCAATGCCTTGACGGGCGAGCACTTCTGCCTGCCCACCGAAGCCGAGTGGGAGTATGCCGCTCGTGGTGGTTGTGAGAGCAAGGGGTATAAGTATAGCGGAAGCAATACTCTTAGTGATGTGGCTTGGTATGAAAATAACTCTCCAGACGGCACACACGCAGTCAAGACTAAGCAACCGAACGAACTGGGCATCTACGATATGAGTGGTAATGTGTATGAATGGTGCTCCGATTGGTTTGGTAGTTACCACTCATATTCTCAGACTAACCCCACGGGACCCTCATCTGGTTCTAACCGCGCGCTTCGTGGGGGTAGTTGGAGTAGTGAAGCGGAGGCCTGTCGTGTAGCTTACCGCGGCTACGACTCTCCCGAAAACTGGGGCAACAACGGCGGCTTGCGCCTCGTTCGCCATTAATACCTTAAACGAAAACAAAATAAATACACGATATGGATATAAAGTTGATACATAAGACCCTCTTGCTATTGATTGTGTGTTGTTGCACATCTGCCCTTTCGGCGCAGAATATGAGCGTGTCTGATTTTAAGGCTTTGGAGAAAGACCTCACTGCAAATACGCATGGCACGATGGAAAAAGACTTCAATGGAAAAACTGCTGCTTTGATTAAGGTACAGACCACAGAGCTAGGTTTCGTTTTTGATGGCGGAATGACGGGAATCGTGAAAGTAAAGCAGGGCATAGGCGAAGTGTGGGTGTATGTGCCTAAAGGTATTAAGCGAATAACTATACAGCATCCGCAACTCGGCGTGTTGCGCGACTACTATTTCCCCATACCCATTGAAGAGGCGCGCACCTATGAAATGGTATTGGTGACAGGAAAGGTTGAGACCATTGTGAAGCAGACGGTGAATAAGCAGTTTGTCGTATTCACGGTGAAGCCCACCGATGCAGTGGTGGAACTGAACGGCGAAACTCTGAACGTGAATGCTGAGGGTAAGGCTACTAAGGGACTTCCCTATGGTACATACGACTATCGTGTGTCGTGCGAGAACTATCATACTGAAGCAGGTAAGTTAGAGGTTACCTCAGAGAAGAAAACTCTGAAGGATATAGTGTTGACTCCCAAGTTCGGCTGGATTGACTTTAATAGCAGCAAGGAGTTTTATGGAGCAAATGTCTACATCGACAACAAGCGCATAGGCGAACTGCCCTGCAAGACCGAAAACCTCAATAGCGGTACGCATCGCATAAAGGTGGTGAAGAGCTTGTATAAGACTTACGAAGCACAGGTGGTGGTGGAGGACAACAAAACCACGCCTCTGCAGGTGGTGTTGGAACCCAATTTTGCCAATGTGACTCTCATAACAGATGCGCAAAGCGAGATTTGGATTGATAATGAGAAGAAAGGTACAGGCCGCTGGGTTGGCCGCTTAGAGGTAGGCACTGATTATTTGGTGGAGACAAAGAAGGCTTCTCACCGCACTATATCTGAGCAGGTGAGTATCTTAGATATGGAGGAGCGCTCAATACAGCTCAAGCACCCTACCCCCATCTATGGCTCGTTAGAGATAGATTCAGACCCTGTCGATGCTACAGTGTATCTTGATGGCAAGGAGATAGGTAATACTCCGTTGATTGAGCCCGAGGTGCTCATCGGTAACCATCAGTTGAGATTAAAGAAAGATGGATATGCTGACGGATTCGGAAGCATCAGCATTAGCGAGACGGAGGAAAATAGAGTTAACTGGAAGCTTTCTACATCGAGTTCCTCGTATGCTTCATCCGCTTCATCCGCTTCTTCCAGCTCTTCTTATAATCCTACTTCGTCGTCATATAAAACATATTCGTTTAATAGTAGCTATTTCCGGGATGTAAGTCTTTATTTTGATGGTGGTATTATGTATGCTGCTTCAAAGTACGCCTATGCCTACTCTATGTCTTTTTCTGTGGGTACGACAATTTTGGGATTAAATGTTGAATGCGGCTTCACCCCTTCGTTGGGTGCTTCGCTTGAAGGCTCGTTTGCTACTAATTGTATGTATCCTGAGGTACCAGAGAATTCTAACTGGCGCTTGAAAGCAGGTTGGGCTATCACATGTGGTGATTCGTTCCTTGTGATTCCCCAAATAGGTTATTATAATATGTTCCTTGATCGTGGAACCTTAGAGGATTACTATTCAGGTGGTTATGTTAATCAGGGTTCTAAGGGTTGCGTTATGGGCTGCCGTGTGATGTGGTGTTTTTCTCAGTCTGGTGCGATATGCTTTACTCCCGAGTTAGGTTTGGGTAAACATCCGTCCTATAATTTGGGCTTAACCTATGTGTACAATATTGGGGAGATTTTATAATGCAATAATGTCTACGCTACTACAGAGTTGATACCATGTCGAGTATGTGATAGACAGTATTGATCGTGATTGATGTCATCATTTACTGGGGTAGCTTTTGAAAAAAAGTTACCCCTATTTTTGAATTTTTTGTCCAATGTTTCTATATTATGTATGTAACCAATAAGAAAAAGAAAAGATATGGACATGTTTAAGCACTCAGACAAAGTATTCGTAGCTGAAGACAATCGTAACTACATCGGCGAATTGCCTCACCACCTCGCTCACAAGGGAGTGCCCAGGG
>JAZRCG010000004.1:0-48492 GCA_045659645.1 Bacteroidaceae bacterium | reverse complement strand
AACATTTTTGTATAGTTGCACTTCGTCGTTTTATTAAGTACAAATTTAAAAAGTAGCTTATATGCTGTGGGAATGTGGTGATTTTTGATAGATTTCCACAAGCAATAGTGCATTTTTAGGAGCTACCCCATTAATAAACACTTTACTTTTTAGCCGTATATGACAGGCTGGCGCATATCTAGAGCATAGACATAAGGGATTAACTGCAAGACATCTGATTAACGGAGCATTGATATTTCTATTTCGTTTCAGATTTGCTTTTCTGCCAAGAAAAGAGTATCTTTGTGGGCAGAAACAATAGACAATAGGCATGAATTCCACACTGAACATATACAAGGCTTCGGCTGGTAGCGGAAAGACGTTTACGCTGACCGTGGAGTACATCTACCTGATGGTGCGACCACAGGCCGAGGAGGAATACAGGCATACGCTGGCGGTGACATTCACCAACAAGGCGACGGCAGAGATGAAGGACCGCATACTGCAACATCTCTATGGAATATGGAAGGCGCTGCCCAGCAGCGAGGACTATGTGGGGAAACTGATGGAGAAACTCCATGGTGAGGGTACAGACATGAGCGTGGAGCAGTTGCGCGAGCGAAGCGGTGAGGCGCTGACCATGATACTGCACGACTACAGCAACTTCCGGGTGGAGACGATAGACAGTTTCTTCCAGAGCGTGCTGAGGTCGCTGGCAAGGGAACTGGGACAGAGTTCGAAATTGCAGGTGGACCTGAAGGACGGAGAACTGCTGGAACTGGCCGTGGACCGCATGATAGACTCGCTGGACCTGGACGAGGCACTGAGAAAGATAGTGGTGCAGTACGTGACGGACGAACTGGACGAGAATGGCCGTTGGAACATACAGGCAGCCATAAAGGACTTTGCAAAGTGCATCTTCCAGGAGGACTTCCTGCAAAGGAGCACCGAGGAGCGCAATATCATTTCGGACTACAGGAAGGTGAGGGAGTTCCGCACCGAGATGAAGCGCGTGATGGACGAGGCTCAGCAGGATGTAAAGGTGCTGGCACAGAACATGCTAAGGGACGTGCTGAGCACATGCCAGCCGGAGATGGTGGGCAAGAAGATGCCTGCACCTGCCACATATCTGCAAAGACTGCTGGATGACAAGGATCCCAAGGATGTGGCAAAGGGTAAAATCTTCCAGGAATTCCTGGTGGACGGAAGCGCTCTGCTGCTGAAGAAGTACAAGGACGATGCCGGGGCGTGCTCGTTGATGAATGCCCTGAGCGACAGGTTCCAGAAGTTCCTGGGCGAGGAGGAGGAACTGACACGCAAGTTCAATACCGCCAAGTTGGCAAGGAACTATACCAACCAGCTGCAACTGCTCTCGCGCATAGACGAGATAGTGAGGGACATAAATGAGGAGAGGGAGACATTCCCCCTGTCGCGCACCCCTACCCTGCTCTCGCGCTTGATAGACGGACAGGACAACCCCTTCGTGTTCGAGAAAATAGGCACTGTGCTGAGGAACATAATGATAGACGAGTTCCAGGATACGAGCCGTCTGCAATGGAACAACTTCCGTGTGCTTCTGTTTGAGAACCAGGCACTGGGAGGTACGGACCTGATAGTGGGCGACATAAAGCAGAGCATATATCGCTGGCGTGGTGGAGAATGGAGCCTGCTGAGCGGATTGGCCGAGAGCATGGACACGTGGAACCCGAGGACAGAAACGCTGGACACAAACTACCGTAGCGAACACCGTATAATAGACTTCAACAACCGCCTCTTCCCACAGGCGGCACTTCTGCTGGACAGCATTGCCCCGGATGCAAGGTTCAGCATAGGTGGCAAAGACGGCATATATGCCGATGTGGAGCAGAAGACCTCGCCAGGCAAGGCCAAGAACCCCAAGGGCTTCTGGAGCGTCACACTGCGCATAAAGGGCACGAAGACCAACGGCCACCCTGTACTCACCAGCGAGGAGGAGCAGGATTGGATGTATGGCGACATGCTAAAGCAGATATGCACCTTGCACGAGGCTGGTCTGCCGCTGGAAAAGATGGCCATACTGCTCCGAAAGAACAACAATGCCACCTCCATACTGGAGTATTTCGACCAGCATGCTCCCGAGGGCATACGCATAGCCAGCGACGAGGCATACCTGCTGGGCAACAGTTCCATAGCCACGATACTGGTGTCGGCCATGCGCTTGCTGATAGATGACTACGAGACAAAGCCACTGCCCTACCACCTGTTCCTGATGCACTACATGCAGAGGGTGAAGAGGGCGGACATGCCCATGGACAGCATCATGCGCACCAATGCACTGGACATGTTGCCCGAATTTCTGGTGGAGGAAAGGCAGAGGCTGAAGCAGATGCCTCTGTACGAACTGGTGGAGGAACTCTACCGCAGGCTCGACCTGAAAGTGCTCGCCGAGCAGGAGGCCTATCACTATGCCTTCCTGGATGCTGTGCAGAACTATTTGAAGGACAACCCCAACGACCTGCATTCCTTCCTTGCCGAATGGGACAATGTGCTGTGCAAGCAGGCCATCCCCTCGGGCAAACAGGAGGGCATAAGGGTGCTAACCATACACAAGTCCAAAGGTCTGGAGTTCCACACCGTACTGCTTCCGCATTGCGACTGGAACCTGGAAAAGGACATGGGTGACACCCTGTGGTGCGAGGCGGAGGACGGACACGAGGAGTACAACACACTGGGCAGGATGCCGGTGGCAAAGACCGGGGTGATGGCAAAGTCATTCTACCAGGGGCGATACGACGAGGAGCATCTGCAAAGCCGTGTGGACGAACTGAACGCGCTGTACGTGGCACTGACACGTGCCTCGTGCAACATGTACATCTGGGGCGTGCACAACGGCAAGAGTTTGACGGAGACACAGATGGTGGGCAACCTGCTGAACGATTGCCTGAACCCCAGCGGCAACTACACCGACGGTGTGTGGCACGGCGAGGAGGGAGAACCCATCGTGACGGTGAAGAAGGAGAAGGCAAGCGACAACCGCATGCAGCCCGACTTCAAGGCGCACATAGTGAAGATGCAGAGCTACAAGGCGCGTCTGAACTTCCGACAGAGCAACGAGGCAAAGGAGATGTTCGGACAGAGCGATGAGGCTCGCTCGCTGGGTGTGCTGTACCACCATGTGATGGAGCAGATAAGGGATGCGCAGGACGTGGAGCAGACACTGAGGCGCAACCAGATGGCGAGATTGCTCTCCGAGGAGCAATGCAAGGAACTGGCGGGCTACCTGCAACAGATGGAGGACAACGGCCTGGTGGCTTCGTGGTTCGCCCCCGATAACCATGTCTTTGCCGAGTGCGAGATACTGGATCCCACGGCTCGCAAGCGGAACAAGCGCGACCAGCGCCCTGACCGCATAGTAATGAAAGACGGACGGATAACGGTAATCGACTATAAGTTCGGCGACGAAGACGACGACTACAAGGGACAGGTGAACAACTACATGCGCCTGCTCCGCAAACTATACCCCGGGCACACGGTGAAGGGCTACCTGTGGTACGTGAAACTGGGCAGAACAGAAGAAGTGTAGGGAGGAGACAAGACAATGGAGACAAGCAAAATAGACAACTGGAGCGAAACGACCTTCCTGGCCAGCGTGGCAAAGGACCTGATGGTGCGTTTCGGCAAGGATATGACCAAGGTGGCGGTGGTGTTCCCCAACAAGCGTGCACGACTGTTCATGAACGAGGAGTTCCTGGCTCTGGCGGACACGCCCATGTGGGCTCCGCAGTATGCAACCATAGGGGAACTGTTCGGCCGCATAACGGGCGACAACGTGATGGAACCCATACCTGCCGTGTGCACCCTATATAATATATATAAGGTGCTGATGGGCGACAAGGCGGAGTCGCTGGACATGTTCTGGGGATGGGGCGAGATAATGCTTTCCGACTTCGACGACATAGACAAGCATCTGGTGAACGCCGATGCGCTTTTCCTCAATGCCAAGGAACTGGGCGACATGGAGAGCCTGGACTTCCTGACAGACAACCAGCGCGAGGCCCTGGAACAGTTCTTCGGCAGTTTCCAGACTGAGCACAGGACTCGCTTGCAGGAGCGCTTCTCGGAACTCTGGAGCATAATGCCACAACTGTACCACCAGCTGAAGGACACAATGCCCGAGGGCACACAGCCCTATCAGGGTGCACTAGAGCGCAAGGCGGTGGAGGACAAGGAAATTCTTCACCTGCTGGACGACGATACGATGTATTGCTTCGTGGGCTTCAACATGCTGAGCGAAACGGAGAAGAAACTGATGTCGTATCTGCACGACCGTGGCAGGGCGCTATTCTATTGGGACTTCGACGTGATGTACATGGAGAACCGTGCCTTTGAGGCTGGCGACTTCATACGCGAAAACCTGCTCCATTTCCCCAATGCCCTGGCACGCACGGGCATCTACAACAACCTGCGCCACAAGGGGGAGGTAACCTTCATCTCCACCAGTACGGATAGCAGTGCCACTCGATACATACCTGAGTGGTTGAAAGAGCATCTAACCCTGGAGGAGAGAGAGACGGCACTGGTGCTGTGCGATGAACAGCAACTTCAGCCCGTCCTGCATGCCATACCTGATAACGAGGCAGATACGGAAGACAAGAAAGAGGAAGAAAAGGAAGAGGAAAAGAAAGAGGGAACTCCTTCCGACGTGAACATCACCATGGGCTATTCCCTGACAGGCACACCCATCCACAGCCTGATACTTGCCCTTATAGCATTGCAGACGGAGGGTTGGGACGAGGGCAGAAAGAGGTTCCGTCTGCCCTTCCTGAGAACGGTGAAATACCATCCCTACTTCAAGTACATGGAGGATGTACGGTGGGAAGAGAGGATTGACTCCTCGGACATACCGGCACTGGTGGCATACCTTTTGGGCATAGTATCGTCCCTGGCTGGCAAGATGCAGGACGAGAACCTGTTTGACGATGTGCTGATGGTGGAGAGCCTGTTCCAGACGCATCGCACCTTGCGCCAGTTCCATGACATTGCCACGGAGACACAGCCTGCCTTGCAACTGAACCCCACCACCCTGCGCCGGCTTCTGCGACGCATATTGGGCAGCCAGAGCATACCCTTCCACGGAGAACCGGCACAGGGCCTGCAGATAATGGGTGTGCTGGAGACGCGCTGCCTGGACTTCCGCAACCTGCTGATGCTGAACGTGGGCGAAGGCTTCCTGCCCAAGAGCGGAGCGGACAACTCGCTGATACCTTATACGCTGAGGGTGGGATTCGGACTTACCACGGTGAGGCATCGCATAGCGGTGTTTGCCTACTACTTCTACCGTCTGATACAAAGGGCAGAGCACGTTACTTTCATCTACAACGAGAACTCCTCGGGCAACGTGCGGCACGAGATGAGCCGTTTCCTGCGCCAGTTGCAGGCAGAGACGGACATACCCATCCGTTGCCTTCGCCTGGAGGCGGAACAGGAGTGCATGTTCACATCGCTGGACACCATACCCAAGGACGATGCTATAATGCAGGCCTTGCACGAGAAGTACGACCTGAACACGAATCCCGAGGCACGCCCCTTGAGCCCTTCAAGCATAAACCGCTATCTGGATTGCCCCATGAAGTTCTATCTGTCCAGCGTATGCGGCATTCGCGTGGAACCCGATCCCGAGGATGGCATCGACGCACGCCTGATGGGTACCATATTCCACAACTCGGCAGAGAGGGTGTACAAGGAGATAATGTCGCACACTGGCAGCAACGTGATAACCAGGGAACACCTGTCGGCATACACCACGGACAAGGGCAGCCGCCTGCAGAAGATAATAGACGAGCAGTTCCTGGCAGATGCCGGAATAACGGAATTCCGTGGAGAGAACATACTGATACGTGGCGTGGTGGAGCGATACCTGATGAACCTGCTGAGATGGGATGAGTGCCATGCCCCCATCACGATGGAGGCCATGGAGGAGGACGTGAACATGCAGATGGATGTGGATGTGGACGGGCAGAAGGTGTCCGTGCTGACCGGAGGACGTGTTGACCGCATGGACATGCTGCGTGACGAGAAGGGCAACCCGTACCTGCGCATACTTGACTACAAGACCGGTGCGCACGAGAATACGGCAACTAACTTCAATGCCATCTTCACACGAGACAACACCCATGCAGGATACTACTTCCAGACCTTCCTCTATGCCCTGGCAACAAAGTACAAGAAGCAACCTGCCATGCCCATAAAACCTGTGCTGTTCTACACCGCCAAGGCAGGCGCTCCCGACTACGACCCCACGCTGACGGTGGGTTCAGAGAACGGCAGGAACAACAACCCCAACGTGCCCATAGGCCCCGTGGAGGACATCGCCCTGTACGAGGGTGAGTTTGTGAAGGAGCTGCACGAGGTGATCAAGGAAATCTTCTCACCCACCCTGCCCTTCTGCCGCACCGGCAAACTGGACGCATGCAAGTATTGCGACTTCAAGCAACTGTGCAACAGATAATAAAATAACATAACCCCAAAATAAACTTTAATACAAAACATAACAAATATGAGAACCATTAAAGAGTGTTTCATGCTCGCCATCAAGGGTTCTGCCATGGGAGCAGCAGACGTAATACCAGGAGTAAGCGGAGGAACCATAGCATTCATGACAGGTATCTTTGAGGAACTTGTAGGCTCTATCAACTCTTTTGACGCAACAGCCGTGCGTCTTCTACTGACGGGCAAGGTCGTAAACTTCTGGAAACACATCAACGGTACCTTTCTCGCTTCCGTAGGTAGTGGCATATTGCTCAGTGTACTCACGTTGGCAAAACTTATGCTCTACCTTCTGAACAACCATCCAATTGAAACGTGGGCATTCTTCTTTGGGCTCATTGTTGCCTCGTCCATGTTCATACTTCGAAGCATCAAGGGATGGGACATTCTGTCCGTAGTAATGACAATACTGGGAATTATCCTTGGAGTAACGGTATGCACCCTATCCCCTACCGAGACACCAAACGACCTCTGGTTCATTTTCCTGAGCGGCGCCATAGCAATCTGTGCTATGATTCTCCCTGGTATATCAGGTAGTTTCATCCTCCTGATACTCGGTAAGTACGAATACATAATGGAGACCATAACACGCCTAACTGCCGGAGACTTTAGTACCACACTTCCCGTCATAGTCGTATTCGGAGCCGGAGCCGCTACCGGCATAATCTCCTTCTCCAAGTTTCTGCACTGGTTACTTGGCAAGTTCCACAAGCAAACCCTTCTGGTGATGGCAGGATTCATTATAGGTTCGCTGGTCAAGGTGTGGCCTTGGAGCAATATGGATGCCATAAAGGCTTCACAGTTCCAAGAAATGCCCGAAGATGCTCTCTGCCTGATTCCTATAGAACAGGTGGACATGCACTACATGGGTGCTATAATCTTTGCCTTTGTGGGATTCCTGCTTGTAACTGGCGTTGAACTAATGGGCAAGGCGTTTGCCAAGAAAAACTGAACAATCCTCTGTATTAAAACTCCAATCGGTCATTAGGCTGTTATGCACTAATGACCGATTGGGTTTTAAAGATACTTTATGATGAGCGAAGCATCGTCTACGATGGCAAGTGGTGCGTATGCTTCCAGTTCGGCACGGGGACGGAAGCCCCAGGAAACTCCAATGGCATCAATGCCTGCATTGCTGGCAGTTTGCATGTCTACAGCAGAGTCACCAACATACAGTACGGACTCCTTGCATACGTTGACAGCAGAGATGATTTCATGTACTATCTCGGGTGATGGTTTTACGGGGACATCCGGACGCTGACCAAGAACACGAATAAAGTCTATGCCTGGAAAATAGTGGGCAACGAGTTTCTCTGTGGCTTGTTGGTATTTATTGGATGCTACGGCCAGCATGACCTTATTCCCTTGCAAATGCAACAAAAGGGATAGGATGCCAGGATATGGTGAGCTGAAGTCCGCATTATGCTTGTCGTAGTATTCCGTAAAATGCTTTCTTAGCAGGGAAACATTCTCCTCTGTGCGCTTGTCTTCAGGCAAGGCCCTCTCCAACAACTTGCTTACACCATTGCCCACAAAACTCTTTACAACCTCTTCACTATACGTGGGATACCCCAAGGCAGACAAAGCGTGATTGACAGCCATGGCTATGTCGGCTATGGTATTGAGCAGAGTTCCGTCCAAGTCGAATATGACAAGTTGCTTTCTCATTGATATACCTATATAAATTGCTTTCAACGAACCTTCCATTTGGGCAGAGCATTACTGCTCCACACCTATATGCCCACCGTTGAAATCTATGCCCATTGGCGATTGGAAGACACGGAGGCCAAAAGTTGGAAGCATGGCAAAGACATGCTCAAAGATTTCTGCCTGGAGATGTTCGTATGGCACCCATTCGGTGCCGTCAGAGAAGAAGTATAGTTCCAAAGGAAGACCTTGAGCCGTGGGTTGCAATTGGCGCACCATAATAGTAAGGCGCTTGCTCACACGGGGATGATGGCGCAGGTAGTTTTCCAGGTAGTTGCGGAAGACATGCAGGTTCACCACGAACTTGTCCTCACGCTCTACCCCATCCAACCAACCTTGTTTGGAGAACTCCTTGTGTTGTTCCTTGGTGCAAAAGGTTATGGAACGCATGTCTATGTAGACGGCACGCTTTACACGACGACCTCCACAATCTTTCATGCCTCGCCAGTTCTGGAAAGAGTCGCTGATGAGGGCATAGGGAGGTATGGTGGTGATGGTCTTGTCCCAGTTTTGCACCTTCACGGTGGTAAGTGTCACCTCTATGACATCACCGTCCGCACCGTATTTGGGCATGGAAATCCAGTCGCCCGGACGTAGCATGTCGTTGGCAGAAAGCTGCACACCTGCCACCAGTCCCATGATCATGTCCTTGAAGACAAGCATCAGCACTGCTGCCGAGGCACCGAGGGCAGTAAGGATGTATTCCGGATTCCTGTTAATGAGGATGCTGACAATAATGATGAGGGCCACGCAAATGACAACAATCTTCAGCATCTGGTATATACCCTTCAAGGGATGGCTCTTGAGCTTGTCGTGGTTGTTGGAGAGATTGTAGAGGGAGTTAAGGAAGGAACACAAAAGTTTGGCAACGACCACAATCATGTATATGGTGTTCACCTTCAACAGGAACTCCAGCACGAGGTTGCCTTCCGAGAATGCCAGAGGCAGAAGTGATGTGATAATGATTGGCGGGAACAATCGTGTGATGTCCTTCAGCACAACGTCATTTAGCAAGATGTCGTCCCACTTGGAGCGTGTCCCCTCGCGAAGTTTTCTCACCAATGGTATAATGCCACGGTTGCAAAGCAGGTTCACCAGATATATTATAATGACAAGAGTCAGTACCACAAAGCACCAATATAGCCAATACATGGAGTCGGGATTCACTCCCCAGCCCTTGAGCAAGTCAACTATTGTGTTATTCATACCAAAAGAATGCGTATTCGAGTTTGTACAGATGTATATATATTATATATAAGGTATAGTCAAGCATCGGAGCAATACGTTACAGTATGCCACGTATGCCCTTTGTCCACCATCCCAAACGACGCTTGGCACGAGGATAAAGTTCCTTCCAATTGTCTTCAGTCAGCATTACAGCAGTACGCATATGGAGGTTGAAGTATTCGTTGAGATAGCGACAATATTCCGGTGAGAAGAAATAGGCATTCACCTCGTAGTCAAAACTCAGTGAACGTGCATCCAGATTGGCGGTGCCAACGGTGCAAAGTTCATCGTCCACAATCATTACCTTGTCGTGATGGAAACATTCCTTGCAGAGCCACACCTTGGCGCCACGGCGGGCAAGGTTGTAAATCTCGCGTGCAGTACTTACTTCGCTTATAAGGTTGTCCCCCTTGTGTCCGAGCAGTATTTCCACCTCCACACCACGCTCAATGCATCGGCGAAGGGCCTTGCGCACACTGCTCACAAAGATTACATATGGATTGATGATACGCACTCGCTCCTGTGCATTGTCCAGACAGGAGATGTAACTTTGTCTGATACGTGCACTCTTCTTGCCAGGCTCGCGATCCACCACAAAGGCCTCATATCCTTCTTTTAATTTATCGTACAGGTGCGCCTCTGGACTACGGTATGCCAGAGAATCCAGATACTCGCCCGTTTCCTTGTACCACATGTCGGCAAAAAGGCGCTGATACTCATCCACTATAGGACCTTCCAACCTGGCATGCATATCTGCCCATTTGCCGATCTCAGGTTTTCCATGTATGTAGTAGTCGGCGATGTTCAAGCCTCCCGTGTACACCATACGTCCGTCTATAACCACCATTTTGCGATGCAGACGGTGCAGAGCATGGTTTATGTAAGGAAAACGCATGGGGTCCCATCCCACAAGGTCAAGTCCCAATGAGCGATAATGAGCAATAAAGTCATCATTGACATCAGGCTCCTCGCCGCTACATCCAAAGGCATCGTAGAGTATGCGCACCTTCACTCCCCTTTGGGCAGCCTTTACAAGTTCGTCCAACATGTGCCGGCCTATACTGTCATTGTACCACTTGTAGTATTCGATGTGGATATAGTGCTTTGCCTTGGATATGGCAGGTTCAAGGTCTTGAAACTTCACCTTTGCCCCTGGAAGGATCTTCATGGAGCAATGCTCGTATCTGGGGAAGCCGAAGTTGATAAAATCCTGACGGATATTAGACACCTGCGCCTTCATGCTTGTGGTGCAAAGCATGGACACAACAAAAAGACAAGTGGCGATAAATCTCATGATAATGTACAAACCTTCCTGAATAAAGAAACAATGCACCCTTACGGATGCATTGCCTTATGTTGTTTTTACTTTTTGAAATAATAGATGAAAGTGGCAATGCCTTCCACGGCTTTCTTGCCGCTTTCCTGTATCTCGATGACAAACTTTACATTGGTCTTGATAGCACCACGCAGGTTCTGAATTTCATCAAGGGAAACCTTCATACGG
The DNA here is from genome assembly GCA_045659645.1 of Bacteroidaceae bacterium. GTDB lineage: Bacteria > Bacteroidota > Bacteroidia > Bacteroidales > Bacteroidaceae > Physcousia. Next base: position 37,550 of record JAZRCG010000004.1, on the reverse strand, counting down.
ATGCTCTGGCCGGAAAGGACGGGCTGACCAAAGCGCATGTCCTTCATGCCATAGTTCATCATGCGCTCCAAATTGTTCACCTCTATAATCTGATTCCACATCAGGGGAATCATGCTCAGGGTCAAATAACCATGTGCTATGGTTTGCCCGAAGGGGCTTTCAGCCTTGCACTTCTCCTCGTCCACATGAATCCACTGGTGGTCGTCCGTGGCATCGGCAAACTGGTTTATTCTCTCCTGGGATATCAGCACCCATTCGCTAACGCCAAGTTCCTTGCCCTCATAGGCAGCAAACTCTTCGTATGAATTGATTGTAAGCATAATATTGAGGTTGGTTTGTTTATATGCAAATTGTTATATCCTTATGCCCAGTTCTGTGGCCAGTTCGGAGATGCGCTTCTCCGTACCAAGGCGAGCAGGAACGAGGGGCAGACGAAGTTCGTTCTGGATGAGGCCCATTTCGCTGAGCAGAGCCTTCACACCGGCGGGATTGCCGTCCACGAAGAGCAGTTTGAAAAGTTCCGTAAATCGGTGGTGTATCTCCAGTGCCTGAGGATACTCTCCGCGCAGAGCCAAGCGAACCATGCGGCTGAACTCATAAGGAAGAGCATTGCCAATAACACTAATAACACCCACGGCACCCAGAGTGATGAGGGGGAATGTGATGCCGTCGTCGCCACTGATCACGTCAAAATCCTGAGGCTTGTTCTTGATTACCTCGTCCATCTGGCTGATGTTGCCAGATGCCTCCTTGATAGCAACCACGTTGTCAAACTCGCGTGCCAGTCGCAATGTGGTCTCCACCGCCATGTTCACACCTGTACGGCCAGGCACATTGTAGAGCACCACGGGTACGGGACTTGCCTTGGCAATGGCGGCAAAGTGCTGGTATATGCCTTCCTGGGAAGGCTTGTTGTAATAGGGGCAGACGCTGAGAATGCCGTCGATGCCGGTAAAGTCGCCGGTCTTCAGTTCCTGCACCACGGCGGCAGTACTGTTGCCGCCGCAACCGAGCAGGATGGGCACACGACCTGCCACACGCTGTACTATCTCCTCGCGGATGCGTTTCTTTTCATCAGATGTCAATGTGGGGGTCTCTGCCGTTGTTCCCATCACGCACAGGAAATCTATGCCGCGTGAAATCTGGTATTCCACCAGACGGAACAAGGCGTCCCAGTCAATACTTCCGTCAGAATTGAAGGGCGTTACGAGTGCTACTCCCAAGCCCTTGAATTTATTTTGAGCCATGCTTGTTTCTTTGGGTGGCATATCCCTCGTTAAATGTGCTTATGCGGAATACACCATTCTATATTAATTTGGGCACAAAAATACAACTTTTTCACGATATAACGGGCGGGTGTGCTCCTTTTTTAGTACATTTGCATATAAATTAACAAAGCACATGAACGAAAGAGAGAGCATACTGAGCCTGAGGAAGCAGCTGCACCGGCATAATTATAACTACTATGTACTCAATGCCCCAGTCATCTCGGACAAGGAATTCGACGAGATGATGCACCTTTTGCAGACATTGGAGGAGAGGTATCCAGACATGTCCGACCCCAATTCCCCCACCCAGCGTGTGGGCAGCGACCTGAACGACGAATTCCAGACGGTGCCTCACCGCCGCCCGATGCTTTCTCTGGCAAATACCTACAATCTGGAGGAGGTGCGCGAGTTCTATCAGCGTGTCTCCGACGGACTTCATGGCCAGCCTTTTCAGGTGTGTGCCGAGTTGAAGTACGACGGACTTTCCATCTCCCTGCACTACAAGCAGGGGCAACTGGTACAGGCCGTTACGCGTGGCGATGGCATTCAGGGCGACGACGTTACGGCCAACGTGCGCACCATCCGTTCCATACCCCTTGTGCTTGACTCCAGCCGGGAGGATATTCCAGAGGAGTTCGAGATACGTGGCGAGGTGCTCATGCCCTGGCAAAGTTTCGAGCGTTTGAACGAAGAGCGCCAACAGGCTGGCGAGGACCTTTTTGCCAATCCTCGCAATGCAGCATCGGGCACGCTGAAAAGCAAGGACCCGAAGGTGGTGAGCCGACGGGGCTTGGATGCCTATTTGTACTATCTGTTAGGAGAAGACATTCCTGCCACGGGACACTACGAGAACATGGAATCGGCACGCTCGTGGGGCTTCCAGGTGAGCAGGGACATGAAGTTGTGCAATACTCTGGAGGAACTTTGGGAATACATCAACTACTGGGATGTGCATCGCAAGGAACTTCCCGTGGCTACGGACGGCATTGTCATCAAGGTCAACTCCCTTGCCCAGCAGAAGGCTTTGGGTATGACGGCGAAATCACCCCGTTGGGCCATTGCCTACAAGTTCCAGGCAGAACAGGCCAGCACCATCTTGCGCGAGGTAACGTTCCAGGTTGGCCGTACCGGCGTGGTCACTCCTGTTGCCAATATGGATTCTGTGCTCCTGTCTGGCACCATGGTACACCGTGCCACCCTGCACAATGCCGACGTGATGGATACCCTCGACCTGCACATAGGCGACCATGTCCTAATAGAAAAAGGTGGAGAGATTATCCCCAAGATAGTGGGAAAGAAGACCCTCGGACCAGCGGACCCTCCCCCTTACCCCTCCACAAGGGAGGGGAGTGATTACAACCGACTTGTGCCCACATCAGCAGAACATCAGCAAGGGGGAGAGCAGCCACCCTCCGCTTTAATGAACGGAAAACTATCCACCCCCTCCGCTTCGCTCGTCGCCCCTGTCTCAGGGGGACAGTCAGGAACAACCGACTTGTGCCCACACCAAACAGTACATTATACTCCCTCCCCTTGTGGGAGGGTTGGGGAGGGGTCTGCAGCCATCCGCTTCATCCAGCGATGCCCTGTGTGCGGCACGCCATTGGTACGTGCACAGGAAGAGGCATCACACTATTGCCCCAACGACCTGCATTGTGCTCCGCAGATAATAGGACGCCTGGAGCACTTCGTTTCACGCAAGGCAATGAATATCAACCTCGTAGGCCCCGAACTTATACAACAGTACTATCGCAATGGCATGCTCCATGATGTGTCCGACTTCTACCGTATCACGCATGACAAGAAGGTGGCGGATAGCGTGGCACGAAGCGTGGAGGTACCGTTTGAAAGGGTGCTCTTTGCCCTTGGCATAAGGTTTGTGGGCGAGATAGCGGCCAAGACCCTGGCACGCAAGTTCAAGAACATTGACACGCTAATGTCTGCCACCGCCGAACAACTTCTGGAAACAGATGGCATAGGCAAGGTCATAGCGGAAAGCCTCATCAATTACTTCGCTTCCGAGGAAAACCGTGCCCTCATCGAGAGGCTCAAAGAGGCAGGCTTGCAATTCACTCTCTCCGAGGAACAGCTCTCTGCTCATAGCACCACATTGCAGGGGCAGAGCATAGTGATAAGCGGTGTATTTGCCCACCATTCGCGCGATGAGTACAAGCGCATCATCGAGCAGCACGGCGGAAAGAACGTTGGCAGCATTTCGGGCAAGACCAGTTTCATACTGGCAGGCGACAATATGGGACCCTCCAAACTGGAGAAGGCGGAAAAGTTGGGCGTGAGGATAGTTTCCGAGGACAAGTTCCTTGCCATGATAGGACAGGAATAAACGCCTCACGAGGCGAAGGGCATCGCCTCACGATGAAAGAGCCATCGTCTCACGACGAATGAGGCAAGACAATACGACGAATGAGGCGAGACAATACGACGTGTTTTCAGACACGATACGACACCAGCGACAAGGCAATGACAAGAACTCTGCAATTCACCATCGAAGAACTCATACCCTATATCAATTGGGTGTACTTCTACCATGCCTGGGGAGTGAATGCCCAGCAGGGGGAGGACGTTCGTAGGGAGGCAGACACGATGCTTGCCCGTTGGGCAGAGGAGCACAGGCATACATGCTTTCGTGTACGTTTGTTCAGGGCACACTCCGTGGATGATGACATTGTCCTATATGGAGATAAGTACGAAGAGGACAAATTCATCCTTCCGCTCCTTCGCCAGCAAAAGCCGCCCTACCTTTGCCTTGCCGATTTCCTGCCTCCCGTTTCCATGAGGGCAGAAACGATAGGCATCTTTGCCTCCACCGTGCCTTTCCAAGTTGATGGCTTGCTCGAACAGACACTTGCCGACCGGCTTGCCGAGGCATCGGCAGAACGCGGGCACGAGATTGTACGCAAGGACATTTGGGCTTATGCCCCAGACGAGAATCTTACTCCCAGGGAAATGTTTGCCGAACATTACCGTGGCAAGCGACCTGCCGTGGGCTACCCTTCCCTACCCGACCAGAGCATCAATTTCGTGCTCTCCTCCCTGCTGGACTTCCCCTCGTTGGGCATCAGCCTCACCGAGAACGGGGCAATGATACCGCATGCCAGCACCACGGGATTTATGATTTCTCATCCCCAGTGCCGGCACTTCAAGGTTGGCACCATCGGCGAGGACCAGCTGGCCGACTATGCCCTGCGCCGTGGCATGACACCAGGCATGATACGAAAATTCATTGACATAGCATAAAAGCATAGCACAGATACTACGCATTTAATAATGGAAAAGACCAACTACATAGGAGAATACCGTCATCTGCTTAAACTGGGGCTTCCCATCACGGTGGCACAAGTGGGCTTTACCCTGCAGGGCATGGCCGATACGCTCATGCTTGGCCAGCATTCACCACAGGAACTGGCGGCGGCAGGTTTTGCCAACTCCCTCCTTATCATGGCACAGCTCTTGGGCATGGGTTTCTGCATGGCGGCGGTGCCCACCATAGGCAAACTATATAGCCAGCGCAAGCATCAGGATATAGCCAGCGAACTGAAGTCTTCGCTCTTTGCCGATATCGTTCAGGGCATCTTCGTGTGCCTGCTCATGTATGCATGCTATGCCGCCCTGCCCCTCATGGGATTGGAAACAGCCTTGCTTCCTCTCATACGCAAGTACCTGCTTATCCTCATCCCTTCGCTACTGGTCATGAACGTGTGCTATGGCATGAAGAACTTCTACGATTGCCTCACGGACACACGTACCACCATGTGGATAGTCCTGGCGGGCAATCTGTGGAATATCGTATGGAACTGGATACTCATCTTCGGCAATCTCGGTTTTCCCGAAATGGGCATCAGCGGTGCGGCATGGGCAACAGCAAGCAGCCGCCTGTTCATGCTTGTCCTCTACGCCGGATGCTTCCTCATGGCCAAGCGTTATTCCATCTATCGCTCTCTATGGAAAACGGCGGTCATAACACGCGAGTCGCTCCTTACCCACAACCGTCTGGGATGGCCCATAGCCCTGCAATTGACCATAGAGCTGGCGGCGTTCTCGGGCGTAGCCCTCGCACTTGGCCGTGGAGGCATATCGTGGGATGCCACCTCAGCCCTGTCTGCCCATCAGGTTGGGTGGCAGGTCTCCTCGTTTATATACATGTTCTACATAGGCATCGGTTCCGCCGTGTCCATCCGTGTGGCTCATTATCATGGTCTTGGCGGATGGAGGGGCATACGCTTCTCTGCCCATGCCGGCTATCATCTGATGGTTGCAATTGGCATTGTGGCCACAACGCTGGTATTCATTTTCCGCAGGCAGATAACCGGTGTGTTCGTTTCCAACGACGACCCCATCCTGTTTGCCGCCATCTCCTCCACCGTGGTGTCCATGGTATGGCCAATGATATTCTATCAGGTTGGCGATGGCATGCAGACGTGCTACGTGAATGCCCTTCGTGGCATAGGCGACGTGAAGAAGCTCATGAAATACTCCTTCATCAGCTTCGGCCTTGTAACCATACCGCTCAGTTACCTTTTCGGTATCATCCTGGACGGTGGTGCCGTAGGCATCTGGTGGGGTTTCCCCTTTGGTCTCACTTTGGTGGGCATATTGTATCTCCGCCGCTTCCTATACCACCTAAGACAAAACGGAACTGGACAATCATAGTTTCATCCATTTTGGGGGCTCATGAAGTCAATAGTCGGTCCTCGGGAGGACCGAGGCGAGAGTTCCCGGTTCTTTCAAGTCGGTCCTCGGGAGGACCATTTTAGGTTCCACCTAACATTATCTTCGTTTCCTATAAAATCCTAAGAAGTTTGCAAGCGGAACAGCTATCATGCCCCAACATAGAAACGCCATGTTACCTTCTTAGCAAGAAGGTGGACTTTGAGGCTCTTGCTCTGGAGTAATAGGCAATTGCTCTTCATCATTGCTTGACGGTATATCGTTTTTCACAGTATCCACAACATTTGCTGGGATTTCAACGTATTCCTGTTCCAATACAGTGTCCTTCTTCTGTGGCATGACGGTATCAGAATGTACCTGTATTGTGTCCTTGGCACGGTTCTTGTAGAAGGCGGTACTGGGATTGTCCTTGCAGCCTTCCTCCATGGTCAGGAAGAACTCGTAGGCACGATAGCGGCCTCCGCATGCCTGGAAGATATTGTTGGCAAAGAGGATGTCGGTGATCTTGTGCTCGCGAACATAATCCTTCATGTTGTGGGTGAAGTAGCGGCCGTCTATGACGTGTATCTCCTCGAAGGAGTAGAACAGGTATCCGGGCAGGGCATTGCCGTAACTGTCCTTCAAGATAATGAGCCTGCGGCCGTTGGCAACATCGGTACGCACCTGTGTTAACTTGGTGTCACCTCCCATGAATGTGCTGTATGCCATGGAACTGCCGTCCTTGAACTTCTTGAAGAACTCCTCCTTGTGCGGACGGCCAACGGAGATAACCTGATAGTTCTCGTCCACCTGATACTGCTCAAAAGTTGTCTCGTACACGGCCTTCACGGGCTTGTAGTAGATGAAGTCCTCGGGGGCGTTCTTTACGGAAATGTCCTTGGAATAGCCATACATGGAACCTACGAAGCGACGCACCGTGTCGGGCTGGTAATACCCGGCCTCGTCCAGGTTGTGGAAAGGCACTTCTGCCACCTCGGCAAACTTCCTGGCGGCATAGTATGCCCCCAGGGGTGACCAGTGGTGGTCGGTGCGCAGATATATGTCCTCACCGGCATGCTCGCCAAGCACGGTATAGACATCCACAGCATGCACGGCAGAATCTAGATGGCTATAGATATTGCGTATGGTGGCCGACTGGTCCTTGCTCATCTTCTGCACCTTCTCGGGCATATAGAAAGCCGCGGCAGAGGGCACGACCATGCAATAGACGTTCACACCGGGGAAGGTCTGCACGTACTTGTTGCACACGTTGGCATAGGGCGTACCTGCCTTGGCACTGCCTCCGAAGCACATGAGGGCACGCACGTTCTTGTCGCGACCTATTATCACGATACCGGCATTGGCAACCTTGGCTTTCTCGTCTGCCGTAAGCTTGTTTACATATCCCCCGGGATTGCGTCCGTCGTCCTCGGCAACAGGTTCCTCTGCCTCCATGCCCTCTGCCTCGGCAAAGTCGGCAAGTCCCTCGGTGGAGGCATGATAGGTGACGTGGTCGTCGCCAAACCTGAGCACCGTCCAGTTCTCCACCATCATGGAGAAGGCCATGAAGTCGTCGCGGAAGGGTTGGGAATCGGAGAACCACTTGCCCACCGCCTCGGCATAGTCGCCGCTCCAAAGGCTATCGAGCGTGAAGGAGGGGAAGGTGGCAAGGTCGCGCTTCTCCAGTTCCGAGTAGCGGGGACGCGGAAAGGTATCAAACACCAAGGCAAACGCCGCAAAGACGATGCCCACGAGTATCAGGTATATCTTGTCATGCTTCATCGTTGCCTGGAATTAGAATCTTGTGTAAATGAAAGGATTGTTTGTCTCGCCTATGAGCAGCGCCACACTGAGCACGATGATTATCACACTGAGCACCGTACGGCTCAGGAATACCGTGTTTCGGGTAACGAGGCTGCCCTCTCCTGCCACACGTACAAGCCGGCCGTAGCACCATTCCCTAACGGGCATACAGAAGAGTATGGCAATGACCCAGAGCCAGAAGTGGTCGGTGATGGCCGTTATGCTTACATAAGAGTGAAGTTCCTCGGCTCCGCCAAAGGCCTTCACGAAGAACTCCTTCATCTGGACAAAGTCGGTGAAGTAGAACAAGCCTCTGCCCAGTGTGACAAGTCCCATGGCATACAGGTGCAGAAGGGGCGAGGGAATAAAGTCCATCACCTTGCGATAGCGAGGACGCCCCTTGCGGTCGGGGGTGGGAAGGGGTTTGCCCACGTTCTTCATGAGGGTGTACTTCTCGAACAGAAGGATTATGCCGAAGTAGAGGCCCCAGCATGCAAAGTTCCAGCTGGCGCCATGCCAGAAACCAGTGAGGAACCATGTGGCGAGGATATTGAACCACTGGTGGCGGCGGTTACCGCCCAGGGGTATGTAGACATAGTCGCGGAAGAAACTTCCCAGGGAGATGTGCCAACGGTGCCAGAAGTCGGTGATGGAGTTACAGCAATACGGATGGCGGAAGTTCTCGTTGAAGTGGAAACCGAGGCATCGGCCAATGCCTATGGCCATGTCGGAATAACCGGAGAAGTCGAAGTAGACCTGCAAAGAGTAAGCCAGTATGCCTATCCATGCTCCCGTGGTGGTGCATCCGTCGAACCCGTTCACCAGGAACTGCTCTGCCACTATGCTCATCTGGTTGGCAATGATCACCTTCTTGCCAAGACCATAGATGAAGCGGAAGACGCCATCTGCCACATCGCTCATCTTCACCTCACGCCCATGTATCTCCTCGGCAATGGTGCCGTAGCGCACGATGGGGCCGGCTATGAGTTGGGGGAACATGCTTATGTAGAGCAACAGGTCCATGAAGTGCCTCTGTGCGGGACTCTCCTTCTTATAGACGTCTATCAGGTAGGATATGCTCTGGAAGATATAGAAACTGATACCTATGGGCAGGGCTATCCTCGGGTCGGGCATGGGGATGCCAAGCATGGTAAGGGTTGTTGCCGTAAGCGAGGCATACTTGAACACGCCCAGGGCCAGGACGTTGGTAACGACACCTATGTTCAGTGCCAGTTTGCGGTGCGATGTCTGCGAATCTATGAACTTGCCTATGTGGAAGTTTACGAACACCAAGGCAAACATCAGGAACACATACACCGGCTCGCCCCACGCATAGAAGAGCAGGGAGAAGAGCACCAGGCAGGCATTGCGCAATTTGTGCGAAGAGAGCCACTTCCTGTCCACATAGGCAGCCAGCATGTAGCAGGCAAAGAATGCCGGCAGGAAGACAAATAGAAAGAATAAATCCGAGAATACCATTACTCTTCCTTCTTATTCTCGGAGATATACAGAAGCTTATCTCCCACCTTCAGTTCCATGCGTCCGTTGGGAATCATGAATTCCGAACCTCGTTTTACAAGCATAACCAATGTACCTTTAGATATGTTCATATCCATCAGGCGGTTGCCGTTCTCGAGCATCTCGGCGGTAAGGGTAACGTCGGTCAGCTGGCTGTCTATCTCCTCGGGTATCTCCACTCCGAAGTCGTTGCCTTCCTTCTCCTGCGGGAGGTCAAGGTTGAGCCACTTTGCCACGGGGGCTATGGTCATACCCTGGAAGATGAGGGACAAGAGGGTGATGAAGAATACAATGTTGAATATAATCTGCGAACCGGGAATCTCGGACACCACGGGATAGGTGGCGAAGATGATGGGCACGGCACCACGAAGACCTACCCATGAGACAAAGCACTTGGCCTTGAAGGTCATCTGGCGGAAGGGCAGGAGGCAGAGTCCCACGGTGAGCGGACGTGCCACAAAGATCATGAACAAGCCAATGAGCATAGCACTGATGGACACTTCGAGCATCTCGTGGGGATTGACCAGCAAGCCCAGAGAAAGGAACATCACAATCTGTCCGAACCATGTGAGACCGTTCATGAAGGTGTTTATCTCCTTGCGGAACATCAGTCGGGCATTGCCCACAACAACACCCAGGATGTAGACGGCCAGATAACCGTTGCCATGGAGCATGTCGGTGATGGTGAAGGTGATGAAGACAAGGCTCAAGAGTAGAATGGGATATAGCGAACTGTTGGAGAGGTTCACCTTGTTTATCAGCCACACGGCAAATCTGCCGAAAGCATAACCCGTAACACCGCCCACGAAGAACTGCACGAGCAGGTCCTTGGCAAGAAGGCCCATATTGAAACCGCTACCGCTGGCGATAACCTGTATGAGTGCTATGGTGAGCATGTATGCCATAGGGTCGTTACTACCGCTCTCCAACTCCAGCATGGGCTTGAGGTTCTCCTTGAGGTTCATCTTTTGCGAACGGAGCAGGTTGAACACGGATGCCGAGTCGGTAGATGACATGGTAGCCGCCAGCAGAAGGCAGGTGAGCACGGGCATCTCTATGTTCATGTCGGAATATCCCGAGAGCCAGAAGATGAAACCGCCCGTGAGCAGTGTGGTGAGCAGGACGCCCACTGTGGAGAGTATCATGCCCTGTGCCATGACGGGCTTGATGTCGCGCAACTTGGTGTCCATACCACCAGTGAACAGGATGATGCTCAGGGCTATCATACCTATGAACTGTGCATCTGCGGCACTATCAAACTCAAGGCCAAGGCCATCCGTTCCGAAACCCATGCCCACGAGCAGGAAGAGCAACAAGGTGGGTATACCGAAACGATAGCCAGTCTTGCTGATCATGATGGCGCAGAATATCAGTATGGCGCCTATCAACAGGATGTTTCCAGCAGTAAATATCATATAATATAAGGTATGTTTTATAATTAAACGACCGCAAAGTTACTATTTTTCCGCCAAACCACACCTATTTTATATTATCTTTTCATAACTTTGCAAGAAAGATTAACACAAGTAGACAAGCATCACAGATATGAATATTCTCTACATCATAGCCATGCAGGCCGAGGCACAGCCTTTCATCGAGCATTATGGCGTTCAAGAAGTACCTGATTTCTTTGCCCCACTTCCATGCAAACTTTATAGAACAAGCATAGAGGGAGCAGATAGCAAGACCTCTGAACTGAACGTGGTTCTCAACGGCCGTCAACATGGTAGCGACCTGGTGGGATGCGAGGCGGCTTCAGTGGCCACCCTTGCCGCCATACAGAAGTTGCAACCCGACCTGGTCATCAATAGTGGCACATGCGGTGCTTTCCTTGCCAACGGTGCAGAGATTGGCAAGGTGTACATTGGCAATGCATGCATGTTCCACGACCGCAGGGTTCCGGGCGACGACGAATGGGGCACACAGGCATTGGGCAACTATCCTGTGTGGGACAAGGCAGAAGAACTGGCCTCACGTCTCAGTCTTCCCATGGGCAAGGTAACTACAGGCTCTTCCCTGGACATGCAACCTTGCGACTTGCAGATAATACAGGAAAACGGGGGCGAACTGAAGGACATGGAGGGAGCTGCCGTTGCCTTTGTGTGCTCATTGCTGAATACGCCTATCCTCTTCGTCAAGAGCGTCACCGACCTTTGCGACAATGGTGCTGAGACATTCGAGGAATTCAGCCGAAACCTTGCCTTGGCAAGCCAGAGGCTCAAGGAAACAAACATTCGCATCATCGACCTGCTCACCAGCAAGGCATAATGCACAGAAATATTATATAATAAGGTATGGAACAGAACTTCATATCGGCCATGATAAATGCCATGACCGAGGAATTGGAAAAGGATGGGCCAAACGCCAACATTCTTAAAGAGCGTGGACGATTAAAAATGCTCATCGGAGACAAAAAGGGGGCAATGGAAGACCTTAGACAGGCCGTAAGCATCGACCCCTCCATAGTGGAAAACATCAACGGCGAATTCAGGAAATAATGGTATTGCTTCTACCTTAATCAGTAATATCTTTCCTTTTTCATGGTAGATATCTCGTGTTGTTACCAAAAACTTATACCTTTGCACTGCATATGAGAAAACAGGTAGCCATACAAGGAATAAGGGGATGCTTCCACGACATTGCCTCGCACCGGTTCTTCCAGGGCGAGGAACTGGATCTCGTCGAGTGCAATACTTTTGAGGAGGTTTTCCTTACCATGAAGCAGAATCCCGATATGATTGCACTGGTGGCAATAGAGAACACCATTGCTGGTTCGCTTCTGCACAACTATGAGTTGTTGCGCGATTCGGGACTTACCATCATCGGCGAGCATAAGTTGCGCATTCAACATAGTATCATGTGTCTGCCCGAGGACAATTGGGAGGACATAACCGAAGTAAACTCCCACCCCGTGGCTCTCATGCAATGCCGTACCTTTCTGGAGGCGCACCCCGATTTCAAAGTGGTGGAAGTTGCCGACACTGCAGGCGCAGCGGCTACAATCAGCCAGAAGAAACTATGCGGCCATGCAGCCATATGCCACAAGGATGCTGCTGAGATATATGGTTTGAAGGTATTGGAGGAAGGTATCGAGACCAACAAGCACAACTACACACGCTTCCTTGTTCTTGCCAACATTGCCAGAGCAGGTAAGCTACGCGATGTGACCACCGCCAACAAGGCAAGTCTTGTATTCACCCTGCCTCACGAGGAAGGTTCGCTCTCGGCAATACTCTCAGTACTGTCCTTCTACAAACTCAACCTGACAAAAATACAATCCCTTCCCATCATCGGCAAGGAGTGGCAATATATGTTCTACATCGATGTCAGTTTCGAGAACACACAACGCCTGCATCAGGCCATCAATGCCATCACTCCCCTAACCCAAGAACTGAAGACTTTGGGCATTTATTGCGATGGCGAACAGACGATGTAAAACAGGACTTCAGATTTTAAATCAGCACATACACATGATAAAACCAGCAGACAGACTTGCCTCTGTCAACGAATACTATTTCTCACGCAAACTCAAGGAGGTTGCAGCCATGAATGCCCAAGGTATGGACATCATCTCCCTGGCCATAGGCAGTCCCGACATGCCTCCTTCTGATTCTACCATAGAGACCCTGTGCAATGAGGCTCGCAAGGCCAATGCTCATGGTTATCAGCCAACTGCCGGCATAGCCCAATTGCGTCAGGCGATGGCCAACTTCTACAAGCGTTGGTACAATGTGGAACTCAATCCCAACAATGAAATCCAACCTCTCATAGGTTCAAAGGAGGGCATACTGCATGTCACTCTTGCTTTCGTCAACCCTGGCGATGGTGTGCTGGTACCCAACCCAGGCTATCCCACCTACACCTCGTTGAGCAAACTGCTGGGTGCACGAATCGTAAACTATGACCTCGTGGAGAACAACGGTTGGCAACCCGACTTCGAGCAACTTGAGCAGATGGACCTCACAGGCATCAAACTCATGTGGACCAACTATCCCAATATGCCCACTGGTGGTCAGGCGCAGATGGAGACCTACGAAAGACTGGTGCGCTTTGCCAAGGAACATGACATCGTCGTCGTAAACGACAACCCCTACTCCTTCATCCTCAACGAGGGCGAGAAGTTGAGTATCCTGCAGGTAGAGGGGGCCAAGGATTGTTGCATAGAGTTCAACTCCATGTCCAAGAGCCACAACATGCCCGGTTGGCGTGTGGGCATGCTTGCCACCAATAGCGAGTTCATATCGTGGATACTGAAGGTGAAGAGCAACATAGATAGCGGAACCTTCCGTGCCCTCCAACTGGCGGCGGCTCAGGCATACGACAATACCGAGGAGTGGCACACCATGGCAAATATCCAGACATATACCAACCGTCGTGCCATGGCTCGCGAAATAATGGACACCTTGCATTGCTCGTACGACATGAATCAGGTGGGCATGTTCCTTTGGGGCAGGATTCCCGACTCATATGCCAATGTGGAGGAACTCACCGAGCGTGTGCTTCACGAGGCAAGGGTATTCATCACACCAGGTTTCATTTTCGGTTCCAATGGCGAAAGATACCTGCGTATAAGCCTTTGCGCCAAGGACGAGAAATTCAAGGAAGCCGTTGCTCGCATCAAAGCATTAGAGTGGCAATAATACCGTCACCACAACGAGACTATATAACAGACAAAACACAACACATAGACATCACCACACAGACAATATGGAACTAGACTTGCGACCCCTCGATCTCCCTTGTAGCACGGAGAGACCATTCATAATTACAGGCCCCTGCTCTGCCGAGACAGAGGACCAGGTAATGAACACCGCCAAGCAACTGGCTGGCAAGGGTTTTCACATCTTCCGTGCAGGTATATGGAAACCTCGTACCAAGCCTGGAGGTTTTGAAGGCAACGGAGAAAAAGCTCTGCCCTGGATGCAGATGGTGAAGAAGGAGACCGGTCTGCTCACCGCCACCGAGGTGGCAACACCCGAACACGTGGAACTGGCACTTAAATACGGCATCGATGTTTTGTGGATTGGTGCACGAACCACAGCCAACCCCTTTGCCATGCAGTCCCTTGCCGATGCACTGAAGGGTGTGGATTTGCCTGTGCTCGTAAAGAACCCCGTAAACCCCGACCTCGAACTTTGGATTGGTGCCCTGCAACGCCTCAATGGTGCTGGCATCAAGCGCTTGGGTGCCATACATCGTGGTTTCACCAGCTATGAGAAGAAACTGTATCGCAATGTACCCATGTGGCAGATTCCCATCGAGTTGCACCGTCGCATGCCTAACCTGCCCATCATCAACGACCCAAGTCATATCAGTGGCCGACGAGACCTCATCGCTCCCCTTTGCCAACAGGCTATGGACCTTGGCATGGACGGACTGATGGTGGAGAGCCATTGCGACCCCGACAAGGCTTGGAGCGATGCCTCACAACAGGTTACGCCCGATGTGCTTGACTATATCCTGTCCATGCTCACCATACGCGAAACCGTGGACCTTACCGCCTCGCTCAGCACCCTGCGCAAGGGCATTGACGAGATTGACAATGAACTCATCGACCTGCTTGCCAAGCGCATGGGCATATCTCGCGAGATTGGTGCATACAAGCGCGACAATGGCATGACCATCGTGCAGACAAAACGCTATAGCGAGATTTTGGACAAGCGTGCCGCACAGGGTGTGCTGAAGGGTATAGATGCCGAGTGTATCAAGAAGATCTTCGAATGCATACACGAGGAGAGTGTGCGCCAGCAGGTAGAACTTTTACGCTAAGCCATAAGGGCAGACCCAGACTTGTTCGAGTTATGCCTTGGCGAGTAAAAGAAGAACAAAGTTCAACTTATAAATAAGGTATAGTATAACAAATGAGAATACTTATCCTCGGTGCCGGCAAAATGGGAAGCTTCTTTACCGACGTATTGAGCTTTGACCACGAATGTGCCGTCTACGAAGTGGACACCCGACGCATGCGTTTTCTCTACAACACGCAGCGCTTCACCACCCTTCAGGAGATTGACGACTTTCGTCCGGAACTGGTAATAAATGCCGTTACGCTGAAGTACACGCTTTCCGTCTTTCAGCAGGTCATTCCCCACTTGCCCAAGGATTGCATCATCAGCGACATATCAAGCGTGAAGACAGGTTTCCTCGAGTTCTACGAGCAGACAGGTATGCGCTATGTGAGCACCCACCCCATGTTTGGCCCCACCTTTGCAAACCTTTGCAAACTGAGCACCGAGAATGCCATCGTCATCACACAGGGCGACTACATGGGCCGCATCTTCTTCATGGACCTCTATCGCCGCCTTGGACTCAATGTGCACGAATACTCCTTCGACGAGCACGACGAGGCCATGGCCTACTCCCTGTCCGTGCCTTTCGTCAGCACCTTCGTATTCTCTGCCGTTATGAAGCATCAGGATGCACCCGGCACCACCTTCAAACGTCATCACAAGATAGCGCGAGGCGTACTCTCTGAGGACGACACTCTCTTAAGGGAAATCCTCTTCAACCCACGCACAAAGAGCCATGTGGAGAACATCCGTGCCGAGTTGAAGCAACTTATCCAGATTATCGACGACAAGAACGAGGAGGCGATGTATGCCTACCTGACCAAGATTCGCAAGAACATAGAATAACCCTCAATTCCTATAGCCACTATAGAATCTATAGTCTCTATAGCATCTATAGAAATCTCCCCCCCCATGACCCGCATCGCCCTCCTCTCCGACACCCACGCCTACTGGGACGAACGCTATGCCAAATACTTCGCCGAATGCGACGAGATATGGCATGCCGGCGACATCGGTTCCCTGGAACTGGCCAACCGCCTGCAGGACATCCGTCCGCTCAAGGCCGTGCACGGCAACATAGACGGAGGCGACCTGCGCAGAATCTACCCCGAAACCCTGACATGGCAATGCGAGGATGCCCGCATAATGATGACCCACATAGGCGGTTATCCTGGCAAATACGACCCCAGGATACGCAAGCAACTACTTGCCGACCCTCCCGACCTCTTCATCAGCGGGCACAGCCACATACTGAAGGTGCAATACGACCCTACCCTCTCCTGCCTGCATATCAATCCAGGTGCTGCCGGCCTCCAAGGATGGCAAACCGTCCGCACCCTTGTCCGCTTCACCATAGACGGCAAGCAGTTCAAGGACCTGGAGGTGATAGAACTATAACAAAACAAAACAGACCGGCCCCTCCCCACTTACCAGAATTAATCATGCTTGGAACCATAGTAAACACCTGCACAATCATCATCGGCAGCATTGCCGGAGCAGCACTGAAGCAACGCATCCGTCCCGAATGGCAAAATGTCTTGTACACCGCCATGGGACTTGCCTCGCTTGCCCTCGGTTTCAATGCCGTTTGCAACAACATGCCCAAGAGCCAATACCCCGTGCTCTTCGTCGTCTCCCTGGCTTTAGGTTCGCTTCTGGGCACTATGCTCAATCTATCCGGAAAATTCGATTCCCTGGTTGAAAAACTGAAGAGAAAGAAAAGCAACACGGCGCAACACGGCAAGAACCTGGCACAAGGACTCTCCACTGGCATACTGCTCTATTGCATAGGCACACTGAGCATCCTGGGACCTATAAACAGTGCCCTCATGGGGGACGAGACCTTCCTGTTTACCAATGCCACCCTGGACCTCGTCACCAGTGCCGTACTTGCCGCCACCTATGGCTATGGCATGGCATGGGCGGCACCCGTGCTGTTCTGCTGGCAAGGTTCGTGGTATATGATAGCAAAACTCTTCGGCGACATCATTCCCGATGAGATGATATGCGAAATGAGCATCGTGGGTGGAACACTGATTGCCGCATCGGGCCTTGGCATTCTGGGCATAAAGGATTGCAAGACACTGAACCTTCTGCCCTCACTCTTCGTGCCCGTAGTGTTCTTCATTTTGAAATATTTTATCGAATCCCTCACTCTATGATAACAATAGCGCACATCTACAACGACTTCGACGGCAAGTTCGGCATCCCACGGCAAAGCGGTTTGGTGCAAGGATTGGACGCACGCATCGTCTTCTGTCCCGAATACCGCAATGCCGATGCCTTGCGAGGATTGGAGGGGTTCTCCCACATCTGGCTCCTGTGGGACTTCAGTCAGGCGCACACCGAGAAATGGTCGCCTACCGTTCGTCCGCCCCGCCTTGGCGGCAACAAGCGAATGGGAGTATGGGCAACACGTTCTCCCTTCCGTCCCAACAACATAGGTTTGTCGTCCGTCAGGATAACAAAGATTGAACTTGACACGCCAGATGGTCCAGTCATCCACGTTGAAGGTGCCGATCTGATGAATGGCACTCCCATCCTGGACATCAAGCCCTACCTGCCCTTTACCGACTCGCATCCCGAAGCCTCATCCGGTTGGACAACGGAAGCCAACAACACTCCCCTGAATGTAGTAATCCCCGACTCCGTCCGCACCTTCTATCCCTTCACTCCCCTCCAATGGAAAGCCATAGAAGGCATCTTGGCCGGCGACCCA
The DNA here is from genome assembly GCA_045659645.1 of Bacteroidaceae bacterium. Taxonomy (GTDB): domain Bacteria; phylum Bacteroidota; class Bacteroidia; order Bacteroidales; family Bacteroidaceae; genus Physcousia. Next base: position 19,788 of record JAZRCG010000004.1, on the reverse strand, counting down.
CGCCCTCACTATCAGAACGACCCAACTCGGGTATACAGTTTCGAGTTCCATGGAATAACCATACATTTTATAGTGGACGGGAACACGGTTTTCGTACAAACAGTTAAAATTCAATAGCAAGTACAGCACCGCCATCTTCGTAAACAAAAACACCACAAGCCCTCAATCACATGCCCTTATTGTCCTTGCAATGGCAAGGAGGAATAGTATTTCTTCGCACGGATGTCACCTTTTCTTCACAAGAATCGTTATATTTGTGAGCAAGCTCAAGAAAACGATTCATTAACCAATAACAACAAAACAAGATTATGGAAGTATTGGAAGAAATTGGCGGCATGTTGGAAGACATCCTTATCCCTATCAGCATCTGTGTAATAATGCCCATCACAATGGTGTGGCTCCACATGAGGAGCAAGAAACATGAATCGGACAACAGAACGGGGATAGTGCTGGCGGCCTTGGAGAAGAATCCAAACATCGACCTGGAGGAGTTGATGCAGAAGATTACGCCAAAGAGAACAACTCTGAAGGAGAAATTGCTGAAGAAACTTATGTGGGGCAGTGTTATCTCTGCTATCGGTATTGGTTTTCTGGGTTATGCCCTATATATGGACTTCGTAGGTGGCATGTCTGTAGAGGATATGGAAAGGTCTTACTTCTGCGGTGGCATTACCATGCTCATAGGTCTGGCCATACTGCTTGTCTTCTTCATTAGCAAGAGGATGTTGGCAAAGGAACTGGAAGCTGAGGCCAACAAGAAATAACCGTCTGTTGCAAAAGCAAAAACATGAACAGAGAGGAGTTCATAGCACACATACGGGGCGAGCAGGAGCAACTGAGGCGATTCCTGCTTGCCCTATGCCTGGGTAACCGCGATGAGGCTGACGACATAGCGCAGGAAACTCTTGTCAAGGCCTATCTTTCCTCCAGTGGGTATCGGGAAGAGGGCAACTTCACCTCCTGGCTCTACAAGATTGCATACCGTACGTTCCTGGACCACAAGAAGGCAGGCAGATGCAACCAGCCGCTGGAGATGGCGTCTTCGCTGACGGATGCTTCAACCTTGGCAGACAATACGTTCCGTTACCAGGAACTGTACATGGCCTTGAACAAGCTGCAACCCAAGGAGCGCACCTCCATTCTGCTCTTCTACATAAAGGGGTACTCCGTACGTGAGATAAGCAAGATAATGGAATGCAGCGAGGATGCTATCAAGAAACAACTGTCCAGAGGACGCGAACACCTGAAAGATAAATTGAAGAAATGATGGAACAGAAAGATACATTACAGGAACTGTTCAACGGCTATACACCCGATCTTGGACAAGACGACCTCTTCATGCAACATCTGGAAAAGAAACTGCAAGCCGTGGAGTACATCAAGCATATGCAGGACAGGCAACTCAGGTGCTATCGTTATGCCATAAAAGCAGCCTTCCTGATGGGGGTGATAGTAAGCGGAGGCCTGCTTGTCTACGTTCTGGACAATCCAGTTGAGCAACCGACCATCTCCTTCGGCATACACTCCCTGCCTTTCCTGTTTCTGGAGCAGAACAGCCGCATGATATCACTCACAGGTCTGTCATTGCTGATGGGTACAGGTATCATTGTACTAATAAACTTATGGTTGGAATTGGCTAGCATGAAGCACCAATACAACAAGAAATCTCAAATGATATAAACATAAGAAGCGGAATCTTGCTAATTTAAGCATATTCCGCTTCTTATATACCTCAAGAGATGAGTTTTGCGCTGAAATTGGCACTCCTTATACTTGGATACTGACTACGAGGATCCACATCGGGATGACTCTTAAGGTGCTCCATTACTACATCAAAGCAATGCCTCTGGCTTTGAGCTAACATCTCCACTTCAAATATCTCTTCTACAAAAGAGCACTTGCGTGTTTCGGGATTGACTATAGCACGCCGAAAAACCATTCTTACCTCATATTTACCAGGATTTATTTCGTCGGCAGGTCCTTGCTTTGTTTCTTTTATCTCTGCAGGCATGGTTCCACCATTTGCACCTCGAGTCTTAAACTCCTCCAAAGTACTGGAATTAGTCTTTATAATGATGAAGGTAGTTTTATTTGGCAACCTGAAATGACGTGGATGACTTGTCTTGTCGGCACAAAACTTTAATATAGCATCTGAAAGTTCTTCAGTCATCAATATCTGGGGAATACTTGTCAAGAACTCTATCAAAGATTCTGGTGTAGGGAATACTCCTTCGGAATCAAAATATCGTGCGTAATAATTCATTGGGTTATATAATGTTTATGCAAATGTAGATAAAAACCTGCAAATTAAGATACACTAAGGTTAAGATTTATATCATCTTGCATTGAATTGGACTTAATGTAGTTGATTAGAGACTAATTTCTTTATTAAAAAGGATGGTCCTCTCTGAACATCTGCATGCGCTCCTCCAATACGGGATAGAGTTCATCGCGCATACGGCTGGTGCATGCCCTGACACCTGGTTCCAGCGAGCCGGTGGTGTCAAGGTTGATGCTTGACACGCCATAGGAGATCAGTTCGCGGACAAGTTCGCCACCCGACATGCCGGGATATGAGAGCGAGAAGAAGAAGCCGTCGGCTATCTCTTCCGTCACGTCACGCGGATAGGTTATGGTGAAGCCATTGTCGCAGAAAATCTTCTTCATGCGCTGTGCCCTCTCGGCATAGGCCTTGGTGTCCTGCACGAAGTTTATCTTTCCCTCGCACGAGAGGCGGAGCATCTCGGCATATGCATACTGGGTGCTTGCGGTGCAGCCAGAAGTGATCATGTACTGGATGCTGGCAATGAATGTGGGGCCAAAGACACCGCTATCCAGATAACGCTTTGCCAAGGCAGGGAACTGGCGGTCAAAGAGTTTGTCGCTGATGCATACCAGTGCTATGCGTCCACCGGCATAGGAGAATATCTTTGATGCCGAGAGCATGAGCAGGTAGTTGTCAGTATAGCGAGCCACGGTCCGCACGAAAGGAGGCTGATAGGGCAAGGACAGGTCGCGACGGCTGTCCATGGCAAAGTATGCCAGGTCCTCCATCACTATGATGTCGTGCTCCGTGGCTATCTCGCCGATGATGCGGAGTTCGTCCTCCTCCAACGAAATCCAAGCGGGATTGTTAGGGTTTGAGTATATTATGGCCGCTACATCCCCGTCCTTCACTTCTTCAATGAGTTTTGCGCGCAAGGCCTCGCCACGATATGGATAGATGTCGAAACTCTTCCACCCGATGCCAAGTATGCGCAACTGGGACTTCTGTATGGGGAAGCCGGGGTCGATGAACAGCACCTTGTTCTTTTTCTCGTCCCTCTGGCAACATGCTATGAAGGCACCGAAACTTCCAGCCACCGAACCCACCGTGGGGATACAGGCACGTGCAGAGATGTCGATGTCCATAAAGGCTTTCACAAATTTGCTTGCCGCATCCTTAAGTTCGGGCACACCAGCCGCCGCAGGATACTGGTTGTTGGCACCTGCATCCAGCGCCTTCTTCTCGGCATCAATGCCGAATGTATTGCAAGGCAAGCCAGGGCTGCCCTGATCCATGCGGATGAACGGCATGCCGGTCTTCTGCTCGAGGTACTGAGCCACGAGCAATGTCTCGCCAATGGTTGCATGGGACAGGTCGGCAACGTGGTTCACACGTGCCGCCTCCTGTACCAGTTCGTCAGTGAATATCTTCATTTGTAATCCTGTGCAATATGTTTTTCTTACTTACCCTTCTCCCAGTCAGAGAAATCACGCTTGTCAAGCACATGCTTTGCCTTGCCCTGAGAGCGCTCGATGGTGCCAGGCGGCTGGATGTGTATATTGGGCTTGATGCCGGTAACGGAAACCAGACGGTCGTAGAGATACTTGATGAAGGGCATCTGCTTTGCCGGATTTGGCGAGAAGAGGTCGGGGCGCAACTCCACGTCCAGGTCGAAGGTATCCTCGTTGTGCTTGCGATCCACGGTGATGAAGTACTGGGGCGAGAAGGCAGGGAACTCCGTCAGGATTGCCTCTATCTGGCTGGGGAAGACGTTCACGCCACGGATGATGAGCATATCGTCGCTACGTCCCAGGATCTTGCCCAAACGCACGGTGGTACGTCCGCAACGGCACTTCTCGTAGATAAGGTGCGTGAGGTCGCGTGTACGATAGCGCAGGATGGGCATAGCCTCCTTGCAAAGCGATGTGAACACGAGTTCGCCACGCTCGCCGGGTGCTACGGGTTCCAGTGTGTCGGGATTGATGATTTCGGGATAGAACATATCCTCCATCACATGGGTGCCGTCCTGATACTGGCACTCGCCACCCACACCAGGGCCGCTCATCTCCGTAAGGCCGTAGATGTCTATTGCCTTGATGCCGAACTTTGCCTCCAGTTCACGGCGTATGCCCCATGTCCAGGGCTCTGCACCGAAGAAGCCCACACGGAGTTTCAGGTCTTCCTTCTTTATGCCGCACTTGTCCATCACCTCTGCCAGGTGCAAGGCATACGAGGGAGTACAGCAGAGGGCGGTAGTGCCGAAGTCTTGCATAAGCATCACCTGCTTCTCGGAATTGCCAGAAGAAGTGGGCAACTGTATGGCACCAAGTTTGCCAGCACCGTCGTGCGCACCAAGACCACCGGTGAAGAGGCCGTAGCCATAGGACACCTGCACCACGTCGCCAGGACCAATGTCGCCCACGGCCAGTACACGTGCCACACACTCCGCCCAGTTGTCCAGGTCGTTCTGCGTGTAGGTTCCTACTATGGGTTTGCCCGTTGTACCCGATGAGGCATGTATGCGCTTTATCTCGCTCATGGGCACTGCCTGGAGTCCATAGGGATACTCGTCACGCAGGTCGTGTTTGGTGGTAAAGGGAAGTTTTGTTATATCGTCTATGGACTTGATATCCTCTGGGCGGATACCCTTCTGGTCCATTTTCTTTCTGTAGAAAGGCACGTTCTCATAGCAGCGCTTTACCGTGGCAATGAGACGCTCGCTCTGCAATTCGCGCATCTTCTCGCGCGACATGCATTCTATTTCCGGATTGAATATCATAGTTGTCTTAGATTATAAAGTCATCCTCGTTCAGCAGGTCCATATCGTTCTCTGCTATCACCTCCAGGGCCTTGCTGCTCTCGTCTGTGCGCATCACCAGCACTCCCCTGCCCTTCCACAGGAAGGAATACATGTAGAGGATGTTCACCTCTGCCTGGGACAAGGCACTGATGGCCAGGGCGGCATGCCCGGGTTCGTCCTCGATGGCAATGGCCAGCACATCGGTCAGCTGCACGTTGATGCCATGCTCCTTCAGTATGGTGTAAGCCTCGCATGGAGCCGAGCACAGGACACGGTAAATGCCATAGTCCTGGGTATCCGCTATGGTGGATGCGATGATCTGTATCTTAGCCTTGCTGAACAGTTCCAGCACCTTTATCAGTGTGCCGCTCTTGTTCTCGATGAAGATGGATAGTTGCTTTAATGTATTCATCGTAAATTCCTGTTTATGTATTTATTATTGATACACGGTACGCTTGTCCACCACACGCACGGCCTTGCCTTCGGAAACGGGCAAAGAGCCCTTGGGCAGGAGTTTCACGTGCGGAGTGAGGAGTATCTCGTCCTTCAGTGCACGCTGTATGCGGTTGGTCAGGTTCTGCAGGCGACGGTAGTCGTCGGTGAAGAGTTCCTCCAGTTCCACCTCCACGGTCATATTGTCGTTGTCCTCGTCGGTGGTGAGTGTTATGAGATAGTTGCTGGCCAGTTCGGGGAAGGTCATCAGTATCTTCTCTACCTGTATGGGGAAGATGTTCACACCGCGCAACACCATCATGTCGTCGCTACGTCCGCGCATACGGTCAATGCGCACATGATTGCGTCCGCATGGGCATGTTCTGCCAAGCACCCGGGTGAGGTCGCGAGTGCGGTAGCGCAACAGGGGCATTGCCTCGCGGCAGAGGCTTGTCAGCACCAGTTCGCCCACCTCTCCGTCGGGCACGGGCTCCAGGGTCTCGGGGTCAACAATCTCCACTATGTAGTAGTCCTCCCAGAAGTGCAGGCCGTTCTGTTCCTGACACTCGAAACCCACACCAGGACCGCACATCTCCGACATGCCGAAGGAGTTGTAGGCCTTCACGCCCATCATCTCCTCTATGCGTCGGCGCTGCTCCTCGGAGTGAGGCTCGGCACCGATGGCCAGAACCTTCAGTTTGGTATCGCGGCGAGGATCCACACCCATGCTCTGCATCACCTCGTACAGACGGGTAACGTACGACGGCACGGCATGCAGGGCGGTGGTGCCAAAGTCGGTAATGAACTTTATCTGGCGTATGGAATTGCCTGCGGCGGCAGGTATGGTGAGCATGCCAAGGCGCTCGGCACCATACTGGAAACCAAGACCTCCGGTGAACATGCCATATCCGCTGGAGTTCTGGAACACGTCGTCGGGGCGCAATCCCACCATCCACAGGTTTCGAGCCACCTGTGCCGCCCATTCCTCCAGGTCCTTCTGTGTGTGCAGGATAACGGTGGGCGTACCTGTTGTACCGCTCGAAGAGTGAAGTCGTGTACACTCGCGCAAGGGCACGCTGGCCATGCCAAAGGGATAAGTGTCGCGCAAGTCCTGCTTCGTGGTAAAGGGAATACGCCTGATGTCGTCCAGGGTCTTGATGTCCTCCGGATTGATGCCAGCCTCCTCGAAACGCTTCTTGTAGAACGGCGAGTTCATGCAATGCTGCACGGTGGCCTGCAGACGTTCCAGTTGCAATGCCTCTATCTGGGCACGCGTCATGGTCTCCATCTTCTCGTCGAAGAAGGGACTATTGTCGTTGGGAAGAATCTTCTTCATCACTTTTGCTTTTCTTCTTGATTCTATGGTTACTCGCCCAATCCTGCCTGGAAAGCCTTCAGGTTGGCCTCCACCACCGCCTCTCCCTTGCGGGCAAATACGGTGCGTATGGCATCCCTGAGGTCGTCGGCGCCAAGTATCTGCAAATGCCTTGCCGCCATGCCCAGCAGCACCATGTTGGCGCCACGCGCATTGCCGGCATCCTTGGCCACGGCATCTATGTCCATCATGGACAGGGAGGGCAATTCTGCGAGAGCACCCTGCAGGGCTTCCTCCTCGGGATAGTTGGGGATGTTCACAAAAGGCTTGCTGCCAGTCACCACCTTGCCCTCCTTGGCCAGATACGGGCGGTAGCGCAGGGACTCCATGGGTTCCATGCTGATGATCAGATCGGCACTGCCCTGTGCTATAAGGTCGCTATATATCGTGTCGGTGGAAAGGCGCAGATGACTCTGCACATCACCTCCGCGCTGGCTCATGCCATGCACCTCGGCCTGCTTCAGGTTGAGTCCTGCCTTGGTGGCAGCCTCGCCTATGATGGTGGCGATGGAGAGGATACCCTGGCCTCCCACACCGCAAAGTATAATGTCTTTCTTCATAATGTGTGTCGGTTGCGTTGGTTGTTAGCGGTTAGGCGTTCTCATTTGCCTTGCGTGCCTCACGCGCCTTTCGTGCTGCCGTCTGTATGCACTCTCTTCGGGGGATGATAACGGACACGCCGGGATAGTCAATCTCTTCCTTCAGTATGCGTGTAATCTCCTCCATGTTCTTGGGCAGGGGCACAACCACTCGCACGTGCTCGGGCTCTACGCCGAGGGCCACACAGATGGCCTCGTACTTGCTGGTGCCGGCCGAGTCCTGGCCGCCGGTCATGCCGGTTGTGAGGTTGTCGGAAATCACCACGGTGATATTGCTCTTGTCGTTCACGGCATCCAGCAGGCCTGTCATACCGCTATGGGTGAAGGTAGAGTCGCCAATAATAGCCACCGAGGGATGGAAACCTGCATCGGCAGCACCCTTGGCCATGGTGATAGAGGCACCCATGTCCACACAACTGGCCAAAGCCTTGAACGGAGGCAGGGCTCCCAGCGTGTAGCATCCAATGTCGCCAAAGACACGATAGTCGGGATAGGTTGCCAGCACATGGTTCAGTGCGGTGTATACATCGCGGTGTCCGCATCCCTGGCACAGCTGCGGGGGACGTGGCGCCACCACTTCGGATGGAGCCATTATCTCCTTTTGCCCGGTTCCAAGCGCCTTGGCCACATTGTCGGGGGTAAGCTCGCCGGTGCGGGGAAGGTCGCCCGTCAGACGTCCCTTCACATCGTAATCAGCACCAAGCAGAGCCTTCACCTGCTGTTCCACCACGGGTTGGCCGTCCTCCATGACGATGATGAACGAGTTCTCCCTGGCCAACTGGCGAATGGCGTCCTCGGGCAGAGGGTACTGGCTTACCTTGAGCACATTTGCACCATCGCCCATGGCTTCCTTCACATAGTTGTAGGCAATGCCGCATGCTATGATGCCAAGCGAACCCTGTCCCTTTTCCACCTTATTATATATAGATGCCTGGGCTGCGGCAAGCATCTCTGCCTGCTTCTCCACCAGGGCTGCATAGCGTGTGCGTGCAATGCCGGGCAGGAGTACCCAGCGCTCCTGGCATATTCCCAGGTTCTGCATCTCCAGGGGCGCGTGCACCTCCACGGCGGCACGGCTATGTGCCAGACGTGTCACTATGCGGAGCACTACGGGTTCGTGCAATGCCTCGGAGAGTTCAAAGGCGCTCTGCATCATGTCGTATGCCTCCTGCTGGTTGCTGGGCTCCAGTGTGGGCACCATGGCAAATGTGGCATAGAAACGGCTGTCCTGCTCGTTCTGGCTGGAGTGCATAGAGGGGTCGTCGGCGGCTACCACCACCAGACCTCCGTGCACACCTGTGATGGCGGAGTTTACAAAGGCATCGGCGGCCACGTTCATGCCCACGTGCTTCATGCACACCAAGGCACGGCGACCGGCATAGGACATGCCCAGGGCAGCCTCCATGGCGGTCTTTTCGTTTGTACACCAACGGCTATGCACACCGCGTTCACGTGCAAGGGCATCGCCCTGAATGAATTCAGTTATCTCGGTAGAGGGAGTGCCGGGGTAGGCATACACGCCACCCAAACCGGCATGTATTGCACCCAGTGCTATGGCCTCGTCTCCAAGAAGTAGTTTCTTCATAGTTGATTGTCTATTTTGTCTGCCCTACTCTCCTTTGCAGAGGGGCTTGTTATTAGTTATCGGAGTAATCGGAGTAGTCGGAGTTTTCCGTTTTCACCTTTCCGTTTTCCGTTTTCTGTTTGTTTTATCCACCCCCTCCGTCGCTTCGCTCCTCGTCCACCCTGTCTCAGGGGGACAGTTGGCTGGCGCGGTGGAGTTTTCCGTTTTCACCTTTCAGTTTTCCTTTTTTCAAACGTCTGCGTCCTCGAGCACAGGGAATTTCTGGCGGAAGGCGGCAAGGGCCTCCATGTCCATTTCCACCGAAACGGCACTCTCCTCGCCCATGGGACATTGTGCCACCACCTTGCCGTAGGGATCGGTCATCAGCGTTCCACCCGAATACTGGCATGAGGGGTCGGTGCCAACACGGTTCACGGCGCATACGTAGCACTGGTTCTCGATGGCTCTTGCCCTTTGTAGGGCAAGCCATGCCTCCACACGGGGAGTGGGCCAACTTGCCACGTAGATAATGGCATCGTATGGTTCAGCTGCCCTGTTGCGTGCAAAGACGGGAAAGCGCAGGTCATAGCATATCTGCAACAGGAAGCGCACGCCACGGAATTCGGCCACAACACGCTCCTGTCCTGCCGTATAGCGATGATGCTCTCCGCCGTAGGTGAAGAGGTGATGCTTGTCATAGAAGATGCACTCTCCATTGGGGCGCACGAAGCAGAAGCGGTTGTAATACCGTCCATCCTCCTCCCTGACGGCTATGCTTCCCGCCACGGCGGCATCCATTTCCAGCGCCATACCCTTCATCCATTCCAGCGAGGGACAGGTACCCTGTGTCCACTCCTCGGCAATGCCCTCCGGCTGGGTGGCAAACCCGGTGGAAAACATCTCGGGCAGGATGTAGAGGTCGGCCCTCTCCATGGAGCGCATGATGCTCTCGGCATGCTGGCGGTTGGCCTTGGCATCGGCCCACTGGATGTCCGTTTGTATAAGGTTGATTTTCATACCCAAGTTCTTGCTTTTTGATACGTTTATCTCTGTATTTATGTACAAAACGTCATAATTAGGCCTCAAAGTTACATAAAATTATTGGTTTTATCGTCAATTAGTAGCAAAAAAGTACACAATAACATCAATATTGAACGAAAAGAGCATTAAGAGGCATTCTTTCTGCACCTCAATTCAAACAATACGTCATCAGAACCTGGAACCGATAATGTAATATTTTTTATATTGAAATTCTCTAAATAAATACACGGTAAACGAAAGGCAACTCCACCGCTCCAACACAAAAGCCTACCAAAATACAATACAAAACCAAAAGCAAGGGATATATTATTGTATATCAACACATAACCAATGCAACTCTGTATATTTACTTTAATCTTTGCTTACATAGAATCGAGAAAAGAAGAAGAGCTGAATCAAGCCTCCAGAAGAAGGGAGTCCAGTCCTCCCGAGAACAAAGGTCGGTCGTCGGGAGAACAAGCCTCGGTCATCGGGAGAACAAAGCCCGGTCGTCGGGAGGACTCTGCCATAACATCCCGACCGCCATAGCAAAATCTCACCTAAAAGAGCGAAAATGTAATTGTTTTTCCAAATAAGATACGAATAAAGAAAAAAAGGAGCAGCAAAGCACAAATACAATACGCTACAGGTAGAAATCCTTGCACAACTCGGAATACTCACTACTACGACCGCCTTGAGAATCCTGCAAGACAAGAAAAGACGCTCTAACATCTATATCTAACTGAAAACCAAATTCAAGAAGCACTCGCTTTGGAGACTTACTTGAAACAGTAACCACGCGGCATTCCCTATGCAGATGAAGGCCATTCAGCATAGCCTCGCCCACAAACATATCCCTTGCCTGCATGGGAATTACAACAGAAAACACACCATCTGCCGCAAGCAAAGCAGAGACGGACTCAAGCAACGCGGCAAAAGAAAGAGAGGATGTATTGCGTGCCCTGCTCCTGCGCTCATCTGGAGGCAAAGTATCCTCGGTATAATAAGGCGGATTGCACAGAATCAGATTAAAGCGCCCCGCCTCAGGTTCCCTTGCCAGCATCCTGACATCGAACTGACGAAATTGCACCCTGTCTGCGAACGGACTCTGAAGGGCATTCTCGGAGGCCTCCTCTACACTGGGTTTGTCTACATCAATACCCAACACCTGGGCATGCGGACAACGCTGTGCCGCCATCAAAGAAATAACACCGCATCCGCAACCGACATCAAGCACAAAAGCCTGTCCACAGGCACTCAAAGCCTGAACGTCTGCCCATGCCCCAAGCAGCACCGCATCGGTGCCCACAGGCATGGAACTCCTGTGGTGGCTGACCTGGAATTTCTTGAACCTAAATGCTTCTCCTGCCATAATCGGGAGACAAATTTACTGCTTTTCGCCAAACAAGGCACTATTTTACGGAAGAAAAGAGACAAAGCCGGAAGTTTATTTCGTATTTAACGTGTTTTTTCGTAACTTTGCACGCCAATATATATAGACTGTATTACATAAAAAACACACAACCCAGTATATAAAACATATGCGAAAGAACTCCTCCTTTTCATTCGTAACAGAAATAGACGCCGACGTAGAAAAAATCATCCGCCAGTGCAACGATGGCGACATGGGCATCCTGGCATTGCGCGACAACATACTGTTCCCTGGCACCGTAACACCCGTGACTATAGGCAGGAAAAAAAGCCTGACCGTGCTTAAGAAGGCAGAAAAGAGCGGCAAGTACGTGGCGGCCTTCGTGCAGAAGGCACCGGAAACCGATGACCCTGCCATGGACGACCTGTACCACGTGGGCACGGTATGCCGGATAGTGCACCTCATGAAACTGCCCGACGGAAACCACAACGCCCTGCTCCAGGCAATAAACCGAGTGGGCCTTGACTCGCTGGAAGACACGCACGAGGGGATGAAGGGCCACGTTACCGCCATACCCGAGATAAAGAGCCCCGACAAGGAGGCAGAACTGGACATCACCGTGGAGATGATAAGGGAGCGCATCAAACGCCTCTCCTCCATGACCGAAGACATACCCATGGAGGTGATAGAGTTCATCAAGAAAATGCCCACGGGCGTCTTCTTCGTGAACTTCATATGCACAAGCTTCCCCTTCCCTACGGAAAAGAAGGCACAACTCATCTGCGAGGACACCGACCTTGGACGCGCCACCTTGCTGCTGAAGTTCCTGAACTTTGAGATACAACTGGCAAAGATGCGCCAGGACGTGGAAGCCAAGACACATGCCGACCTGAACCGCCAGCAGCGTGAATATTTCGTAAACCAGGAGATACGCAACCTGCAGGCAGAACTGGGCAATACGGACGAATTCTCCAGCAAGTTTGACGACCTGAACCAGCTGCGCTCTCAGGCAAGGGACAAGAAGTGGAACGACACAATTGCAGAGACTTTTGAAAAAGAACTGACAAAGCTTTCGCGCATAAACGCACAAAGCCCCGACTACAACGTGCAGCTCAACTACCTGCAAACCATGCTGCAACTGCCCTGGGGAGAATACACCCAGGACAACCTGGACCTCAAGCGCGCACAGCGCTTCCTAGACGAAGACCACTACGGCATGGAGAAGGTGAAGGAACGCATACTGGAGCACTTGGCGGTACTGAAACTGAAGGCCGACAAGAAAAGCCCCATCATCTGCCTGTACGGACCTCCGGGAGTGGGAAAGACAAGCCTGTGCCGCAGCATAGCCAACGCACTGAAACGCAACTACGTGAGAATATCCCTGGGCGGCATGCACGACGAAAGCGAGATACGCGGACACCGCCGCACCTACATCGGAGCCATGCCCGGACGTATTGTCAAAAGCATCATCAAGGCGGGTAGTTCCAACCCCGTATTCGTGCTTGACGAGATAGATAAGGTGACACAGGCGACCGTGCACGGCGACCCCTCCAGCGCCCTGCTCGAGGTGCTCGACCCCGAGCAGAACACCGCATTCCACGACAACTTCCTGGACGTAGACTACGACCTGTCGCACGTAATGTTCATAGCCACCGCCAACGACATACACACCATACCACGCCCCCTGCTCGACCGCATGGAACTCATCGAGGTTGGAGGATACATCACCGAGGAGAAGGTGGAGATAGCCAAACGTCACCTCTTCCCCAAGGAGAAGGAAAATAACGGCCTGGACAAGCAGAAAGGACTGAAGATAAAGAAGGGCGCCATAGAGAAGATAATAGAAAACTATACCCGAGAAAGCGGAGTGCGCTCGCTGGAGAAGCAGATAAACAAGATGCTGCGCAAGGTGGCACTGGAGTTTGCCAAATCCCAGTCGGATAATGACATCAACTGCACCAGCATTGAAAAAAACATCGACGAGAAAGAGGTGGAACGCCTGCTTGGCAAACCGCTCTTCACACGCGATACATATCAGGGCAACGGTTTCGCAGGTGTAGTAACGGGATTGGCATGGACAAGCGTAGGAGGCGAAATCCTTTTCATCGAAACCAGCGTATCAGAGGGCAAGGGAGGAAGACTCACACTGACCGGTAACCTGGGCGATGTGATGAAGGAGTCAGCAACCATAGCCTTGGAATACATACGTTGCCATACCCGCGACCTTGGCATAGATCCTCGTGTATTTGACAACTACAACCTGCACATCCACGTTCCAGAAGGGGCTGTGCCCAAGGACGGTCCTTCTGCAGGCATAACCATGGCCACGAGCATAGCCTCGGCACTTACCCAACGTAAGGTACGCAAGGAACTGGCAATGACTGGCGAGATAACCCTGCGAGGCAAGGTTTTGCCAGTTGGAGGCATCCGCGAAAAGATACTGGCAGCCAAGCGTGCAGGAATAAAGCATATTATTCTGTGTCAGGACAACAAAAAAGATATTGAGGAGATACCGGCCATCTATATCAACGGACTGGATTTTCACTATGTGAGCACCGTAATGGATGTCTTGGAATATGCCCTGCTTAAGGAAAAGGTAGATAAACCCATTGAATTCCGCTTTGAAGAAACTAAGCCAGAGAAGGATTCAACAAAATAACTATTCCAACACACATAACGAGCATCGGGAAGTATGACATTTGAACTACAATATACAGACAGCTTGAGCAATGCGCGTGCCGGATTGCTGACCACCGACCACGGACAGATAGAGACACCCATCTTCATGCCCGTGGGCACCGTGGGAAGCGTAAAGGGCCTAACCGTGCGCGATCTTAAAGAGGAGGTGAAGGCACAAATCATATTGGGCAACACATACCACCTCTACCTGAGACCCGGAACCGAGATTCTGGAAAAAGCAGGAGGACTGCACAAATTCAACGGATGGGACAAGCCCATACTGACTGACTCAGGAGGCTTTCAGGTCTTCTCGCTAACAGGCATACGCAAACTTACTGAAGAAGGCTGCACCTTCCGCAGCCATCTGGACGGCTCCAAACATATGTTCACCCCAGAACGCGTGATGGACATAGAACGTAGCATCGGTGCAGACATCATCATGGCTCTGGACGAGTGCCCCCCTGGCACAAGCGACTATGCCTATGCCAAGAAAAGCCTGGGACTCACACACCGTTGGCTGGACCGTTGCTTTAAGCGATTCAACGAAACGGAGCCCCTCTACGGATACAGCCAAAGTCTCTTCCCCATAGTGCAGGGATGCACCTTCAAGGACCTCAGGCGTGAGAGCGCCGAATACATAGCCTCGAAGAATGCCGACGGAAATGCCATTGGTGGCCTGGCCGTAGGAGAACCGGCCGAGGTAATGTACGAAATGATAGAGGTGGTGAACGAAATCCTGCCCAAAGAGAAGCCCCGCTATCTGATGGGAGTGGGCACACCAGCAAACCTGCTTGAAGGCATAGAACGAGGCATAGACATGTTTGACTGCGTCATGCCCACACGCAACGGACGCAACGCATGCCTCTTCACCAGCGAGGGAATCATGAACATGCGCAACCGCAAATGGGCAGACGACTTCTCCCCTATAGACCCCAACGGCACAGCATCCGTAGATCTGTTCTACACCAAGGCGTACCTGCACCACCTGTTCAAGGCACAGGAACTCCTTGCCCTGGAGATAGCCTCAATACACAACCTGGCATTCTACCTCTGGCTCGTGGGAGAAGCAAGAAAGCATATCATTGCCGGCGACTTCAGCTCATGGAAGGAAATAATGGTGAAGCGAGTGACAAATCGTCTGTAAGAACTCTGAACAAGCATGAAAATATTCACCCGACTGGACAGGTACATCATAGGAAAGTTCCTGGGGACGTACATCTTCAGCATACTGCTCATCATCAGCATTGCCGTGGTCTTTGACTTCAACGACAATGTGGACAAGTTCACCACGAACAACGCCCCATGGGAAGGCATCATCTTTACATACTATGCCAACTTCATACCCTTCTACTCCAACCTGTTCTCGTCACTCTTTGTATTCATCTCCGTCATCTTCTTCACGGTAAAACTGGCTGACAACAGCGAAATCATTGCCATGCTGGCGGCCGGGGTAAGTTTCCGCCGCCTCATGTGGCCATACATGTTCAGCGCCGCACTCATTGCCGCAATGAACTTCTACCTCGGTACTGACGTAATACCCAAGGGAGGGGTGAAAAGAATCGCCTTTGAAAACCAGTACAAGAAACGTATCAAGGCAAAAGTGTGGGCAGACAACATACACCTGCAGGTGGATAGTGGCGTAGTTGCCTTCATGGAACACTACGACGGTTCCAACCACACCGGATACCACTTCTCGCTGGACAAGTTTGAAGACAAGAAACTCGTCTCACACCTCACCGCCACATCGGTACAATACGACACAATCTCCGACGTGCGCTTCAAGTGGACATTGCGCAACGTCAATATTCGGGAACTGAGCGGCCCCAAGGAAAAAATAACGCACTACAACCAGATAGACAGCATCATAAAACTGGAACCCCAGGACTTCCTGCTTACCAATAAAATGCAGGAAACGATGACATCGGCACAACTGAACGACTTCATAGAACGCCAGCGCATCCGCGGCATAGCAGGACTTAAAGACTTCGAAGTGGAATACCACAAGCGCATAGCATCACCCTTCGCCGCCTTTATCCTGAGCATCATAGGAGCAAGCCTTTCTGCACGCAAACGCAAAGGAGGCATGGGCACCGCCCTCGGCATAGGCCTAACCCTCAGCGCCACCTATATCCTGCTGCAAGGCATATGCGCCACCTTCAGCACACAGGCGGGAATGCAACCCTGGCTGGCAGCATGGTTGCCAAACCTGATGTATCTGCCTATCGCAGCATATCTCTACAAAAATGCACCAAGATAACACAGGAGCAACACCTTGTATATATAAATACATCCCCAAAAAGGGAAATAGAACACACAACTACATCTCTTGATATATGACATTCTACGAACTCGACCTTAGTGAGCCTGTGCTTGACGCACTGGATGACATGAACTTCCAAGAAACAACACCCATACAGGAACATGCTATACCTCCAATTTTAGAAGGTCACGACGTACTCGGAGTTGCACAGACAGGCACAGGCAAAACCGCAGCATACCTCTTGCCTGTACTTTCTGAACTATCATACGGCGACTACCCAACAGATGCAATCAACTGCATTATCATGTCACCGACAAGAGAACTGGCACAACAGATTGACCAGGCACTACAAGGGTTTTCATATCATTTGCCATATATAAGCTCCGTGGCCGTATATGGAGGCAACGACGGCATACGCTATGAGCAAGAGAAACGTAGTATGCAACAAGGTGCAGATATAATCATTGCCACCCCCGGACGACTGATAAGCCACCTGTCACTGGGTAACATAGACCTATCACGCGTATCATTCTTCATCCTGGACGAAGCCGACCGTATGCTTGATATGGGATTTGCAGAAGACATACTACAAATAGCAAAACACCTGCCAGCAAAGCACCAGACGATAATGTTCTCTGCAACCATGCCTGAAAAAATAAGGCAACTGGCCAAGACACTATTGCACAAACCTGTTGAAATCAGCCTTGCAATAAGCAGACCAGCAGACAAAATACACCAAATGGCGTATATCTGCTATGAAGCACAAAAGATAGGAATTATCAAGGAACTTTTCAAAAGCAACAAACCCGAACGTGTTATAATCTTCACTGGGAGCAAGATAAAAACAAAGGACTTGGCAATATCATTGACCAAAGCCAAATTTAATTGCAGAGCCATGCATAGCGACCTGTCACAACAGGAACGCGACGAAGTAATGTTCCTCTTCCGCAGCGCACAAATAGACATATTAGTTGCAACAGACATAGTTGCCCGAGGAATAGACATTGACGATATAACATTAGTAGTAAACTTTGATGTCCCACACGACGCCGAAGACTATGTTCATCGCATAGGACGCACAGCAAGAGCAGGAGCAGGAGGAAGCGCAATCACCCTTGTCTCAGAGAAAGACCAGCCAGAATTCAAGAAAATAGAGCAATTCCTTGAAAAAGATGTAGAGAAATTGCCAATACCGGAAGAACTTGGAAGAGGCCCAGAATATACAGGAAACTTCAAGGACAGAAAAAGAAGTGACAGAAAACACCAACATGGAGCCAGGAAAAAGAACAGACACAAACATAGCGACGAAACTAACCACAAACAAGAAGCCAAGAAGAATCACGACAAAAGAAAAGCACAACATTCTGAAACTCAAAAGAAAGGAAAGGCTCAAACGCAGGAAGGTTCCAAGACACAAGCCTGAATGCTGTAAAAATATTAAATAAAAATACCTCTACAAAGCACATTTATTACATTTAAAAGTCGTACCTTTGCCAACGTGAAAGATTTGAGCAGACATATAGAATACTTGCTTTGCAACCATAACTCGGTAGCAATCCCAGGCATAGGCGTATTCACGACTGAAGACCTTCAGGCGACATACTATGCCGAGGAATGTCTGTACCTTCCACCCGTTCGGAGTGTCAGATTGAGCACAGAGAACACAGACGATGACGGCAAACTGGAAAACTGCCTGGTACAATTGCACAGAATAACACGCAATGTTGCCAAGAAGTGGATTGCAGAATACACACAAGACATAAACCAATCTCTCATGGACATGGGATACATGGACATGGGAACTATTGGCCGCCTTGTAATGAAAGACGGACAAATTCTCTTTGAAGTATGTGATGCAGGTGTAAATACACCAGAACTATATGGACTGGACTCATTCCACATGCCTAAACTGCCTGTACAAGTTCACAGAAAACAGATCTTCAAGGATTCTACGCATGTCACTATACGACTGCGCAAAACTACTGTACACCGCATTATGACAGCAGCAGCAATGCTTATCATTGCACTGACGGTTATTCTTCCAAACTATAGCACATTTCATTCCTTGGGAGGACATCAAGCACAAATAGCCTCTACCGAAAGCTTAAAAGCATTCTTTGCAAGCAATCCCTGCCCCATAGCCACGCCTCTGCCAAAACAGATAGAGTCCATTGAACCTATAGAAGAGGCAAATAAAAATACCGTTGTTTGCGATATGGTTCCACTGTCTCCTGCTATCCCTGCAAAATCAGCATTAGAAAACACAGGCTTAACATCAGAAATCAGCAAAAACATAGAGCAGGAAAATCAGGAAAGCATAGAAGAGAACACACAAATGTCCTCAATTACGCCATCAAATACTTCAAGCACCAATACTGCACAGGAAGAGGAAAATCATAACGTGTCCAAAGAGGAACCAGAGGAACTTGTAGTACAGGGATATTGTGTAGTGATGGCTAGTGCCATAACCAACAAGGGCGCAGAACATTTGATAAACAAGCTGAACAAGGAAGGCTTTAAGAATGCCGTCAAGCACAAAGACAACGGCATGCTACGAGTCCTGCTTATTGGATATGCTAACGAGCAAGCAGCTCGTGCTGACATGGCTGTTGTACGTGCTACGGACAACCTTTATTCGGGTTCATGGCTTAAGCATTTCTAATTCTACAATAAACACATACATGTCTATCTAAGACATTCATTTGCTATACCTTTTTTAATCATGAAGCGCGTACGCTGCCCAAAGTGTGATAGTTATATCACATTTGACGAAACAAAATACCAACCTGGTCAACAATTGGTATTCCAATGTCCCGACTGTTCAAAACAATTCGGAATTCGCATGGGTACCAGTAATGTACGTGACACTCGGAAAAACGAAGTTCTTGACGAAGAGGCCAATAAAGACCAATGCGGAAGTATTGTTGTTGTAGAAAACGTCTTTCACTACAAGCAGGTTCTGCCTCTCGTAATGGGAGACAATGTACTGGGAAGATATGTCAAAGGCACAAATATCAACCTACCTATTGAAACAGTAGATCCCAGTGTGGACACCAAGCATTGCATCATACGGGTACAACGCAATAAGCGCGGAGAATTACAGTATATATTGTGGGATGCCCCCTCCAACACCGGCACTTTTTATATGAACGACATCCTTGGAAACAACGAAAAGGTAACACTCTCGGATGGAGACATAATTACCATTGGGGCTACAACATTAATCCTACGCACAGCAAAAGATGATAAGGAGCAGTAATCAATCCTTATCAAAGATACATAGAACTCGCGAGAAAAAGGCAGGAAATTGGGAAATAATGCAATTCGTTGGTAGATTGTTTAATACGCAACGGGCTTCCGTGGTTGTAATGCGGTCCTGAAAGACCGTATATAGATGAGTTAAGATGTAGATTTGCTACTA
>JAZRCG010000003.1:0-73503 GCA_045659645.1 Bacteroidaceae bacterium | reverse complement strand
CCCGCTGACCTGCGATGGTCAGCGGGGTTTTTTGTTTCCTCTCTGCAGAGAGTCATAGAGACTATAGAGTTTATAGAGACTCTGATGCCATAGCCTTCCTTATCAATAACCGAAGATATCCTCCTGTGTAAGGCGTACTATCTTACCCCACTTCTCCAGCGACTTCATGTCAAGGTCGCTCTCACGGCCAAGGATAGCAGTAACGGCCTTTCGGTCCTTCACATTTGCCTGCTGGTAAGCCTTAACATCGTCCAAGGTCATTCCCTGAACGGCCTCGAACAACTGCTTGCGTGTATCCTCGGTGAGTCCCAGTTCCTCCTGGTCGAGGTAATAGGTAAGTACTTCTTCCTTGGTGATTCGCTCCGAACGCAATCTGCTGATGATGGCCTCCTTGGCAATTGCAAATGCCTGCTCGCTCAGAGGCATGTTGTTGATGATTTCCTCAAAAGCAGTGAGTGCATCTATCATCTTGTCGTTCTGGGTGGCAATCATAGAGAAATAGCCGTAGGGGTCCTCCAGACGTGCAGGTTCCATGGCAAGGGCGTATGCACTATAGGCCAGGCCACGTGCCTCGCGCATCTCCTGGAACACGATGCTGTTCATTCCGCCACCGAAGTATTCGTTGTACATGTTCAGCACGGGCGACTTCTGCACATCATACTTCTCGCCCTTGGAAGCGTAGGTTATCATGTATATCTGGTTGGCATCGTATGGAGCGATGTAAACCACATTTTCATTCACCGTCTGCAACTTGAACACATCGTTCTCGGGCACGGGGGTAAGGTTCTCGGGTACCTTGTGCAATGATGCAACCGTAGAAGACACCTCGTCCATGGCCAATGGACCGTAGTAAAGTACACGATGCTCCATTGCAGACAACTGCGAGATGCGCTGCAACAATGCCTCGGGAGCCATGCTTCTCAGTTCCGTTTCGCTGAGGATTGTGTTTGAAGGATTGTTGGGACCATAGAAAGCATAGGTCTGCAAGCGTCTGAAGTTAGCCTGCTGGTCGGCCTTGCTATTGAGACGTGATTTCATTATATCGTCCACAAGTCCGTCGTAAGCCTCCTTGTTGGGCTGTGCATCGGCAAGAATCTTCTCCAACAGTTCCATTGCCTTGGGCATGTTCTCTGCCAGACCGCTCAGACTGACAACGACTCTATCCTTGCTTGCACTAATACGATAGTTGCATGCCAGGTTATAGAATGCCAACTTTACCTCTGCTGCCGACATGTCGGACGTGCCAAGGTAATCGAGATAGGAGGCAGCCAAGCCAATCTCCTTCATCTCGGCTGTACCGAAATCATAGATGTATTGCAGAGTAAAGAGATCGTTTGTCTGGTTCTTCTTGTAGAGCAGAGGCAGTTTGCCCACAGTTCCCTGACTCATATCCTTACCGAAGTCCACGAACACAGGCTCTATAGGTGCAACCACAGAAGCCTGTATCTCCTGCAGGAATGCGCTGGTAGTGTCGCGGTTCATGAAGATAGGCGTAATGGCAGGCTTGTTCACCTTCTTTATATTGGGGTCCTCGCCCTGGCGCTTGTACACCACAGCATAGTTGTCGTCCTTCAGATAGGCGTTGGCAAATGCCACAACATCGTCCTTGGTAATCTTTTCCATCTTCTCCATGCGCTTCACAACATCTGCCCATGGCTGGTTGTTGACGAAAGCCTGCACGAAGAGGTCGGCACGTGATTCGTTGTCCTCAAGCATCTTCTGCAAATCCAGCTTGTAGTTGGCTATGCCTGCCGCCAGCAGCGACTCGTCCCAATTGCCCTGGCGCAGGGAGTCTATCTGGGCAAGCAGCATGGCCTTGACCTCTTCCAAGCTCTGTCCGTCCTTAGGTTCACCCTGCAGGATGTAGGAAGTATAGTCCGACATCGCGTATGGGAAGGAGTAGGCAGATAGCAGTTTCTGCTCCTGAAGGATGTTGATGTCAATGATACCAGCCTTGCCATTGTTCATGATGGCATCTGCCACTTCCAGCATCAAAGCCTCATCAGAAGCAGCACCTGGCAAGCGCCATGCGATGGTAACATTCTCCGACTCCAGACCCAGAACCTCACGCTCCACGGGGGCGGTAATCTCCTCCTCTGCTGCGAAGTCCAGCATCTGCAGGTCCTTGTTGGGCTGCATGTCGCCGAAATACTTCTCTATCACATCCATTGCCTCATCGTAATCAAAATCGCCCGACATACAGATAGCCATGTTGTTGGGCACATACCACTGCTTGTAAAAGTTCTTGATGTTGGTGATAGAGGGGTTCTTAAGATGCTCCTGACTGCCCAGTACGGTCTGCGTGCCATAAGGGTGCTTGGTATAAAGAGAACCAAGAATGGCCTCAATGACCTTTCTGCTGTCATTAGTAAGACTCATGTTCTTCTCCTCGTACACGGTTTCAAGTTCGGTATGGAAACCACGTATCACATTGTTCTTGAAACGGTCTGCCTGTATCTTTGCCCAGTTGTCCAGCTGGTTGGAGGGGATGTCCTCCACATAGCATGTTACATCGTAACCAGTATAGGCATTCGTTCCTGATGCACCAATGGCTGCCATGAGCTTGTCGTACTCGTTGGGGATTGACAACTTGGAGGCTTCGTACGAGATACTGTCTATCTGATGATAGATAGCTGCGCGCTCTGCCTCGTCGGTCTTGGTGCGATAGACCTCGAAGAGAGCCTCAATCTGGTCCAGCATAGGCTTTTCCTCGGCATAGTTCTGGGTACCGAAACTTTCCGTGCCCTTAAACATGAGGTGCTCGAAGTAGTGCGCCAGACCCGTTGTCTCGGCAGGGTCGTTCTTACCACCCACACGAACGGGGATGTAGGTCTGGATACGTGGCGCTTCCTTGTTGACCGTCAGATAGACTTTCAGACCGTTGTCCAGCGTGTAGATACGGCTCTGCATAGGATCGCCTTTCACTGTCTCGTAGCTTCGTTTTTCGCCACAAGATGCCATCAGCAGGGCAATCATTGCCACCGACAGCATGGTTAGAAGGTTCTTTTTCATACTTTGTGTTCGCATGTTTTATGTTGATGTATCATTTTGCGCACCAAAAGTACACATTATAATCCAATTCGCCATTGGTTTGGCACTACTAAATATGCATATTGCAAGTATTTGAGAAAAAAAACTTACCTTTGTGGCATGACACGAGGCAGATTTGCTCCCTCCCCTACCGGACGCATGCACCTGGGCAACGTATTCTGTGCCCTCCTCTCCTGGCTTTCCGCCAAGAGCAAGGGGGGAGAGTGGGTTCTGCGCATCGAGGACCTTGACCCTCAGCGAAGCCGCAGGGAGTATGCCCTCCAACTGATGGACGACCTGCAGTGGCTGGGCCTTCCCTGGGATGGTGAACCCGTTTGGCAAAGCCAGCGTGGGCACATCTACGAGGAATACCTGCACCAACTTACGGAAATGGGACTCACCTACCCCTGCTATTGCACCCGTGCCGACATTATGGCCACCCAAGCCCCGCACGAAACCGACGGCAGAGTGGTTTATAAGGGGACATGCAGGCCTAAATACATGGACGCTGCACGCAACGTCCCTACCCCCTCGGGAGTGGATAACTCGTTCAACGTTCAACGTTCAACGCTCACCCCTCAGACTGTCCCCCTGAGACAGGGGGACGAGCGAAGCGGAGGGGGTGGATTAATCGCTAATCACTCACCGCTCACCACTCACCCCGCCACCACCCGCCTCATCGTCCCCGACTGCATCATCCCCTTCACCGACGGTCACTATGGCCAGCACGACATCAACCTTGCCGAGCATTGCGGCGACTATATAATACGGAGAAAAGACGGTGCCTGGGCCTACCAGCTGGCAGTCGTTGTGGACGATGCTCTGATGGGCGTTACTGAAATAGTGCGTGGCCGCGACCTGCTCCTGTCCTCCCCACAGCAGATACACCTTAGAAACCTGTTGTTTCAGAGTACAGATGACAGAGTACAGAGTACGGAGAACAGAGTACAAATGACAAATGGCCTTTTAAAACGGAAAACTATTACGGACGCTGCACGCAGCGTCCCTACAGCCACCTCGCTCACCCCTCAGACTGTCCCCCTGCAGGGGGACGAGCGAAGCGGAGGGGGTGGATTAACCGCTCACCACTCACCTTTAAACGTTAAACATTCACCCTTCACCCCTCTCCTTTCTCACCCTGAGACAGGGGGAGTCCCACAAAGTGGGGAGGGGGTGGATAACTCGTTAAACGTTCAACCTTCAACCTTAAACTTCCTCCATCACCCCCTCCTGTGCAACGCCGAGGGCCAGCGCCTCTGCAAGCGCGACAAGAGCATGGACCTGGGCTATCTGCGAGACAAAGGCACCCAGGCCAACGAAATCATAGGTCTGCTGGCACACCTTGCCGGACTGACCGACACCCCAGCCCCCATCACTCCACAGGAACTCATCCCCCTCTTCTCGTGGGACAAGGTGCCCACAGAGGACATTATATTAGACAGTCAAATAAATCTATAGATACTATAGATACTACAAAAGCATAAAGACTCATTATCCCATGCACATCCCCCTCTCTCCCCAACAGATAGCGCAATTGGAATCCCAACACTGCACAGCCGAGGACTGGAACACGATACTTGTCCACCCCGAAGCGGACCTGAAGTACGTGCGTGATGTTCGTTTCTCCGGCACATGCCGCCTGGGCAAGTTCGACAAGTCCTTCCTTATGCCCGGTGGCATGCGCAAGCATAGCGGCATCTTCCATGCCACACTGCACAACGTCAGCGTGGGCAACGACTGCTGCATAGAGAACATCAAGAACTACATTGCCAACTACGACATCGAGGAGGATTGCTTCATAGAAAACTGCGACATCATCCTGGTGGACGGCGAGACAAGTTTCGGTTGCGGCACAGAGGTTTCCGTACTTTGCGAAACCGGGGGACGAGAAGTAACCATACACGACCGTCTGACGGTTCACGAGGCATACATCACCGCCATGTACCGCCACCGTCCTGTGCTGATACAGCGCATGAAGGAGATGGTTGCAGCACACACGGCAAAAAGGACAAGCAACCGTGGCACAATATCGGCACACAGCACCGTGGTGGATACGGGATACATAAAGAATGTCTACGTGGGTCCGGGTTCCAAGATAGAAGGTGCCGGAAGACTGAAGAACGGTTCACTGATGTCGCGCCTGGATTCTCCCATACACATTGGATACGGCGTCATTGCCGACGACTTCATCATTCAGGACGGCAGCAGTATAGAGGACTGCAGCACGCTGACCCGTTGCTTCGTGGGACAGGCTTGCACCTTCAAGCACGGCTACAGTGCCTCGGACTCGCTGTTCTTCTGCAACTGCCACGAGGAAAACGGCGAGGCATGTTCCATCTTTGCCGGTCCATTTACGGTTACGCACCACAAGAGCACGCTGCTCATTGCCGGCATGTTCTCGTTCATGAATGCAGGTAGCGGCAGTAACCAGAGCAACCACATGTACAAACTGGGACCCATACACCAGGGGGCCATGGAGCGTGGCGCCAAGACTGCCAGCGACTCCTACATCCTGTGGCCGGCACGCATAGGTGCCTTCTCCCTGGTGATGGGCCGCCATACCACCAACCCCGACACCTCGGACATGCCCTTCAGCTATCTGATAGAAAAGGACGGTGTCACATACCTTGCCCCTGCCGTTGCCCTACGCAGCGTGGGCACCATCCGCGATGCACAGAAGTGGCCCAAGCGCGACAAGAGGCACCAGGATGGACGGCTGGACAACGTCAACTTCAACCTGCTCTCACCCTATACCATACAGAAGATGCTTCGAGGTCTTCAGACCTTGAAGCAGTTGAAGGAGATTTCCGGTGCCACGTCCGACACCTATGCCTACCAGAGCGCACGCATCACTGGCAGTGCCATGGAAAAGGGCATCAGCCTGTACACAATGGCGATAAACAAGTTCCTGGGCAACAGCGTCATCTCTCGTTTGGAGAAAGTGGATGGTAAACTGGAAGACTTCCGTCCCACATCCGAGGATGGAACTGGCGACTGGGTGGACCTGTGCGGACTGATAGCACCAAAGAAACTGCTTGTACCTATATTGGACAGGATACAGAACGGCAATATTGCCTCGCTGGAAGAGGTCAATGCCGAACTCGCCGCCCTGCACCATAACTACTACGACCTGGAATGGCAATGGGCATACCGCATAATGCTGGACTTCTACGGCATTGATGAGAACAAGGAGATTACCCCCGACATGCTTTCCGATATAATAAGGAAATGGAAGGACTCTGTGGTCAGCTTGGACCAGATGCTATGGAAGGATGCACGCAAGGAGTTCTCGCTGAGCGCCCGTACTGGTTTCGGCTTCGACGGGCAGGACAGCACGGTGCAAACTCTGGACTTCAGCGAGGTCCGCGGCCAGTTTGAGTCCAACCCTTTCGTCATGGCAGTGGAAGAGCACATCCGCACCAAGTCGGCCCTGGCAGAGAAATGGCTGGGGGTGCTGGGAAAATGAATTCCGACACTTACCAACGTCTGCAAAACGAAGCCACACATCTCTTTTTCCAAAGTCCAAGATACGTGTACTCTTTCCTGCTGAGCGAACAGAAAAACGGCAGGATAATGTAACCATTTGAGCATCCATACCTGCGCATTGCAGGTAAAAATGACACATGCATACCTGCGCATTGCAGGGCAAAATGACACTTCGTTACTTGCGTATTATATTTTTTTGTTCTATCTTTGCACCCGTAACACCTTAATTCTGTGCATTATGATTCTGTTCCGCCGCAAAATATATCACAAGTTACTTGACTGGAAGACGAATACAGCAGGATCCAAGGCCTTGCTTATTGAGGGAGCAAGACGCATTGGCAAGTCTACTATCGCCAAGGAATTTGGCAAAAATGAATATAAAAGTCATCTGGTCATAGACTTCAACAAAGCCAGCGATGTTGTCAAGTCTGCCTTTACAAATCACCTGAACGACCTTGACACCTTCTTCATGATTCTCGCTTCTGAATACGGAATAAAACTGTATCAAAGAGAATCCCTTATTGTCCTTGATGAAATCCAAAGGTTTCCCAAAGCACGAGAAGCAGTAAAGTACCTTGTTGCAGATGGCAGATACGACTACATCGAAACTGGTTCCCTTATATCCATCAAGGAGAATATAAATGGAATTACCATTCCGTCCGAAGAACGGCCTGTCAATATGTACCCCATGGACTTTGAAGAGTTCGCCTGGGCTATGGGGGAAGAACAACTGGTAGAATATATACGCAAATGTTTTGTAGACCGCAAACCATTGGAGCAAGGATTACATGCTAAAGCCATGCTCTTGTTCCGACAATACATGATAGTTGGCGGAATGCCACAAAGTTTGTCTGCATTCATTGAAAATGACAGGGACTTTGCAAAAGCGGATATAGAGAAGCGCGATATCCTTACCCTATACCGCAAGGACATAATGAGAATAGACTCCGGATACCGTTCAAGCGTATTGGCGATATACGACCAGATACCCGCATTCCTCTCAAAGTCAGAACGCCGTATAATAATGAGCAAAATAGATAACGGCGCCTCATTCCCTAAATACCACGACACATTCTTCTGGTTGTCGGACTCTATGATTGCAAACGAATGTTTCAATTGCGCTGACCCCAACGTAGGCTTGTCCCTCAACGAAGACAGGACATATGTGAAATGCTACATGGGAGATACCGGACTACTAATAAGCCACACCTTTGACGAGAATGAGATATCCGATGGGGAGTTATATAGAGAACTTCTATTCGGCAAACTTTCATTAAACGAAGGTATGTTCTACGAAAATGCCATTGCACAGATGCTGGTGGCATCAGGGCATAAACTATACTTTTATGTTCATTACGATGAGAATAAACATCGCAATGACATAGAAATAGACTTTATCATATCCAACAGGAGCAAACTTAAATATAAGATTTTCCCAATAGAAGTCAAATCAAGCGAACGGTATTCCACTCTGTCCTTGAACAGATTCAGGGAGAAATACAGCCAGCGCATAGGGGGGAGTTACATTATCCATCCCAAAAACCTTAAGGACGAGAACGGTGTTTTATACCTGCCTGCCTATATGGCATTCTGCTTGTAGCAATATACCCTTGAACCCAAATAGGGATTTAGGGCCCGAGAACAAAGGCGAGACGTCCCGAGGGCAAGGGTGAGACGTCCCGAGGACAAGGCCTTGACGTCCCGAGGACAAAGGCGAGGCGTCCCGAGGGCAAGGACGAGGCGTCGGAGAGAATAAACAATGACACCGTGGTAACACATTCAGCGTACCACGGTGTCATTATTGTTTTATCCCAAACCGGTCATTAGGATTTGGGGGTATTGTTGTTGCGGTTAGGGATTACCAGCCCTGATCCCACAGGTTGGGACGAGATGGAGTGTTGTCCTCACGGCCGAGCTGAACACCATCACCAGAAGTATCTACTGTGTCTTCATTTACGCCCAAAGAGGCAGCCAGCATAGAAACGGCACCTACCTTGATTACCTCCATCTCTGGAGTAATATATGTCTTTTTCATATTGCTATCTTATTTATACGTTCTATTGTATTTGATTTAGCCCATCCACCCTGTCCCGTATCTCACGACAAAGGAGCAGGGGTTGGACAGGGAGTCCGAAGACCCCACTATAAACTAAAACTATATTCTTATTATTATTTCACAACCTTTTTGCCATTTACAATGTACAGGCCCTTCTGTGCCTTCTGCACACGACGACCAGCGAGGTCGTAGACTACGGCATCGGCAGTGTTCTCTGCCTCGATACCCTCAATAGCGGTCTCTGTACCACCAAAATCAAAGACAAAGAAGCGAGCCTCTGAAACTACGGGCAGATAGGCTTTGAATGCATTATTCTTAAACTTGGTACCCTCTTCCAAATTCAGCTTAGCCTTATAGAAACCTACAACAGCAGGCTCACCCTGTGCAGACAAGACATATGCATTAGCGGCAATATTGGCATCAAATACAGTACCCTCCAGCAGATTGCTCTCTACTGGTGATGCACTTGCTGAATACTTGAACTCATATGGACCAGCAGCACCATTCAACAGCACGGCCTCATTGGCTGGAATAACATACTCTACCTTTACCAAAGAAGCAGACTCTGCACCAACATTTGATACGGCATAAGCCTCAACACCTTCAGGAATAACGGCATTGTAGCCCAGTACCAAAGTCGCCCACTCTACATTACCGATTGTTACGGGGTGAGAAACGGCATTCATGTCTTCAACTTCAACAATCTTCCAGGCAGAACCGTTAGTATAAGAATTATTGTCCCACCCAACTATCTTAGATTGTGCATCCTGAGCATGCATCTGATTCTGTCCGTCAGGCTTAATGGAAACTATATTGTCTTTACCCATATTGGCAATGGTAACCAACTTGGCATTATTGACATTTGTCTCTGTAGCAGTACCAACAGACTGCATATAAACTCCACGCTCTACATTGTAAATCTTAAACTTACCGTCAGCACCAGGAACAAACTGGAATACATGTCCAATAGATGAAGCCAAACCATCAGTTGTCTTTGCAAAATGCATAGCTCCTGAATTGTTCACATAAACCTGCTGACCTGCACGATGGTCATCCGTACAAGAACTTACAATGTTGTAGAACTTGTCCGCTTCAGGCAGGATAAGGTCCAGCCCAGTTAATGCTGACTCAACATTCTGTACAGCCTGGGTACATTCTGCTTCAACAGGAACGCCTGCTACGTCAAATATTTCCCATATGTTATTACCTCCCATCCTTAAAGGATATACATTAAATTCAGAAGCATGCCAGTAACCACGATTCTCGCCTCCATTTGAATTCGGAACCTTTGCAGTAGTATTAGAATAGAAACGCAAGTATTTATAACCAGTAGCATCAAATGCGGCTGAAATAATAGTTTCGTTTTGAGCGCCCAATGGAAGTTCTAGTTCCGCCAACTCGGTACCATCATTGAAAGTAGTCTGGTTTGTTGGAGCTTCAGTATAGCCCTTAACAATCAGTTTAGTTATTTGGTCACCATTAACGTTACGACGTGTCAACTTAACTGCATATTCACCATCCAGAACCTCGCTGGCAGAAATCTGGAGATAGTGAACATTCGCAGCTACGTTTCCCCCTTGCCAAGATGAATGCCAATATGTGCTTTGGTTACCGTCAATCAAGAAGTCATATACTGTCTTACCCTCGGGGATAGTCTGACCATCATTAATAGTGAACTGACTATAAAATTGATTTGCATTGACCGCCACAGGGTTAGCTTCATCTATTCCAGTAGTATAGTCATTTTCGGTAATCTCTCCTGTTTCCCAGAATGCCGCTTCATTACCAGCACCATTGTTGTCAACACGGTCGGCCATGTTGTACTTGTTCCATGCGAAACGACCCTGCTTGTTGCGAGCGCCTTTAAATTGGGGGAGATAGAAGTTGTATTTACCTGCAGACGCTTCGTCTACAGTCGCCCCCATACCTTCAGCCATCCATTTACCTGTACCAAACTGTATTTTATAAGCTCCTTCTTCTCCTTCTACCTCAACAAAGCGAACCATATGCTTCAGGTAGTCATTGGCATCAACTCCCTCCGTATTCTTCAGATTGTTGATAACGTCAGTTGAACTGATGACAATGCCTGTAGCATTGTCCGTAACAAGACCACCCCTAGACTGAATGATGCCAGCATAAGTGCCGTAGATAGTCTCACCGTTAATAGCATAGTTTGAAGGTCCAACATGCTGGTTGGGTATACGAGGAGTATGAACAAAATACCACTGACCAGGAACCATCTCTGTTTGCATTGTTCCGATAGAAATCTTGCCTGTAGGCAGACTCGTAGTCACCTCGAACAATGCATTTGCATTTTCCAAAGCAGTATTAAGTCCTTCCAATGACTGCGAAGTATAGTAACCCACCACATCCTGATGATTAGAACTAAGGCTTTGGTATTTTTCCTGGACATCAGCAATGTAATTATTTGTTGATACGCGCAGTATAGGACTTTCTTCTACTCTTAAAACAGAACCACCATCTGTCTTTGCGCTACCATCGTTCCATATCTTCAAAGTACCACTAAGATCATGAACGTACTTAGTAGTTCCTGGAGCATCCAACAAAACAAAGCCTTCGTTGACCTTCTCCAAAACCCAGGGCTTCTCTGTGTCAAGCATAACAACGTTAGATTTATCATCAACACCAAGATACTTTCCTTCGCCAGCCTCTTTGTTTAGCACCTTGATACCATCAAAAGGATTACCGACAAAAGCCCATCTTGCATCATTAAGAACGTGTTGTGAATCAGCAGTTCTATTGGGATAAGGTATGGTAATCGAAGTTGCAACAAACTTTGAACCATTACGAATAGTCATGTAATACCACTTGGCATTAGCATAGTCTGCAGAAAGTTCAAAAGGCAGGCCTACTATCGAACAATCTATAACATATTCTTTGCCATCAGCGTCAGCGGGCACTCGACCACCAGGCACGGTACCAGCCACATAATCAGGACGTTTTGTCGCATCAGGGAATTTTGCGCCAACATAGGCAGTAACCTCTTCACGAAGCTCTTCTACACCATCTAATTTATAAACGTATGTAAATGTCGCTGTTTTTGTAGCCTCTTCCACAGGATAGATAGTAAACTTTACAGCGGTTCCGCCATCACTATAGCCGTCCCAATAACTGAGATTGGGAAAACCTCCGGGAGTATTAGCATGTATATAACCAATATTATTATCTTCCAGAGTAAGAGCAATATAGTCCTTACCATCAATAGTCTTAACTTCAGGAACTAACTCTGCCATTGTAGTTCCTTGGAAATTTTGGCCTTTAGCATTATCCTTTGGGAAGAACTTTGTATTATCGTTTGCCCACTTAACGTTTATATGACCATTATCCAAAACTGTAACATCCCAGACATACTTACTCTCAAGCACACAATCTGTAGTTGCATCACTTTCATCAGCGTTGTTAAAACGGTAAAAGCGGTTGCCTGCAAAATCTGCAGAATAAACGCAAGGACCAATTCCAGCAGGACTTTTTGCGACAAGCACGTACTTACCTGTTGTCAATGTAGTCGTAGGCTCACCCATAACGTATAAGCCTTCTGCCCATGCCCCAACTGTCGTCAGCAGCACTGCAAACAATAGTAAAAGTTTTTTCATTACGATTTTAATTTTAGTTTATTAATTAATATTATCTTGTTCAAGGTTACTATGCCGAGATATGGGTATATACACATCGTCTCCCCTCGGGCAACGAGAGTCGTTGCCCGAGGGGAGACGGTAAAAGAATGCACGTGGTCTTTGCCCACGCACATACATTATTAATATTATATAATGCTTGCTTGCTTGCTTGCTTGCTTGCTTGCTTGCTTGCTTGCTTGCTTGCTTGCTTGCTTGCTTGCTTGCTTGCTTGCTTGCTTGCTTGCTTGCTAACAAAATAATCCAAACCACCAAGGAATTTGGCGGTTATTTCATGATTATTTTGAATATTTCCAAGCATACCTTTCGTCTGTTTTCACAATTTGCGGTACAAAGTTAAGAAAAAGTTGGCAATAACCAAGCTATCCTAAAAAATATTATCGCTTATATGTTAATATTTGATTAAGAATAGAGTTGTAGGACATCAGTTGGATTGGGTAACGCGAGGACGAAAACTATCCCCCCCTCCGCGCTCCGCGCTCGTCCCCCTGTCTCAGGGGGACAGTTTGCTGGTGCGGTAAACGATACTATCGGAAGAAAAATAAAGTGAACCCCAGAAGTTTTTGTCTATCTTCTGGGGTTCACTTTATTTTGATACCTTCTCTCTTAGAACTCTGCGTTTCTGGGAGTACGGGGGAAGGGAATTACGTCGCGGATGTTCTGCATGCCGGTAACGAAGAGCAGCAAGCGCTCGAAACCAAGACCGAAACCAGCATGGGGGCAAGAACCATACTTGCGAGTATCCAGATACCAGGTCATATCCTTCATGGGGATGTTGCGTGCCTCAATCTCGCCGATGAGCTTGTCATAGCTTTCCTCGCGGACACTACCGCCGATAATCTCACCGATAGAGGGGAAAAGCACGTCGGTTCCCTGTACGGTCTCCTCCATCTCCACACCATCCAAGACGGGCTTCTCGGCATCTATCTTCATGTAGAAGGCCTTGATCTTCTTGGGATAGTTGGTCATGATGACGGGCTTCTTGAAGTACTCCTCAACGAGGTAGCGCTCGTGCTCGCTGGCAAGGTCGTCGCCCCAGTTGCAGGGGAACTCGAACTTGCGGCCGTCCTTAACTGCCTGCTGCAGGATCTTGATACCCTCGGTATAGGGCAGGCGAACGAAGGTTTCCTTCAGGATACCCTCCAGACGGGCAATAAGACCCTTGTCTACCATCTGGTTCAGGAACTGCAAGTCGTCCTGACAGTGCTCCAGGGCCCAGCGCACGCAGTACTTGAGGAAATCCTCCTCGAGGTCCATGAGTTCGTCCAGGTCCATGAAGGCAATCTCGGGCTCTATCATCCAGAACTCTGCCAAGTGGCGGGGAGTGTTGGAGTTCTCGGCACGGAAGGTGGGACCGAAGGTGTAGATGGCACCCAGGGCTGTTGCACCCAGTTCGCCCTCGAGCTGACCGCTAACGGTCAATGAGGCCTGCTTGCCGAAGAAATCATCGTCGTAGATGATACTGCCGTTCTCATCCTTCTTCAGGTCGTAGAGGTTCTTGGTAGTTACCTGGAACATCTGTCCTGCACCCTCGCAGTCGCTGGCGGTGATGATGGGAGAATGGAAGTAGAAGTAGCCATGCTCGTGGAAATAGGTGTGGATAGCCATTGCCATGTTGTGGCGTATGCGCAGAATGGCACCAAAGGTGTTGGTACGGGGGCGCAGGTGTGCCACGGTGCGGAGGTATTCCCATGAAGCACCCTTCTTCTGAAGAGGATAGGTATTGTCGGCAGGACCGAGGACTTCAATCTCCTTGGCCTGCACCTCGCTAGCCTGACCGGCAGCAGGGCTTTCCACCAGAGTACCCAACACGCTAATGCAAGCACCAGTGGTGATCAACTTAATAGTTTCCTCGGGGAAGTTGGCGTCGTCGCCCACTATCTGAATGTTCTTGATGGTAGAACCATCGTTGAGGGCAATGAAGAAGATGCCCTTGCTGCCACGCTTGGAGCGTACCCAGCCCTTTACTATGATGTCTGAGCCGTAGTCGGTGCGGCCCAGTGCGTCAATAACTTTTGTACGTTTCATATTATATTATATAAGGTATGGTGAAGGAGCAGAATTACAGGTATTCGCATTCACCTTTCCATTTGTTCTTATCCACCCCCCTCCGCTTCGCTCGTCCCCCTGTCTCAGGGGGACAGTTGGCTAACGCAGTGGGCGGTTATACTGTAGGGACGCTGCGTGCAGCGTCCGCAGGATGATCCGGTGACTGTTTGAACCATGTTGAGATATTGGGCGGACGCTGCACGCAGCGTCCCTACTTTGTAAGCAGTTTTCCGTTGTTTTGTCTCCCTGCAGGGGGACGAGGAGCGTAGCGACGGAGGGGGTGGATAGTTTTCCGATTCCCGTTTTACTCGAACGCGCCCATCTTGAGCATGTTCACCTCGTCCTGGGTGAGGAAACGCCAGTCGCCACGCTTCACGTTCTTCTTGGTAAGACCGGCAAAGTAGACACGGTCCAGTTTCACCACCTTGTAGCCAAGGTGCTCGAAGATACGGCGCACGATACGGTTACGACCGCTATGTATCTCTATGCCCACCTGCTTCTTGTCCACAGGATCAGCATAGTCGATAGCATCGGCATGTATCTCGCCATCCTCCAGCATTATGCCCTCGGCAATCTGACGGAGGTCGGCAGCGGTGACGTTCTTGTCGCAATATACGTGGTAAATCTTCTTCTTGAGATACTGGGGGTGTGTCAGCTTAGTAGCCAGATCACCATCGTTGGTGAACAGGAGCACACCAGTGGTGCTGCGGTCCAGACGACCTACGGGATATATGCGCTCGCGGCAAGCGTTCTTCACCAGGTCCATAACGGTCTTGCGGTTCTGGGGATCATCGCTGGTGGTAACATAGTCCTTTGGCTTGTTCAGCAGCAGATAGACCTTCTTCTCCATGTTGATGGTCTGGTCGTGGAACATAACCTCATCGCTACGCTTCACCTTGGTACCGAGTTCGGTAACAACCACACCATTCACCTTTACCACACCAGCCTGAATGAAGGTATCTGCCTCGCGACGGCTGCATACACCGGCATTGGCGAGATAGCGGTTCAGACGTACGGGTTCGTCTGGATCGTAGTGCTTCTCCTTGTACTCTATCTGCTTCTTCATGCTGTACTTGGCATGAGGATTGTAGCCCTGAGTACGCTTCTTGTAGCCACCGGAACGGTTCTCATAACCACCCTCGCGGTTATAGGGGCGTGCCTGATAGCCACCTTCACGATTATAGGGGCGCTGTTGGTAACCACCTTCACGACGCTGATAACCACCTTCGCGGTTGGCAGGACGGCCCTGATAGCCACCCTCGCGCTGCTGGTAACCACCCTCACGGTTGTAGGGGCGCTGCTGATAGCCACCCTCACGGTTGCCTCTGTTATCCCTCTGATAACCTCCCTCGCGCTGACGGTATCCACCCTCACGGTTGTAACCGTCGTTGGAGCGAAACTCTCTTCTCTCTCTCTGATAACCGCCACCATTGCGGTTGAATGAAGGACGATGGGGACGATCACCGCCACCATTTCCCTCGCTGGCAAACTGCTTGCGCCAGCTCTCGTCTTCTGTAGCCATAGTTTAATTGGAACTTAACTGTGTTTTTCTCTTTTGTTATTATCTTATAGATGATATAGAAACGATAGATACTATAGATGCTATAAGAATATATCACACACCGGTATAGGTGTGGGGTGTTATCTTGCGCAACTCGTCCTTCACAGACTCGCTGACGTCCAGTCCTTCGACGAAGTCCTTGATGGTAGACTCGTTGATACCTGCACCTGTGCGGGTCAGAGCCTTCAGTGCCTCGTATGGGTTGGGGTAAGCCTCGCGGCGCAGAATGGTCTGGATAGCCTCGGCGCATACTGCCCAGCATCCGTCCAAGTCGCGGTTGATGGCATCCTGGTTGAGCAGGAGCTTGCCCAGACCCTTCAGGGTGCTCTGCACGCTGATGAGCATGTGACCCATGGGCACACCTACGTTGCGCAGAACGGTAGAGTCGGTAAGGTCGCGCTGCAAGCGGCTGATGGGCAACTTCTGTGCCAAGTGAGACAGGATGGCATTTGCCACACCAAGGTTGCCCTCGGAATTCTCGAAGTCGATGGGGTTCACCTTGTGGGGCATAGCGCTGGAACCAACCTCACCTGCCTTTACCTTCTGACGGAAGTACTCCATGGAGACGTACTGCCAGAAGTCGCGATCCAGGTCGATGATAATAGTGTTGATGCGCTTCATGGCATCGAACACGCCTGCCAAGCAGTCGTAGTTGGAAATCTGTGTGGTCCATTCCTCACGCTCGAGACCAAGTTTCTCGCTAACGAAACGGTTGCCGAAAGCACGCCAATCATACTGGGGGTATGCCACGTTGTGGGCATTGTAGTTGCCAGTGGCACCGCCAAACTTAGCGGTCATGGGCTGTGCCTTCAGTGCTGCCAACTGGCGCTCCAGACGGTACACGAACACCATCACCTCCTTGCCCATACGGGTGGGAGATGCAGGCTGGCCGTGGGTCTTGGCAAGCATGGGAATGTCCTTCCACTCCTCGGCATAGGTGCGCAGCTGTGCTATCAGCTGCTCTATCTGGGGATAGTAAACCTCCTCCAGAGCCTCCTTGATGCTGAGGGGCACACTGGTATTGTTGATATCCTGACTGGTAAGACCGAAGTGGATGAACTCCTTGTAAGAATCCAAACCGCCAATCTTGTCGAACTGCTCCTTGATGAAATACTCCACGGCCTTTACGTCGTGGTTGGTAACGCTCTCTATGTCCTTCACGCGCTGGGCATCAGCCTCGGTGAAGTTGCGGTAAATGTCGCGCAATGTCTCTGCCGATGCGGGGAAACCCTCCAACTGAGGCAAAGGCAGTTCGCACAGAGCGATGAAATACTCAATCTCTACTCGTACGCGGTACTTAATAAGCGCGTACTCAGAAAAATAACTGGCCAGAGGCTCGGTCTTGCCACGGTAACGTCCATCAATAGGACTGATTGCTGATAAAAGACTTAACTCCATTGTCTATAGGTAGTTTCTATAAATTAGTTTATCCTTTTATCCGGTAGAATTCCAATTGCTTCGGTTCTCTAATGTCTCTTACTTGCATCTTTTCCATTTTTTACTCACTCTCATAGAGCACTATGCTCGTTCGTTCAAATTAAAAATCTGCCGCGCAATAGACATCATATAACTCAAAGCTAATTTATAGAACCTACCCTTTAAGAAGGTACCTTATAAACGGAAAAGAAACTGAGATTACTCTTAAAAGTCATCGTCAGTTTCTTTCCATCACTTTTGTGGGCGATGACGGATTCGAACCGCCGACCCTCTGCTTGTAAGGCAGATGCTCTGAACCAGCTGCGCTAATCGCCCATGCCTTCCGTAGAATTGCGATGCAAAGGTATGACTTTTCTACGAAACTGGCAAGCGTTTGAGTGATTATTTTATATAACAAGGTGTAATTTGGCAGCTAATAGCCCACAGATGACACGGATTGGACTGATTTGCACAGGAAAGACAACAATACATATATCAAGTGTCCCCCTTCCATCAAGTGTATGAACAAATAAAGCAATCATAAACGAGCGCAAGTGGAACTCCTCGGAGGTATATTGCCATTACACACGATAGCAAGAACGGAGGCTTTTGCCCCCGTTCATTTAACAATAATTACTTTTCAACCTTCTCAATGACTACATTATAAACCTCAGGCCCATAATCTCCATACTCGGTAAAGACACCCGTAACCACAGGATATGCCCAAGAAGTAATATCAAATTGGAAGTCCAGGTAGCCATCACTTTCCATAATTTTTATCACAGAACCAGTAGCAGTATACTTTTGCTTATACGCATCAACAACACAAGTACCATCACTTGAAAAAACTACCGTACTTTCTTTGGGATCATACGGGGCATGTCCGTTCATCTCAATAACCTTCCATGTGCCAAACAACTGGTTCTCGGGATAATTGAAATCAACGAGAATCTCATTGTCTACACCCCCATTGTCTTCATTCTTAGAACATGAAGAGAATGTCACCACAGCCATCATCAAAGGCAGGATGACCAAGAAAAATAACTTTTTCATTTTTGTTTGTTTTTAATGTTCGGACTAACCGGCCCTCATTAGTCCATTGAATAAGACTTGCAATAATCACATACAAAAAAAACGTGGAGCCAGTACTGCTACCCGTTCCACGATGTAAAGGCCTTCGCATTGCCCTGTCTGTCAAGAACGAGCAACGCCGAAACCCCACGAAGATGATATATACAACCTACCCTTTCATCGGAGCAACACAAATATTACAATACAACAGCAATATCGTCTCCGAATAAAAGACAAGCAGTGATATAAACATCACACAGGGCGTCCTTGTTGCTTTGTTGTGACAGACAATTTGAAGTTGCGAAGTTCTTACATCGTCAGAACAAAAGCGTCAGTTACGCCTTTTCCATATGTCTCCCCACTTCTTCAATCAGCGAAGAAAGAATCAGTAAGGCGAAACAAAGGTACAACTTTTTTCCTAAATTATACCATTTGCACAAAAGAAATAAACAAGTATAGCACATTCACACAAGAGAAATGTGCTATGGAAGAAAGTATCTTGAAAAGGCGTAGGAACTATAATCCCAATCGGCCATCAGAGTGTCACACATGAATGAGCGATCGGGAACACAAAATAGAACAAGTATGCAATCATCTATTGAGTGGTGCAAACATCAACGAAATATACTTACACATCCAGAACAATCCGAAAAGATTATTCCGGAACAAGAACACACCTATCCAGAGCGTAAGCGGAATGCCTCGGGAGGACATGGCCTTGTCGTCGGGAAGACCGAGGCGAGAGTTCCCGGTACTTTCGGGTCGGTCCTCGGGAGGACCGAGGTGCGTTCTGCCGACAAAGATGTAAAACAAAAGCGGTGTGTCAAATCGGCAAAAGCAACCACCTCAAAACATCCTGAGAACAAGCACGTTACACCACACTTCGTTTCTCAAGGCAAAGAAAAAGTCTGTCTTCCTCAAAATAACATGTAATGGAAATGCGCCTTTTATACCATACATACGACAAGTTACGACTGAAGAAGAGAGAAAAAACTTGATATTGCAACGCAAACGACAAGATGGAATGCTGACATCTGAGAGAATGCGTCAAAAAAAGGTGGGAAGCAAGTTGACTTGCCTCCCACCCTTTTTAGTGAGTAATATCCTTATATGCTCGAATTACTTCAGCGATACAACTACGCGACGGTTGTAAGAGATGGGAGACAAATCCTGTACGCCACCCTTGGCAACAACCTGAATCTTGTCGCGGCTTACACCCATCTTAACGAGTTCATCAGCAACAACCTGAGCACGCTTCTCGGACAAAGTCTGGTTGTATGAAGCGGTACCTGTCTTAGAGTCGGCATAACCGGTAACAACAATAGTCTTGCCATTAGCCTTAGCACACTCGGCCAATTCCTGAACATTTACAAGATCCTTCTTGGAAGCAATCTTGCTCTTACCGATGTTGAAGAACACAGAAGCCTTTGAAGTAACGATTTCTGTTACCTGCTTAACAGCCTCGGGACACTTGTGGTTCTTGATAACATCCTGCATGCGTGCATTCTCTGCCTGCTGCTCAGCCAAAGAAGCATTCAAAGCATCCAACTGAGCCTTGTTCATTGCCATGATGGCATCTACATCAGGAGCATGTTCCCAACCCACCTTGCCAATGTTAACACCAAAACCTACTTCTACACCAAGCTGGATGTCACGACCACAGAAACCAGCACCGTTAATCTTAGCAATGCCATCAATATTTGAGTCGCCCATATCAGCAAAAATATCAAGATTGATATGGAAACGGTCAGAAACATTGAATACATTCAACCAACCCAAACCTACGAGAAGTGAGTTGCACTTATAATCAAAGTTTCTGTGATAACCTACGCTACCATAAAGGATAGCATTCCATACACGGGGCTTGTAATTTGCAAAGATGTTGTGCAAGTTCAACATGGGCTGCAAACTTACACTGAGTTGGGTGTACTTGGGGTTAGCGTTATTGTTGTTCCACAAATATGCTGCACCTTCGTAGTTGGCCTGTGAGATGTTGACCTGACGACCCCAGCCAAAGTTTACCTTACCACGAACACCTACAGCAGGAGTAACCCACTTACCCAAAGCAAGGCTAAGACCCATGCTTCCACGCTCGGAAGCAAAAGGATTGCCGCTTACACTTACTTCCTGACTGGAGTAATTGGCAATAAAGTCTGCACCAAAGCTAACGAACCAGTTATCCCAAAAGCCATTGGTAATAACCTTATTCTCCAAAGTCGGAATCTCATTTGTTGTTGCTTCCTGAGCATAAGCTCCGAAAGAAATGCCGGCAAAAGCCAGCAAAAACATCAGCTTCTTCATAATTTATAATTTAAATTGTTTCTTTGTCTAATAAAAATGGACCTAATACACTTTTGTGGGACAAAGGTATGAATTATTTTTCACTTTAACTAATTTATACCCACAAAAATGAGTTTGAGGCAAAGAATGCCAAGATTCTTTGCCTCAAACAGCAGAAAAACAGGGTTTATTAAAGAGCGGAATAGCGCTTTGCCTGTTCCTTTATTAGTTCTTCGTCATCGAAGTAGGTTATCTTCATGGCCTTGCGCACCTCGTCCATCGTCTCGATGGCTGCCTGTCGTGCCTTCTCGCAACCCTTGCGGAGCATCTCGTAGATAGCGGGGATATCCTTCTGAAGTTCCAGACGGCGTTCGCGGATGGGGGTAAGACGATCATTGAGCACATTATAGAGGAACTTCTTGCAGGTACCGTCGCCCAGTCCGCCACGGGTGTAGTGCGCCTTCAGTTCGTCAAGATTCTGGTATTCGGGCAGATACTTCTGAAAGTCCTCGTCGGTGCAGAAGGCATCAAGATACGTGAAGACTGTATTGCCCTCAAGATGGCCTGGTTGCTCGATATGGATATGCTCGGGGTCGGTGTACATGCTGTTCACCTTCTTTTTCAACTCCTTGGCGGTATCGCTCAGGTATATGCAGTTGCCCAGGGACTTGGACATCTTGGCCTTGCCGTCGGTACCGGGAAGGCGAAGGCATGCAGCATTGTCGGGGAGCATGATATTGGGTTCGACCAATGTTTCACCATATATATTATTAAAGCGACGCACTATTTCGCGGCTCTGCTCCAGCATGGGTTCCTGGTCCTGACCGGCAGGAACGGTAGTTGCCTTAAACAGGGTAATATCGGCTGCCTGGCTTATAGGATAGGTAAAGAAGCCCACGGGGATACTCTCTCCGGCAAAGCCACGCATCTGCACCTCTGTCTTCACCGTAGGATTGCGCTGAAGACGGGATACGGATACGAGGTCCATGAAGTAGAACGAGAGTTCGCACAACTCAGGAATCTGGCTCTGTATGAAGATAGTCACCTTTTCAGGGTCCAGGCCGCAAGCCAGATAGTCCAGCGCCACCTCGATGACATTCTGGCGCACCTTCTCGGGATTGTCAATATTATCGGTCAAGGCCTGTGCATCGGCAATAAAAACATACATCTTGTCGTAATTGCCCTCGTTCTGCAACTCCACACGACGGCGGAGGCTACCCACGTAATGACCAATATGAAGCCTGCCCGTAGGGCGGTCGCCGGTAAGTATTATTCTCTTGTTTGATTCCATTTCACTAAAAATCAAAGAGGGAAGCAACATGCATCGCTTCCCCCTCTATGATAACTAAATTGAAAACTTACTTAACAGATACAACTACACGACGGTTGTAAGAAATGGGAGAAAGATCCTTTACACCACCCTTGCCTACTACCTCGATCTTGTCGCTGCTTACGCCCATCTTGACAAGTTCGTCAGCAACAGCCTGAGCACGCTTCTCAGAAAGAGTCTGGTTGTAAGTTGCGCTACCAGTCTTAGAGTCTGCATAACCAGTAACAACGATAGTCTTGCCGTTAGCCTTGGCGCACTCTGCCAATTCCTTAACGTTTACAAGATCCTTCTTAGAAGCAATCTTGCTCTTGTTGATATTAAAGAATACAGAAGCCTTGCTTGCAACAATCTGGGTAACCTTAGTAACAGGCTGAGGGCACTTGTGGTTCTTGATAACATCGTTCAGACGAGCGTTTTCGGCCTGCTGCTCAGCCAAAGAAGCGTTCAAAGCATCCAACTGAGCCTTGTTCATAGCCATAATAGCGTCTACGTCGGGAGCATTGTCCCAACCCACCTTGCCAAGGTTGAAACCACAACCGATGCTCCAAGAAACCTGGAAGTCACGACCAGCAAAATGCTGACCAGTAGCTCTGCCGTTACCATCCATATCGGCCTCGCCCATATCGCCAGAGATATCAACATTGATATGGAAACGCTTGGTCACATTGAAAGTATTCAACCAACCCAGACCAACGAGAACAGAATTGCTCTCATAGTCAAAGTTTCTGTGATAACCTACGCTACCATAAATGATGGTATTCCAAACACGATGCTTGTAACCACCAAACAGGTTATGCAGGTTCAACATAGGCTGCAAATTGATATTCAACTGGTTGTACAGGGGATTAACGTTGTTGTCCTTAATTGAGGTGTCAGAACCATTAACCTGCTTTGCCCAAGCAGCAACAACCTTGCCACGGATACCGAAAGCGGGAGTAACCCACTTACCTACACCAACATTGAAACCGCAGTTGAGACGATCCACCATAAAGGGATTGCCACTTACGCCAGTCTCCTGGCTGGAATAGTTGCTAATGAAATCCAAGCCCAAGTCAACGAACCAGTTATCCCAAAAACCATTGGTCACAACTTTGTGCTTCAAGGTAGGAATCTCGCCACTTGTAGTTTCCTGAGCAAAAACTCCGAAAGACATGCCGACAAACGCCAGCAGAAGCATCATCTTCTTCATAATCTACAATAAATTAACTTAATGTTTTTAAATATTATCTCTCTAATTCGTAACGGTACAGTACCGATACACTAACGTTTCACCTTGCAAAGGTAAGAAATTTTATTTACTTACATACACTAATAACCAAAAAAGTGAACAAATGTTGTATTTTTTAGTCATTTACCACACTCATTAGAACATAACATCTATGCTTTCTGGTTTGAGCATGGCTATTATGGTTTTTCCATCGGGAGTCATATTGGGATTGGTACTCTGCATCAAATCGGACAACAATGTATCTATCTCTATCTGTGCCAAAACCTGACCTACAACTATTGCAGCCGACTCCGCCAATGACAAGGCTATTTTATGTCTATTCGCAGAGGCATTGACTTGTCCGCCTTCACGTACCACATTTACCATGTCCTCTATCAATTTCTGGGGCACAAGCCCATCTATATCTGCAGGCAGACCATTAATTGAGAAACTGCCTCCTCCGAGGGACGACACATCAAAACCAAGACATCGTATATCTTCAGAAATCTGTTCCAGCACCTGAGCGTCAGATGGTGACAAGGTAAGAAGTTCCGGAAAAAGCAGCCCCTGGGTAACATTCTCATTTCGTTCCATCATAGAAAGGTACCTGTCGTAGAGAACACGAACATGAGCCCGATGCTGTTCTACAATCATCAAACCGCCCTTGGTAGCAGACACGATGTATTGTCCGCGATATTGGAAATAAGCACCGATGGTTTCCTTGGGAGCAGTTTCCTCATCTGAAAAAAAACTGGCTTGGGCAGCCTCCTGTCCTACGGTAGTACTCTGTGTCAGTTGAGCATAAAACTTATCCCAATCATTAGTTTTTGATTTGCCAGAAGCAACAGGAGGAGTATATGAGGCTGGCGAAGCTGAACCTTGACGGAAGGGATTGTACGCCTTGTCTATATTAACAACAGGAGGTGCGACATGCTCGTCAGAAGTCCCCATGACCGGCATGTCGGTTGGCAAGGCATTATCAAAATCTATGGTAGGTATAGCACTGAAACGAGCCAAAGACTCGCGAATACCAGCAAGAATAATCTGCCATATCGCTTGCTCGTTTTCAAACTTCACTTCAGTCTTGGTGGGGCTTATATTTACATCTATATTGGCAGGATCTATTGTCAAATAGAGGAAATACGGTATCTGTTCTCCATCAGGCACAAGTCCGTCAAAGGCATTCATCACAGCCTTGGCAAAATAAGGATGACGCATATACCTGCCATTCACAAAGAAGTACTGATGAGCACCCTTCTTTCGAGAAGATTCCGGACGACCAACGAAGCCCTCTATCCTAACCAATGTCGTATCCACGTCCACCGGCACCAAGTCTTCGCCTGTCTTCTTACCAAAAACGTCCACCAAACGACGTCGAAGATTGGCAGCCATAAGGCGAACCATCGGGGTTCCATCGCTATAGAGGTTGAATCCTACCGAAGGATTAACCAACGCTATGCGTTCAAATTCCTGAATGATATTGTTTAACTCCGTATGGTTAGATTTCAAGAACTTACGACGGGCAGGGATATTAAAAAAGAGATTACGCACCTCAAAATTAGCACCTACGGCACAGACACAGGGTTCCTGACTCAGCACCCGTCCACCCTCGATCTCCAATCGTGTCCCCAATTCAGAATCGGGTGTACGCGTCTGCAAAGTAACCTGAGCCACAGCTACAATTGATGGGAGAGCCTCTCCACGGAAACCCATTGTGCGAAGGGTGAACAAATCCTCTGCCTTTGTAATCTTACTGGTTGCATGACGTTCAAAAGCAAGACGTGCATCCGTCTCACTCATGCCCTTGCCATCGTCTATCACCTGTATACACGTACGACCGGCATCTTGTACATAGACGTCGATATTTCCTGCCCCTGCATCAATAGCATTCTCCACCAATTCCTTGATGACAGAAGCCGGC
The DNA here is from genome assembly GCA_045659645.1 of Bacteroidaceae bacterium. Classification (GTDB taxonomy): domain Bacteria; phylum Bacteroidota; class Bacteroidia; order Bacteroidales; family Bacteroidaceae; genus Physcousia. The sequence continues at coordinate 48,443 of JAZRCG010000003.1, read as the reverse complement.
CTTTGAATTACCTCTCCTGCAGCAATCTGGTTGGCCACAGAATCTGGCAAAAGATGAATAATATCCATGAAAATGAATCAAAATCATACATCAGAGACCATCAGCCATCGCAAGAACCATATTAGCAATATGATTGCAAACAAAGCTACAGGCCATTTAATCAATCCACGACCACCTTCAGTAAATCTCTGCGTACGAGGAGTGAACTGAGAAAATTTGCCTTTAAATCTATCTTTTGTGTAATCTTCCTCAGCAGTCGGCAATTCTCCGATCTCACGTTTATAGTCCTTAACTAATTTATCAAGTTTATCCTTGCGTTCATCCGTATATATACTGACCCGACGATATCTCCTGGGTTCACGTACTTTAATTAGGCCCATCTGCCTTCCTCCTTTCTAATTTGTCCAACTTTTGGAGCGGTGCCGTACGCTGGACACTCTTCTTTAATTCTGTTCCTTTTGTTTTACCACGCCAAACGTATATATCCTCCGGACTTATCGGACGAATATAGTCAAACCATTGAAAATTCTCCAGAAAACGAAGTTGGGAAGGAATCATAGGAATCGGATAGAACGTTCCTGAGGCTGCTGGCATCCATATCTTCTTCATCTTTCTGTTCTCTCCCATAAACATCTTCATCTCTGTACTTTCAATATGATTCATTGCCACCATAAGGCTATCCTCATCAAAAGGAAAGTAATTGACGATAACATTTCCTATAACATGAGTCATCTCAAGTTCTCCATCCTTCAGGTAGGAGTGCATCTCGTGCCCTGCAACCTGGTTAAAATGCCGGTCATCTATACGTTCACAAGATAATGTTTGACGAAGAACATAAATACTATCTATCGTACTGTCGTTCATAAATGCCCGTATTTCCTCGCCCAACAACTGCTGAACGCCAGTCCATATTATCGGATCCTTGTACATTATCATCATTGAATCCTGAGTTTGATATACCAACGAATCGCACACTCCCTGGATGTCTGTACGATACATACGGACGTGATTAAAGGCATGCATTACACGATACACAGAGTCTGTCTTTATGTTGAAGGTATACATCTTAATACTATCAGCATGCATGTACATGGTATCTGCACCTTGAGAAAAATCCAAAACACATGCAGAATCAGTACCCATAGTATACCCTATCCTGTCGTCATAATAACAATAATTGCCTGTCATGGCATTCTTATTCAACAGGTCGGTATAAACAACATTACCGAAGGCTTCACCTATAGAATCAACACTATTCCATACTATGCTATCGCCTATAAGTTTCTTGCCTGTATTGCTCATCTCACTACGATTCAGCAACGTCATGTCATTGTTCTTGGAGTTCATATACCCCATTTCCGTGTAGATATGACTATCGCCATCGTCAATAGTGCTGGGCCCTCTTGTATTAGCAACAGAAGTTTCCGTATTATAATATAAGGTATCAGTGAGTAATGTCGTCCTTACTTTTTGTGGAGCAGGAGGACTGACCATATGAACATTATAATTAAACACAGCAACCTTAGTGTCGGGGCGATATTCTCCCCAATCCGAAGTTAGTTCATTATCTTCCGTTACAAGGTGCCCACCTTCAAAGAAATAACCTACATTATACAATCGGTCATAGTCTAATGAATCTGTATACAGAGTCATCTGTCCATGAACCAGTACCACATTGTTACGGACACGAGCCAACTTTTCCAAGCCATCGTAGTATAGAACATCTCCTGTCAGACTGAGAGTATCACCCTGAACCATTCGGACATTGCCAAAAGCGTCCAAACTGTTTGAAGCCTCATAGAACAAAGCACTGTCACAATACATCAAAACTTCATCGTGCAGGAACTGAACGTTGCCCACAAGTATCTGAGCTTGGGCATCTATTTGTGTATCATGATACAATCTATCGGAGTGAAGAAGATATATCCTACTCTCTTTATTCGCTAATGAAGGCATACTCAACAACAGAAGCGAAACAACAAACAATATGATTGTACGTACTTTCAAATTAGGTTTCTATTACAATGTCAAGTCACTTCACCCATCCGGGATACTGGAATTCACATTCAGCCCAGCCTTGCTTAATGCGCACATAGGTGCTACGCTGCTTCTCACGAATCCATTTCTGTATAAACTCTTCACTCTTCTGAGCCTCTACAGCTCCTTTCAGGATTTGGAAGTCTTCCGTTATTGAAGCCCTATGTGCAGGTATACGGTTTTTCAGTTTGACTATTGCGCAAACCTCACGTCCACTTTTATCAATCATCGTAAAGGGCTTGGATATCTCTCCCACCTCCATGCCATTGACTGCTCTGGCAACCTCACCCGGCAGTTCACCCATTTCAAAGCGTGTTGTACGTTCACCACTTCTTTCTTTGGTATTTACCATAATACCATGATTATTGCGGGTATCCTTGTCGTCGGATATCTCCCTCGCACCAATTTCGAATGTGAACTTCTCCTCCTTGATGTCTTTGGAAATGGAGTCAAGTCTGGCAAGACAAACTTCTATATCTTTTGGATCTACCTCAGGACGACGCAATATATGGCGAGCCCTGATCTTGTCACCTCGTTTCTCTATCAACTGTATGATATGGAATCCATATTCACTCTGCACTACCTTACTCACTTTGTTGGGAGCGGTCAAGGAAAAGGCTACATTAGCAAAAGCAGGATCCATATCAGCCTTACCAAAAAAGCCCAAATCTCCACCTTGACGGGCAGACCCTTCATCTTCACTAAACATACGTGCCAACGCAGAAAAACTTGTAGTTCCATTGTTTACACGTTCTGCCCAGCCTCTAAGTTGCTCCTTTACTCGTTCTATCTCGGCACGTGATACCTTGGGATACTGAACCAATATCTGTACCTCAACCTGAGCAGGTATAAAGGGGAGACTGTCCTCAGGCATATTCTTATAATGCCGACGAACTTCAGCTGGAGTAACCTTTATATCCTTTGTAAGATTCCTTCTAACCGTACGAGTAAGCATCTCATTTCGAACAGATTCAAAAAATATCTCACGTATCTGTGACATCGGTTTCTGCATGTACTCCTCAAGTTTCTCCTTACTACCGACCTCCAATATCCTGTTGCTGATTTCTGCTTCTACATGCTGGCTTACATCGCTATCAGAAACTGTTATGCTATCCAGTTCTGCCTGATGCAAGAACAGTTTCTGAACAGCAATCTGCTCTGGAATCACACAATAGGGATTGCCCTTTATCTTGTTTCCGTAATCATTTCTGAAACGTTCAACATCTGACCTCAAAATAGCCTCGTCACCTACTATCCATACAACTTCATCCACGACATCATTCTGAGCGGATGAAACAATTGCATACAAAGCAACAAGCGCCAAGCATATGAGTCTGTTCATGTGCTGCATTTATCTATGACTGTTTACTGTAGACAATATATCCTCAAAGATTACCACAGGATACTTCTTGCGTAACTCATCTACGCACTTATCCTCTTGAGCCTTCTGGTAGTCCTGCACAACCTTGGTTCCAACATCAGTCCACTTGGCAGGACCTTTCTTCAGTTTTTTTCCTACATATCCTGCATACGGATAACCATCCAATGGCTTCAGTTCACTGCCCTTTACCTTGAATATCATGGCGTCAACGTTATTGTTATCCCCAACAACAAACAAACGTTTATCCATTCTTACCATCACGCTATCTTTATTGAAATGCTCGCGAACAACCTGAATCCACTTGTCTTCATCCCTCTCTTTTGAAAGCAGTTTCTTTACAGCCTTAACATTAGCCTTTTCCTTGCAATAGAACATCATGCCACTGAAATGTGGCTTTTCCCAAGCATAATTCTTCTTGTTGGCCTTAAAATAGGACTCTAAAGCCAAAGTATCCTTCTTAGCAGGTTCCCATATCTGGGTCGAGCAGAACTCATAAAGGAGCAAACCATCGTGATATTCCTTTACAAGGTACTTAAGTTCCGTATTGTCAGCGCAAAGGCGCTCGGTTTCCATATCCAATATCTGCTCTGCAGTGTATTTGCCCTCATATTTCTTCACGATAGAATCAAGGGCATCTGCAGCCAAACGCTCATGAACGCCACGGCGCTCCATGAAGCGATGAATCTGAGGATGCAAACTATCAAATGGTTCCAACTGCTTGCGTTCCAACATCTTCACTATATGATAACCGACAGGACTCAGGAAAGGAGCACTCATTTCACCTACCTGCAAAGAATAAGCAACATCCTCAAACTCCTTTAATGTATTACCTGGACCTACCCAAGGCAAGGCACCACCGTTTCTGGCTGTTTGGGCATCATCACTGTATCTATGTGCAAGTCCCTCAAAGTCTGCCCCCTGCAGGAGTGCATTGTAGATACTGTCTGCAAGCAAGCGTTTCTGTTCCAGCTTCTCAGCATCAGCATTTTGAGGAACGAGCACCAGTATGTGAGCAGGGCGTATCAAATCCTTTCCGTCAAGTGCCTGAAGCATACCGTTATAATAATCCTGGCACTGTTTTTCTACCACCAGTTCGGGAACAAGCAGAGGTCTGACCTGCAAGTCGCGGTAGTGACGGAACTCCTTTTGGAAAGAAGAGATTGTATCCATCTTCGCATCCAGTGCCGCCAACACCTTCATCTTATATACGGCAAACAGATCCGCATACTCGGTGACATTCTTCCTGTCCACAACGGCATCGGTATTGTTCTTGTTGAAGTTGTATTCAAACTCGCTGCGAGTCACCGCCTCCCCTCCGACCGTCATAACAACAGGATCTTCATTCTGCTGTGCAATGGCAGTAACAGAGGTGAACAACAGAGCGTAACATGCAAGGATTATCTTATTCATAATCTTCAAACGTCGTTTTGTGGATAATCGCTAAATGAAACTATTTCAAGCAAATATTTAGCGTGATATTACTGGGGACGGCTATAGTTTGGTGCCTCGCTGGTGATGGTTACATCGTGAGGATGCGACTCCAGCACACCGGCATTGGTGATACGTACGAACTTGGCATTGTGCAAGGCCTGAATAGTACCTGCACCGCAATATCCCATACCGCTGCGCAGACCGCCTATCAGCTGATAGATAACCTCTTGCACACTGCCCTTGTAGGGAACACGGCCGGCAATGCCTTCGGGAACGAGTTTCTTTACACTCTTAACTTCGCCCTGGAAGTAACGGTCTTTGGAACCGCACTCCATAGCCTCCAGAGAACCCATGCCACGGTAGCTCTTGAACTTACGTCCGTTGTAGATGATGGTATCACCGGGACTTTCCTCAGTACCTGCCACCAAAGAACCGATCATTACGCAATAGCCACCGGCAGCCAAAGCCTTGACAACATCACCAGAATAACGCAAACCGCCATCGGCAATCAGGGGCACACCGGTACCCTGCAAAGCAGAAGCCACATCATACACAGCGCTCAACTGAGGCACACCCACACCTGCAACCACACGGGTAGTACAGATACTGCCGGGCCCGATACCTACCTTCACACCGTCGGCACCTGCCTCAACCAACATCTTGGCTGCCTCACCAGTAGCCACGTTACCAACAACGATATCCACACCGGGGAAGTTAGCCTTTGCCTCCTTCAGTTTCTCTATAACGAACTTGCTGTGACCATGTGCAGTGTCAATGACAATAGCGTCCACACCAGCATCCACCAATGCGCGCATTCTGTCGAAAGTATCAGCAGTAACACCTACACCGGCAGCAACACGCAGACGGCCCTTGCTGTCCTTGCAGGCCATGGGTTTGTCCTTTGCCTTGGTAATGTCCTTGTAGGTAATCAAACCGATGAGGTGATTCTCCTCGTCCACAACGGGCAGTTTCTCTATCTTGTTCTCCTGAAGTATGTCGCTTGCAGAAACGAGATCAGTACCAGCATGAGTTGTAACAAGGTTCTCTGAGGTCATAACCTCATCCACCAAACGGTTCTGGTTGCGTTCGAAACGCAAGTCACGGTTTGTAACGATACCCACCAGATGGTTCTCGTCATCTACCACGGGGATGCCACCGATGTGGTATTCTGCCATCAAGGCAAGAGCATCGGCAACAGTACTGCCACGCTTGATAGTAACGGGATCATAGATCATACCGTTCTCAGCGCGCTTCACAATAGCCACCTGACGAGCCTGATCCTCAATGCTCATATTCTTATGAATTACACCGATACCACCCTCGCGAGCAATGGCAATAGCCATCTTCGCCTCAGTGACAGTATCCATAGCAGCTGTCACGAAGGGAATCTTCAGGTCGATGTTGCGGGAAAACTTAGTACTCAGTTCCACAGTAAGAGGAAGAACCTCGGAATAAGCAGGAACCAACAGGACGTCGTCATAGGTAAGACCGTCCATCACAATCTTGTCTTCAATAAATGATGCCATATATCTGAAGTTTTTGTATGTTATTATTGGGGACAAAGGTACGAATAACTAAGCGAAATACAAAGCAAAAATGCCTTTTTTGTTCTTATTTCCAAACAAAAGAGCTTTGGGCACCGGCACAATTGCCGCCCCGAAACCAGACTTGTCTATAAGTAACCCGAAAATTATGTTATAGCGACAACACAACAGTGTTGACACGACAACACTGCTCTGTTGACGTATCAACACTGTTATGACGCCGGGAGACGAGTACACGACTTCCCAATGCAACGATTCAGTTTGCCAGTTCAGACAGGAACTTTATTCGCACAAGACGGATATCACTTTCGTCATAATCAGGGCCAAGAGTCTTCACAGCCACGGAAAGACGATCAGTTTCCGACTCATCGTGGAAATAGTCATAGATGTCAAGCATGTAATCCTCGTCCATGACATCCTCCAGATAATATGAGATATCCAACTTGGTTCCGCTATATACAATAGCCTCCATCTCATCGAGCAACTCCTCGAACTCTATGCCAAGACCATCCGCAATATCCTCGAGATCCAGCTTGCGGTCAACCTTCTGTATTATGCTGACTTTCAATTTGCTCTTGCTTGCTACGGTGCGCACGCGAAGGTCCAGCGGACGCTCTATTTCGCCGTCTTCGCAATGCTTCTTGATCAGTTCGCAGAACTCCTTTCCGTACCTTTGGGCCTTGCCCTGACCCACTCCGGGAATATTCTGCAATTCTTCCATGGAAATGGGATACATCGTTGCCATTGCTTCCAACGAATTGTCCTGGAATATTACATAAGGAGGAATGTTCAGTTCCTGAGCACGCTTGCGACGAAGGTCGCGTAGCATCTTCAGCAATGTATCGTCCAGAACGGCAGTTCCCTCCTCGGGCTCCGGTTCGTAATCGCCGAACTCGTTGTTTTCCTTGAAATAGAACGGTTCTGGCGCCGCCATGAACTTCTTGCCAGCCTTGGTTACCTTCAGTAAGCCGTAGTTCTCAACTTCCTTCTCTATATAGCCCGACAAAATACCCTGCTTTATTAGCGCATACCAGTACTGAGGTTCCCTGGATGCTCCTGCCGCAAACTCAGGTAACTGTTCATGGCAATGGGATGTAATCTCCTCGGACTCCACTCCCATCATGATATTGACTACGTGGTCTATCTTGAACTTGCCTTTTATGGCCTGAATTACCTTCAGTACCTTCAGTACCTCCTTCGTAGCCTCGATATACTCATGGGGATGCAGACAGTTGTCGCACCTGTGGCAGTTCTCCTCACCGTAGTGCTCACCAAAATAGTGCAACAACAGGCGACGACGGCAGACACTGCTCTCCACATATGCCTTGGTTTCAGCAAGCAGTTGATTGCCTATATCCTGCTCAGATACAGGCTTGCCCTCCATGAACTTTTTCAGTTTTATAAGGTCCTTGGGAGAATAGAATGCCACACATTTGCCTTCGCCACCATCTCTGCCGGCACGACCGGTCTCCTGATAGTAACCCTCCAGGCTCTTGGGTATGTCGTAATGTATAACGAAACGCACATCCGGTTTGTCTATGCCCATACCGAAGGCTATTGTAGCAACAATGACATCCAGGCGTTCCATGATGAAGTCGTCCTGCGTCTGATTGCGCTCCGCAGTCTCCATGCCAGCATGGTATGCACGTGCATTGATATTGTTTGCCCTGAGAATTTCTGCCAACTGCTCCACCTTCTTGCGTGAAAGGCAGTACACGATACCACTCTTGCCGGAATGTTGCAGGATAAAACGCACAATATCCTTGTCCACGTCCTTAGTCTTAGGACGCACCTCATAATATAGATTAGGACGGTTGAACGAACTCACAAAATCCACAGCCTTCAATATCCCCAGACTCTTCTTGATGTCACGGCGCACCTTGTCGGTTGCCGTAGCAGTCAGGGCTATTATGGGAGCACGGCCTATCTCATTGACTATGGGGCGTATCCTGCGGTATTCGGGACGGAAGTCGTGTCCCCACTCGGAGATACAGTGTGCCTCGTCTACTGCATAGAAACTGACCTTAATATTTCTAAGGAACTCCTTTGTCTCCTCCTTTGTCAGGGACTCGGGAGCCACATATAGCAACTTGGTACGGCCCGACTGAATGTCATTCTTGACCTCATCCACCTGACTGCGAGTCAGGCTGGAGTTCAAGTAATGGGCGATACCGTCGTTCTCGCTCACCTGGCGTATCGCATCCACCTGATTCTTCATCAGTGCAATAAGTGGAGACAAGACAATCGCCGTACCATCCATAATAAGGGCCGGCAACTGGTAGCACAAGCTCTTGCCGCCTCCAGTGGGCATCAGAACAAAAGTGTCGTTTCCTGCCAGAAGATTGTTTATCACATCCTCCTGCTGCCCCTTGAAGGCAGTGAAACCGAAATAGCGCTTGAGATTAGAAATAAGGTCATTTTTCTCCATAGTGGTAGTCGCTGATAGTGGCGCACGTCTACAAAGGTAACAAATATCTACGAAACATCCAAAGAAAACAATAAAAAAGAACTCTGCCATTCAGCCTTTTATATCGGACTGAAGGGCAGAGTTTGTATGACTATTATCGGACTTTTACTACAGGACCTCGGACTTGGCCAATTGTTCACGCACATAATCAGCAGTAATAAGGAGTTCCTTCTGGTCCGTACCGGGAACCGAGAACTGCAGGTCGGTCATCACTGATTCCACTATTCCACGAAGGCCACGGGCACCAAGATTGCGTTCCATCGCCTTGTCCACCATCACTTCCAGGGCCTCCGTTTCAAACTCAAGTTTGACTCCGTCCATCTCAAAGAGTTTCTTCTGCTGACGGATGAGCGAGTTCTTGGGTTCGGTAAGGATATTGCGCAATGCCTCCCTGTCCAGAGGACGCAGGTAGGTAAGTGCAGGCAGACGGCCAATAAGCTCAGGAATAAGGCCGAAACTCTTCAAGTCCTGGGGCTGTATGTACTTCAGCAGGTTCTTGCTGTCTATGTTGTGGCGCACGGACACGTTGTTATAGCCAACGGTGTGGGTGTTCATGCGCTGGGCTATCTTGCGTTCAATACCATCAAAAGCACCGCCACAAATGAATAGAATATTGCGGGTGTCCATGTGCACATAGTCCTGGTCAGGGTGCTTGCGACCTCCCTTTGGCGGCACATTAACCACACTGCCTTCCAACAGTTTCAGCAAGCCCTGCTGCACACCCTCGCCACTAACGTCGCGAGTAATGCTGGGATTATCCCCCTTGCGGGCAATCTTGTCAATCTCGTCAATGAAGACGATGCCACGCTCTGCCTTGGGCTGGTCATAGTCGGCAGCCTGCAACAGGCGCGACAGGATGCTTTCCACGTCCTCGCCTACATAACCAGCCTCGGTCAGCACCGTAGCATCAACTATGGAGAACGGCACATCCAGCATCTTGGCTATAGTACGTGCCAGCAAGGTCTTACCGGTACCGGTAGAACCTATCATGATGATGTTGCTCTTCTCTATCTCCACATCATCCTCGGTCTTTCCCAATGCCTGCTGACGGAGACGCTTGTAGTGGTTGTAGACGGCTACTGACAATGCCACCTTAGCCTCATCCTGACCGATGACATATTCATCCAGCCTGGCCTTTATCTCGGCAGGGCGCATCAGCGGTTTGTCAACATCATAACCCTCGGCCTTACCTCTGCCGCTCTTCAGGTTCTCGCGAACCATCTGGTGCGCCATCTCCACGCAGTCGCTACAGATGAAACCCTCCAGACCGTTCAGCATCAGGGGCACGTCCTTCTCGCTTCTGCCACAGAAGGAACAACGGTTCAATTTCTTTGCCATCCTCGTTTAGCCTTTGCGCAACAGCACATTGTCAACCATGCCGTACTCCTTGGCCTCCTGGGCTGTCATCCAGTAGTCGCGGTCGCTATCGGCCCACACCTTGTCGAAAGGCTGGTGCGAGTGGTCGGCAATGATGGTATAGAGTTCATTCTTCAACTTCAGGATCTCACGGGCAGTAATCTCAATATCTGAAGCCTGACCCTGTGCACCGCCAAGGGGCTGGTGTATCATCACACGGGAGTGCTGCAGAGCAGAACGCTTGCCCTCGGCTCCGGCCACGACCAGCACTACCGCCATAGAAGCAGCCATACCTGTACAGATGGTTGCCACAGGGCTCTGGATAAACTGCATGGTGTCGTATATGCCCAATCCAGCATACACACTGCCACCGGGAGAGTTGATGTAGATGCTGATATCCTTGCCTGGATCCACGCTGTCCAGGTATAGCAACTGAGCCTGCAGGGTATTGGCGGTATAATCGTCCACCTGAGTGCCAAGGAAGATGATGCGGTCCATCATCAGTCGGCTGAACACGTCCATCTGGGTGACGTTCAACTGACGTTCCTCCAGTATGTAGGGGTTCATGTACTGATTCTGCATGGACACGATGTCGTCCAGCACCATACCATTGATACCCATCTTGCTGGTTGCAAACTTACGAAAGTCTTTCATATATACATTATTTATATATATAACAAGGACCCACCCCCTGCCCCTCCGCAAGGGAGGGGAGTAGAATGAACTGAATTTGCCGTCAGTCTGCTGTTACTACTCCCCTCCCTTGCGGAGGGGTAAGGGGGAGGGTCTTCTTTGTATTTGAGTGATTATTCCTCGAATGCCTTGTTGAACTCGTCCAGGCTTACGGTCTTCTCGTCCAGAGTAACCAAAGCCTTGGCAGCAGCACCCAGCTTGCGCTCTACGGTACGGTTCACCAGACCCTCGGCCTGCTGCTTGTTCTCCAGCATACCCTTGGCATAGTTCTCCAGTGCATCCTCGGGGATGTTGGTCATACCATACTGAGCGAACTGCATACGGGTAACCTCCTTAGCGGTCTCCATCACATCGGGCTGCTCAACCTTGATTTCCATCTGGTCGCACAACTGCTCCTTGATGAGGTGCCACTTCAGCTCGTCTACGCTGGGCTTGAAGTTCTTCTCAATGAACTCGTCGTCCTTATCCTGGTTGTTCAGCTTCATGATGCGCTTGAGAATCTCCTCGGGGAACTCAACCTCGCCCACACGAGCAACGATGTACTTCTTCAGGTCCATAACGAAACGGAAGTCGCTGTCCACACGGAACTGGCTCTCCAGAGTCTCCTTGATAGCAGCACGGAAACCAGCCTCATCGCTTACCTTGCCCTCACCGAGAACCTGGTCAAACAACTCCTGGTTCAAAGCGTGTGCCTCGTAACGAGTAATCTCGCTAATCTGGTACTGGAAGTCGCCAGTCTTCTGGGCAGCCTCGTCCTTGGTAATCTTAAGCAGAGAAGACAACTCAACATCGCTGTTATATGCCTTTGAGGGATTGAAGACGATAACGTCGCCAACCTTGGCACCGTTGAACTTCTGCTTCTGGTCCTCGTCCTTCATGTAGTCGGGAAGCATTACTGCAGCCTCAACCTCGATACCGCCCTCTACGGCCTGACCGTTCTCGTCCAACTCGGTGATAGTACCCTTCACCATGTCCTTGGCCTGATACTCATCTACCTTCTGGTAGCTGCCGGCACGGCTGGTGTACATCTGAATCTGCTGGTCAACCATAGCGTCGTCCACGGTGATGTTGTAGTACTCCACGGTGTCGTTGCTGCTCAGCTTGGCATCCATCTGGGGAGCCAGAGCCACATCGAACACGAAAGTCTGCTCGTCAGCCTCCAGACTTACCTCACCCTGCTTGTCGCTGGGAAGGGGCTCGCCCAGGATATCGATCTTCTCCTCGCGGATATACTTGTAGAGCTCGGTGCCCAGCATCTTGTTCATCTCCTCGGCCTGAATCTCCTGGCCGAAACGCTTCTTCAGCAGAGCCATGGGAGCCTGGCCGGGACGGAAACCGGGCAGAGAAGCCTTCTTGCGATAGTCCTTCAGTGTCTTTTCTACATTGGCAGCATAGTCAGCCTTGGCCAGTGTAATGGTCAGCAACGCTGTTACGTTGCCAGTCTTTTCAAATGAAATGTTCATTGGTTTATATCTTTTATTATGATTTAATCTGCTCTGTCAAACTTGCGCATGAGCGCATTCAGCGTGCAAAGGTAATAAAAAATAATGAGGAACAGACAGCGTGGCATGATGTTTTTTAATTATACATGCTATTTATCTCTATTTATAAGGTATAGCGCATATGGCATTAGGCTTTTCTTTGTACCTTTACGCAAAAATAATATAAATTAACACTAACTATGCTATTCGACCTGCTTAAATCGTCGTACTTTGCTCTCTTCACCATCGTTGCCTTAGGCTTCATGCTGGGAAGAATCAAGATCAAGGGTGTATCGCTGGATGTATCCGCCGTTATCTTCATCGCCTTGCTGTTTGGACACTTCGGAGTCTTCATTCCAAAGGACTTGGGCAATTTCGGCCTTGTGCTCTTCATCTTTACCATCGGCATTCAGGCCGGTCCCGGTTTCTTTGACTCGTTCAAGAGCAAGGGCAAGACCCTCATCATCATCACTGCTCTGCTGATTGCATCGGCTGCCCTTACTGGCATCGGCCTGAAATACCTTTACGACATTGACACTCCCAGCCTGGTGGGTCTTATGGCAGGTGCACTGACCTCCACACCCGGTTTGGCAGTGGCCATAGACAGCACCAAGAACCTGCTGAACAGCGACCTGGCTCCCATCTCCTATGGTATAGCCTACCCCTTCGGTGTGATAGGCGTAATACTCTTCGTGAAACTTCTGCCCAAGATTATGCGCATCGACCTGGAGAAAGAGGCAAAGGAACTGGATGCCCAGCGCCGCAGCAAGTTCCCCGAGATGGAAACCTGCCTGTTCCGCGTTACCAACAATGCAGTAATAGGGCGCTCCCTCATGGAGCTGAAGTTTGCCAACATGACAGGCGCCATCATCTCCCGTATGAAGTCTAACGACAAGATTACCATCCCCATGGGCATTACCGTGCTGAACGCCAACGACTGGGTGCAGTGCGTGGGTACCAAGGAGGCTTTGGCACAGGCAGAAGTTCTGCTGGGCGAGCGCAAGGAGGGCGAACTTCCCCTGGACGTCGACCAGGACATCCAGCAGTTGCTGCTCACCAACAAGAAGATGGTAGGCAAGCAGTTGGGCGAATTGCGCCTGCACCAGAACTTCGGATGTACCGTTACCCGTGTTCGCCGAAGCGGTATCGATCTCACCCCTTCCGAGTCTCTGGAACTCAAGTTCGGCGACAAGCTGATGGTTGTCGGCGAGAAGGAAGGCCTGAATGGTTTTGCCTGCATGCTGGGCAACAATGCCAAGATTCTGTCCGACACCGACTTCTTCCCCATTGCCTTGGGCATCGTACTGGGTGTTATCGTGGGCAAGATGAACATCAGTTTCGGTGGTGGCATGAGCATTTCACCGGGTCTGACAGGCGGCGTGCTGCTTGTGGCCCTTGTACTCAGTGCCATTGGCAAGACCGGTCCCATTATCTGGTCCATGTCGGGTCCTTCTAACCAGTTGCTCCGCCAGTTGGGTCTGCTCCTGTTCCTTGCTGAAGTGGGCACATCGGCAGGCAAGACACTTGTATCCACATTCCAGACAAGCGGCCTTCTGCTCTTCGGTATAGGTGCCGCCATCACATTGGTTCCCATGCTTGTAGCCACCCTGGTAGGCCGACTGGTATTCAAGATTTCCATGCTTGACCTTCTGGGCACCATCACCGGTGGCATGACCTCCACCCCCGGTCTGGCTGCTGCCGACTCCATGGTGGACAGCAACATCCCCAGCGTGGCATACGCCACCGTCTACCCCATCGCCATGGTATGCCTCATCATTGCCATCCAGGTCATTTCCATGACGGTGATGTAGCATCAGGGCTTTTCCTGCAGAATTGCATCTAACATCTATCACCAATAATCACATAGGGTATGTCTCCAATCACCGAGACATACCCTATTTCTGTATTCCATTTGATGCGAAGCAAAATATGCGCCCCTGCCATTTCTGACGGAGGCGCATTATATTACAGTTTATATCCTGCCATAGCAAAGGACCGGAGTTTCTATTTTACCAGCACCTTATTGCCGTTTACTATATTGATGCCGCGGACAGCCTTGTCCATACGACGGCCGTCAATGGCATATACCTCGCTCTTCTCGGCAGACTCGGTGTCGTCAAGAACACTCTCTATGCCAGTGGCATCTACTTCTATGTTCTTGTTCAGCACGAACATGCAAGACTTGCCATTGATGCTGAGACCGTTTTCCGTGGCAGCGATGTTCATGTTCACAGGAGCGTCGGACAAAGTAAGCTTGCCGTCCTTGTCCATAGATGCAAACTTCTTGGCACCAATGTTGTAGAGGAATGACTTGCCGCCATCCTTCAATACTGTCCAGCAACTGCCCTCGCTCTCCTCATCCAAAGAGTGGGTGTACTCCACATTCACCAGCTCACCCTTGTCGGCATCATATACGGTGTAGTTGCAACCCTTGGCATCGGCTATCATATATGCCTGGCGTGACTGCAGGGCGCTTTCGTCCATTGCCATTTCCTTTATTTGGGTAAACTCACCCCAACCGGGACTATAGGCATAATCCCAGTAAGAACCCTCTGGCACATAGAGGGGAGCATGGAAGTATGTGTATTGATCAAATAGTGCGTCAGAGTATTCATTTATTTCATGACCTTCATAGTATGCTGGGATAGTATTTAATGACACAACAGATTTCAGTCTGCAAGGAATATAAATATAGTCATCAATGTCGTCGTTATAGTTATCGTCATCTTCAATATATACTCCATCCCCTCCGAAAGCCCTATGGCCGATTTTTCTTACACTCTTCGGAATAGAAATGAAGTCCAGCGAAGCGCATCCCATAAATGCCTGATCTCCTATAGCCTCCACCGTCTCAGGAATAGTTATCTCTTTCATTTCCGTGCAGCAATAGAAGGCTTCACTGCCTATCCAACGGGTTCCATCCTTTATCTTATATGTAGATTTCAGCGTATCGACGGCACCAATCAAATAGGTATCGGCATACCTGACATTGTCAATAACGGGCAATGAAGTACATTCACTGAAGGCATTAACTCCTATTTTCGCCACGCTTTGCGGGATGTTTACGGATACCAAGGAAGAGCAACCAGAGAAGGCATAATCACCTATTCTTGTCATTGTCTCTGGCAGAATAACTTTCGTCAAAGAAGAACAACCTGAAAAAGCACTATAACCTATTTGAGTAAGAGCCTTTGGCATAGAAATGCTTGACAGTGATTTGCATTCGCTAAATGCAGAACCATGTATCGCAACAACCTTGTCACCAAGCTTAACCTCATTAAGTTTCTTTAAACCAGAACATATTCCATCAGGAACATTAGTACAGTCTCCTAAAAATGAGAAAGAACTAATAGCACTGCATCCTTCAAATACACTATAGCCCATTGCTATATCACTGTTAAGTTCTACCGATATCAAACCCGATTTCCGAAAAGCACGACTACCTATTTGCTCAACAGTGTTAGGTATCACTATTGATGACATAAGTGCACAGTCTTCAAACGCCCCCTCTGCGATAAAGCGAGTTCCTTCCTTAATTGTATATGAAGACTGATAGATATCAGTTGCACCCAGCAAATAAGTATCTGCATAACGGACATAGTCCTTAACTGGTAGAGATTCACAACGTTCAAAGGCTGACCCATCTACGTACACAACACTATTAGGTATATTAATACTTGAAAGGTTTTCACAATAAGCAAAAGCATTGTACCTAATTTCTTTTAGACCCTCACACAAAACAACAGAGTTTAATCGGCGACAATTAGAAAATGCAGAACCACTAATATACCGGACGCCCTTGGGTATCCCTATGGAACTTAATGCTTCATTACCCGAAAAAGCACCGCCACCGATACTATCCAAGCTTTCTGGCAATTCTATAGACGGGAAGTTACAATTTTCAAATGCTTGTTCTCCAATTAATTTTACGCTTGAAGGAAGAGACACAGCTGTTATAAACCTACAATACATAAAAGCATAATCACCTATTGTCGTAACACCTTCACCTACATCAACTCTTTTGATATCATACTCCCAAATGCTCCATGGTTTGTCTCCATAAGAAAAGTTATCCATTTCTCCACTGCCATTAATGGTCATCGTACCGTCTTCAGTAAACGTCCATGTCAAATTACTGCCATCTCCCTCGGCACCACAGATACCAGTTGCAACAACCTCCTGTGCCAATACTCCCATGAATGCAGCCATAGAGAGCCATACTAAAAGTAAACTTCTTCTCATATTGTTTAAAAGAATTATACGCCCCATGGCTCCATAAAGGCATTTGTTTTTATTCTAAGGAAACATACACACAAAAAGCGTGGAGCCAGTCTGACGCTCGTTCCACGCTGTAAAGGCCTTCGCATTGCCCGGATTGTCGAAACGAGCAACGCTGAAAGCCCCACGCCGATGAGTATATATTTCACCCCTAAAAGGCCATGGTGGTTTACACCAATAGCCAATGAGGGTTGTATATAAACATCCCAAGGGGCGTCCCCGTTGCTTTGTTTTTGACAATCCATTTGAAGTTGCGAAGTTCTTACAGCGTCAAAATCAAAGCGTTCAGTTACGCCTTTTTTATGTATGTGTCATGCCCGCATCCCACCCAAGGGCTTTCAGCAAAGGCTATGACGGAACAAATATACGCCTTTTAACAAAAACAAGGAAAGATTCTATAAAAAAAGTTAAGCATGCCAGTAAAAACAACAAAAAAGCGACGAAGTTTCAGTAGGAAAGAGCTGGCAAATAACATTGCTATGCAACAAGTAACACGGGACTATAATCTATTTAACGATGGTAAGAGGCCTTTTCTGCCGTCCGCCAACCCTCCCGAAGGGGAAAGACATGTTCCTCTGGAGCATATCGGAGCACACAACGGAAATGGGGATGCACGTACAATTGTGCACCCCCATTTTCAAAACGGCATGACCGTTGCTACGGTTAGTAAGTATAGTTCACCGAAGCCGCCTCGCCATTGATGTTGTATGTACAGAGTTCTGTGTTTCCCGCCTTGTTGGTGGAGTAACTGAACTGAATCTGACTGTCCTCCTTATTTGCCTCTTCCGGATAATCTATCTGAACAGCCTGCACCAGATGCTTGGTAGCCTTACCCATCAGACCGGCATAATAGAGGTGCTCAAAACCGAAGCATCCCATTTGCTTGGACAGGGTTTCGGGCAACAGCCCGTTGGTGTTGTACAGGGAAGAGGGTGTAAAATGATAACAGGTAGGGTCGTCGTTGTTCTCCGAGTATATAATAGTAGCGATGTCATCATCCTTATACTCAATAGTGGCCTTTGCACTTGAAGCATCATTGCCGAAGTTAACGTCCCTTACGGTCTTTTCCCACGAAACCAGTCTGCCGTCACGATAAAGGAAGTGATACTCATCCTTGTTGGCAGTGAGATGAACGATATGCCTGTTTTCATCCAGCGCGATATTCATGGCAGGACCGCCCGTATTCGTTATGGTCACATTGTCTGGAGTGTATGCGAACTGACTGGTATAGTTGACTTCAAAATTCTTGGGATTATACAAGGTTCCTGTCGCGCTAACCAGACGCCCGTCGGCATACTCGAAACTCCAGTCATAACTTCCATCGATACTGCCGCTATGTGCTATGCGCGCTATGTGCGCATCACTGCTCCCAGGCAGTTCGGGTTGGAGATTAGGCAGAGGCGCCGGCTCTTCACTGGAACATGAGGCCATAAAGGCGGCAAATACGAGGCAAACGGTTGTGTGTAAGAGTTTCATTATAGTTTTGCGGTTAATGTTGTTTTCTGATTTAATGGCAGGACATCTCAGTTCTGCTGACTACGTATCTCGTCCATCTTCTGGAAGTCCTTCTTGCGGAGTTTGAAGGAGTGGGTCAGGTACTTGTCCAGCACAACAGGGTTCTGTGAGAGTTCCTCGGGGGTACCGTGAAAAAGAATCTGTCCTTCAAAGAGCAGATAGGCACGGTCGGTGATACAGAGGGTTTCCTCCACATTGTGGTCGGTGATGAGCACGCCGATGTTCTTCTGCTTCAGTTTCCACACGATGTACTGAATATCCTCAACGGCAATGGGGTCTACACCGGCAAAGGGTTCGTCCAGCATGATGAACTTGGGGTCGATGGCCAGGCAACGGGCTATCTCTGTACGGCGACGCTCGCCACCGGACAGGCGGTCGCCAAGGTTGTGGCGCACCTTTTGCAAGCGGAATTCGGCTATCAGGCTCTCCAGTTTCTCTTTCTGGTAGTCCTTGGGCTTGCCTGTCATTTCCAGCACAGAGGCAATGTTGTCCTCTACCGTCATCTTGCGAAATACAGAAGCCTCCTGCGCCAGATAGCCTATACCCTTGCGGGCACGCTTGTAGACAGGGTCGTTGGTAATCTCCTCGTTACCCAGCCAGATGTGGCCGGCGTTGGGAACAACAAGACCTGTGGTCATGTAGAAACTGGTGGTCTTGCCGGCACCATTGGGACCAAGAAGACCAACGATTTCGCCCTGATGCACATCGAACGAAACATTGTTCACAACGGTGCGCTTGCCATAAACCTTGACCAGGCCCTTGCTGCGCAGTTCCAATCTCTCCTGATTATTCTGTATTTCCATCGTGTGGCAAATTTACGAATATTTCTCCATTCCCAAGTAAGCGCATCGGTTTATTATTATTTTTAAGGGGATTTTTTACCACAAAACTTCCTAAAAAAACACAGGAAGGAAAAATATTTAAGGCATGACTCTTCTTTGTTCTCAAAAAAACGTAACTTCGCAGACGTAAAACAGACCAATATGTTTCTTACTAAAAGCATAAGCAAATTTGGCGAATACCTTTGCCTGATGGGCAGGGTGATGTCCCTGCCCGAAAGATGGCGCATGTTCTTCAAGCAGTACATCAAGGAAATGTCTGCCCTGGGTGTGGACAGCATAGGCATAGTACTGCTTATTTCATTCTTCATAGGAGCAGTGATATGCATCCAGATAAAACTGAACATCGCATCCCCCTGGATGCCGGCATTCACCACGGGATACACCACCAGAGAAATCATGCTTCTGGAGTTCTCCTCCAGCATCATGTGCCTCATCCTGGCCGGCAAGGTGGGATCCAACATTGCCTCGGAGATAGGCACCATGCGAGTGACCCAACAGATAGACGCACTGGAGATAATGGGCATCAACTCCGCCAGTTTCATAATCCTGCCCAAGATTCTGGGCCTCGTCAGCATGATTCCCATGCTGGTAATCTTCAGCATAGTCTTCGGTTTCGTAGGAGCATACGCCACAGCCTTTGCCGGAGTAATCACCGTGGATGACCTCACCCTGGGACTTCAGCACGATTTCGTACCCTGGTACGTTTGGGCCAGCATCATAAAGAGCATCGTATTTGCCTTCATTATCTCCTCCGTAAGCAGTTTCCATGGATACAACGTGGAAGGCGGCTCCTTCGACGTAGGCAAGGCCAGCACCAATGCCGTAGTGAGCAGCAGCATGCTCATCCTGTTTGCAGACATATTCCTAACACAATTACTCTCATGATAGAACTGAAAGATATACACAAGTCCTTCGGGGACAAGGAGGTGCTGAAGGGAATAAATGCAAAGTTCCAGGACGGCAAGACCAACCTCATCATCGGCCAGTCAGGTTCAGGCAAGACCGTGCTGATGAAGAACATCGTAGGACTGTTCACCCCAGAGAAAGGACAGATCCTTTACGACGGCCGCGACTTCGTGCAAATGACACGAAAGGAACGCGTAATGCTGCGCCGAGAAATGGGAATGATATTCCAGGCAGCCGCCCTCTTCGACTCCATGTCCGTTCTGGAGAATGTCATGTTCCCCCTGGACATGTTTTCCGACATGAACCTTGACGACCGCATAAAGCGAGCCAAGTTCTGCCTGGAACGCGTCAACCTGAAAGGAGCAGAAGACAAGTTCCCCGGCGAAATCTCCGGTGGCATGCAGAAGCGTGTGGCTATAGCCCGTGCCATAGCGCTAAATCCCAAGTATCTCTTCTGCGACGAGCCAAACTCAGGACTTGACCCCAAGACCTCACTGGTCATAGACGAACTCATCCACGGCATTACCGAAGAGTACAACATGACCACCATCATCAACACCCACGACATGAACTCCGTAATGGGCATCGGCGAACACATTATATATATATATGAAGGAGAACTGGAATGGGTAGGCACCAAGAACGAAGTAATGTCCTCCACCAACGAACGCCTCACCTCCTTCATCTTCGCCAGCGACCTGCTGCGCAAGGTAAAGGATACACATCAGCGATGAAAGGCGATGGCATCTTTTCGTTTTCTTGCATATCAGGGGCTTCTGCCATGTCAAGGCAAACAGCATAACATCTCCTGACTATATACAACAGGTCTATAATCACAAAAAAGGTATCTCAACCACACCGGAAAGGTGAGTGAGATACCTTTTTTGTGATTATTTACCTTATTGGCTATCGTTTACTTAATCCACCAGCGGCCTCGGGTATAGACCACGGGAAGGACGACTTCCTCGCGAGTGCTATCGCCAAAGTGGACATTGAGGTAAACCATAGAAACCGTGTCCTCCATTGTATTGCGCTCTGCCTTGGCGGTGAGGATGCCTCCACGGAGTTCCTGTTCCTCGTGCAGGAACTGTTCCATCAGGGTCACAAACTGGCTGTACTTGCAGGTGTCCATGGATGCTGCCTCCTGCATGTTGTCCACGTATGCCTGGCCCTGTCCCTTGGCAAGTAGTTCATAGAAGTATTCTGCCGCTGCGCTTGCTCCATCGGAACTGAACTGCGACAGGTCCCTGCCCTCCGAACAGGAGAGCAGAAGAATCATGGCAAGAAGAAAATAAGCCGCTTTCTTCATTCCTGATGCTTTACTTCTGCCTTATGAACACATTGATGGGGCATCCGTTGAAGTCCCAACGCTCGCGGATCTTGTTCTCCAGGAAACGACGGTATGGCTCCTTGACATACTGGGGCAGATTGGCATAGAACACGAATGTAGGCACGTGTGTGTCCGGTATCTGCGAACAGTACTTTATCTTTATGTACTTGCCCTTGATTGATGGTGGGGGATAGGCCTCAATGAGGGGCAGCAGTTCCTCGTTGAGTTTGCCGGTGCTTACACGGCGGCGACGGTTCTCATACACCTCCTTGGCGGTCTCCAGCACCTTGAAGATGCGCTGCTTGGTGAGTGCCGAGGCAAAGATGATGGGAAAGTCGGTGAACGGTGCCATGCGCTCACGAATAGCCTCCTCAAAGGTCTTCATTACAATAGTGGACTTATCCTCCACGAGGTCCCACTTGTTGATGACAACGACCAGCGACTTGTTGTTCTTCTGTATCAGCTGGAAGATGTTCATGTCCTGAGACTCTATACCACGGGTGGCATCTATCATGAGCACGCAGACATCAGAGTTCTCTATGGCACGGATAGAACGCATAACGCTGTAGAACTCGAGGTCCTCGTTGACCTTGCTCTTCTTACGAATACCGGCAGTGTCCACCAGATAGAAGTCGAAACCGAACTTGTCGTAACGTGTATAGATGCTATCGCGGGTAGTACCAGCTATATCGGTAACGATATGGCGGTCCTCGCCTATGAAGGCATTGATAAGGCTGGACTTGCCTGCATTGGGGCGGCCTACAACGGCAAAACGAGGGATGTTCTCCTCGGGAGTTTCCTCGCTGTTCTTGGGCAGGCTGCTGATAATCAGGTCCAGCAGATCGCCTGTGCCGCTACCTGTGGCAGCACTGATGCAATGAGGATCGCCAAGACCAAGGGCATAGAACTCTGCCGCCAGGTACACCTCGTTGTTGTCCACCTTGTTGCAGACCAGTATCACGGGTTTCTTGGTACGGCGCAGGATGCCTGCCACGGCCTCATCAAGGTCGGTTACACCATTATGTCCGTCCACGAGGAACAGGATAACATCGGCCTCGTCTGTTGCCAACTGTACCTGCTTGCGGATTTCCTCCTCGAATATATCATCGCTGTTTACTACCCATCCGCCGGTATCCACCACGGAAAACTCGTTCTTGCCCCACTCGCACTTGCCATACTGGCGGTCGCGTGTGGTTCCTGCCTCGTCACTTACTATGGCATGGCGCGTCTGAGTGAGTCGGTTGAAGAGTGTGCTCTTGCCGACATTGGGTCTTCCTACTATCGCTACTAAATTTGACATCGTTGTGCTATTTGCTTTTGGGGGTTAGTATTTAAGGGGGCTTTAGAGTCTTTAGAGTCCTTAAGGTCTTTAGGGTCTTTAGGTTCCTTAGGGACTTTAGGGGCTTTAGGGGCGCTTAGTCGCCGAGGTCGTAGCCGTACTGCTTCATGGCCTTGGCACTCTGTCGCCAGTCCTTGTCCACCTTGACGAAGATTTCCAGATAGATGCTCTTGCCGAAGAACTTCTCCAGGGACTTGCGTGCCTCGGTGCTCACTTTCTTCAGGGCAACGCCCTTGTGACCTATGATAATGCCCTTCTGCGAGTCACGCTCCACATAGATAACAGCATTGATGTGGATGTTCTTCTCTGTTTCCTTGAAGGACTCCACAACTACCTCCACGCTGTATGGTATCTCCTTGTCGTAATAGAGCAGCACCTTCTCGCGGATTATCTCGTTGACAAAGAAACGTGCAGGCTTGTCTGTCCACTGGTCCTTGTCGAAATAAGCCGGAGACTCCGGCAGCAACTCCTTGATGCGACCGAGCAACTGGTCAACGCCAAAACGGTGCAAGGCAGAGATGGGCATTACCTCGGCCTGAGGCAGTATCTGGTGCCACTCGTCGTACTTGGCCTGCAGGGCTTGCGGATTGCTCAGGTCTATCTTATTAATGACCACGATGATGGGCACCTTCATGTGCTGCACCTTCTCTATGAAGTCACTGTTCTTGTCGGGTGTCTCCACCATGTCCGTAACATACAGAAGCACATCGGCATCCTGCAAGGCTGACACTGAGAACTGGAGCATCTGCTCCTGCAACTTGTAGTTAGGCTTAAGCACACCCGGAGTATCTGAGAAGCATATCTGCATCTCGGGGGTGTTCAGTATGCCCATTATGCGATGGCGTGTGGTCTGTGCCTTGAACGTGGCTATGCTTATGCGCTCGCCCACAAGCAAGTTCATGAGCGTTGACTTGCCCACATTGGGATTTCCCACAATATTCACAAAACCTGCCTTATGGCCTTGCTTGACATCTATGCCCATCTATCGTACTCCTTATTATATTTATTGGTTGTTTTCTGCTTCTCGTATGGCATTGCGCTTGGCATACCATTCCTCGCGCGAGATTTCGCCTTCCTTATAGAAGTCTGCAGGTTCCTTGACTGCCTCTGCGGCACCATCGTAACCCCAAATGAGGTAACTTGCGCCCCAACTGAAACCTGCTCCGAAGGCGGTAAATACAAGTTTGTCGCCTTTCTTCAACTTGGGTTCGTATTCCCAAAGACAAAGAGGCAGAGTTCCGCCCGAAGTATTTGCCATGTGGTCTATATTGACCATTACCTGCTCCTCGGGTATGCCGGTCTTCTGTGCCACAGACACCTCTATATTGATGTTGGCCTGATGGGGCACCAGCCAGTTGATATTCTCAGCACTAAGTCCATTTCGTCCTGCCACTATCTTTACTGCCGAGGACATGTTCAGCACGGCATGCTTGTACACGGCACGGCCTTCCTGATAAACGGTATGCTCGTGGTTGTCCACACTCTCGTGGGTTGGCATCTTTGCAGAACCACCAGCCTTCATGCGCAGGTTGCCCAACCCGATGCCGTTGGTACGGTAATAGCCGTCTATCAGCCCCAGTTCCTCTGTGGTTGCCTCCAGCATCACGCATGCTGCACCGTCGCCAAAAATGGGGCATGAATTGCGGTCCGTGTAGTTGGTCATGGAACTCATGTGGTCGCCTCCGCATAGGATTATGCGCTTATAGCGTCCGCTACGGATGTACGAGGCAGCTGCTTCCAGACCATAGAGGAAACCGGCACAGGCTCCCTCCATATCATATCCCCATGCGTTTATCAGTCCGCATGCTTCTATCACGATTGAGGCCGTTGAGGGGAAGTGATAGTCGGGGGTGGTGGTTGCACAGAGTACAAGTTCTACGGTATGAGGTTCCACTCCGGTCTTGCGCAACAATTGCTTCACGGCACGAATCATCATATAGCTGGTACCGGTGCCCTGCTCTGGTTTGAGGATATGGCGCGTCTTCACACCGATACGCTCCATTATCCACTCATCGCTGGTTTCCACGATGGTAGACATCTCCTCGTTGTCGAGAATATAGTCGGGTACATAACCACCCACACCAGTAATCACTGCGTTTATCTTTTCCATAGTCTTCTTTCTGTTATATACCTTTGCGTATGCAAACATACTCCCTCGACTTGTAGGGAATATTGTAGTCAAGGTGTTTATTGGTATAAAAAATAAAGCCGTAGAGTTCCTGCAAGAGAGATGCAGGTGCTCCTACGGCAATATTTTTTGACCCTTTTTGTTGGCTAAGTTGTTATTAAGCCTCCTTCTCTACTGCGAGCTTGCCACGGTAGTAACCGCAAGCAGGACATACGGTGTGATAAACGTAGAACTCGCCGCAGTTAGAGCATACTGCCAATGCAGGAGCTACTGCCTTGTCATGGGTTCTTCTCTTGAGAGTACGAGTCTTTGACTGTCTTCTTTTAGGATGTGCCATTTTGTTTTATTCTTTATTATTAGTTTTTGTTTTCAACTGTTCCAGTGCAGCCCAACGGGGATCCATCTGCTTTGTTGTCCCACCCTTGTTCAGGCATTCCATGACTTTGTCATTGCACTGCCCCTCGGGGTGTATGTGACGAATGGGTATTTCCAACGCCAGCATCTCGTACAGATACCACGACAAGTCAAGCGTACCAGGGTTCTCTGCCACGGTTACCAACTCGCCGTCATCGCCGTCCTCTTCGCCCAATTTGACCTGAAGGCTGCATTCTCCATGGATGGGCAAGCTCATAGGTTCCAGGCAACGGTCGCACTCCACTTCCACCTGGCCATTGTATTGGAAATCCAAATCAAAGGCTTCGGAGGTACGCTTCACCCGCAGTGCCACTTCCACTTGTCCTTTCTCTATCTCTGGCCCATGAACGGCGGAGAAGAAGTCGTCCGCAAGCACCCAGCGATGCGACACAGCATCCTCTGTCATGCTCTTAAGGTCTACTTTATAGCCGTCCACTCTATCCATCGGGGTGCAAAGATACGACTTTTTAATGAATTCCGCCAAGATTACGACGTCTTTTTTTCTTTATTGTTCAAAATCTATGTCTTACGCATTCAGTTCTATGCGAAAAACTGTACCGCTTGCAGGGTCACTGCTTTTCACGTAGATACGCCCACGATGATATTCCTCTACTATTCTTTTGGCCAGAGAGAGTCCCAATCCCCACCCTCGAGATTTTGTCGTGTATCCTGGCATAAAAATCGTTTCCCATCGTCCCGACGGTATTCCTTTTCCAGTATCCGACACTTCTATCAGGCACTGACGACCTTCTTTTCTTATGCTGACAACGATGGAACCCTGATTTTCCATAGCATCTATGGCATTCTTACAGAGATTCTCTACCACCCATTCAAACAAGGGGGCACACAAAGGCGCATACACGGGTACTTCAGGCAAATCTGCCGTTATGCTCACACGATTCCCCGCCCGGCATCGTATGTAATCCACCACATGCGTCACTACCTCAGCCACATCGGTATGTCTGAGTTCTGGCAAAGACCCGATCTTGGAAAATCGCTCTGCCACAAGCTGCAGACGTTGAACATCGCGTCCCATCTCTGGGATAAGCGTATCATCAGGATAGGTCTCCTTAAGGACTTCCACCCATGCCATAAGGCTGCTGATGGGGGTTCCCAATTGATGAGCCGTCTCCTTGGACAAGCCTACCCACACTTTGTTTTGCTCCGACTTCTTGCTACTGAGGAGTGCATATATGGCAACAATTACAAAGACGGCAACGATACCAAGCTGCACATAAGGCCAAAGAGCCAAACGGCGCAACAGGAGCGAGTCGGCATAACGCACATCCATCCAATCATCCTCGGACAATGTGATGCGGATAACGTGTGGAGGCATTCCATCCTTTTCCTCCATATTGCGCTCCATCTGTACATTGCCCCTTCCATCAAGCACTCTGACCGGAATGGTATTGTTGCTGTTCAGCACCTTGAGCACCAGCGACAGGTCGACATCAGAGTCGGCCTCACCCAAAGAGCGCATTGCCTCGGCCCATGTCTCCATCTTCACCTGCTCTTCGCGCTTTAAATCGCGAACAAGATAGTGGCTAATCACAAGCGATGCCATACTGAGTAGCACCGCCACAACTATCAGCGCTATCCTCATGCGCCTTATTCTATCTGCCCATTGCATACATGCATATAACGGAGAAAGCACATCTTTTATTATATATGCCTAAGACTTTTGCTTCCAATCCGTCCAAAATACGCTCCGCCACCTATCACAGTACCCTCACGAAAGCACTGCAGTCCTTACACGGCAGGACTCGAGTCCTCTTACGGAAGGACTGACAAAGCAACGGCATGCATAAAACAGAAGAAAAGCACAGCCAAGGCAATTTAATACGGCAGTGACGAACGTATTCTCAGTTATTTATCCTACCTTTGCAAAGATTAACGCTATAGACATATGACACGTAATATCAAACTCATACTGACAACATGGTGCATGGCACTGACTACCGTATTCCTGTTTTCATGCGACGACAACATGCCCAACCCCGACGAGAAGCTAAAGGGTAACACGGTGATTGTGTACATGGGTGCGGAGAATTCGCTTTATTCGCTCTCGAACTTGGATTTAGACGAAATGAGAACGAGCCGTAGCAGCATACCAGAGGATTGCCAGGTGGTCATATATCGCGATGCAGAGCTCAAGCCAGCAATATTCCACCTCACCAAAGACGGAATAAGCACATGGAGAGAGTTTCCAGAAGAACAAAACAGTGCCGACCCCGCAACCATGAAAAGCATACTGCAGGATATCGTAAAAGGTTTTCCCTCTGAGAAATACTCATTGATACTATGGAGCCATGGATCAGGCTGGATAGACGAAGCGAGCAACACCAGAGCCATTATCATTGACAACCAAAAGAACTCTGCAGACGACACGGGACTTTGGATAAGCATCAGCCAACTCAGCAACATGCTCTCAAGCCTGCCCCATATGGAGTACATCATGTTCGACGCCTGCTACATGCAGAGTGTAGAGGTAGCGGCAGAACTATACCCACACACCGACTACATCATAGGTTCGCCCACAGAAATTCCAGGCAACGGAGCACCATACAATCTCATTATGCAAGACCTATGCATTGCCGACATACAGGGCATTGTGGACGGTTATGCCTCAGGATACACTGGTTCAAGCGGAGTCTTGCTCTCTGCCATTTCATGCAAAGACCTCCCCGACTTCTGCACAGGTACCGCAAAATACATCCCAAAGGCCTTCCCTAAGAACAACATGCCCAAGATTGCAGGTATACAAATCTATGCACCTGCATACGGCAACACTGACAGCAAGCAGGGAATCATGCCAGTACCATACGACATGCGTTCGGCAATGTTCAGAGTACTGAGCAATGAAGACTACACTGCCTGGGAAGCCCTTTGGCGCAAGACCATTCTGTTTCCCACACAAGCGGACAGCTGGATGACCAAGTACCGTACAAGTAAATTCGGCAGTTTCCACTGCAAAATGATGGATCCCGAGCACTATGGTGGCATCTCCATGAACATACCCAACGCAGAGTACGACTCCAAGGGATGGAACGAGCAATTCCAGCAAACACAATGGTACGAAAAGGCCAATTGGAAGCAAACAGATTGGTAAATCTCACCCTTTTACATTATTTAATAGGCAATAAATCGGGAATTACAGTTATTTTTTGTATATTTGCACTAAAAAGAACGCTATAACTACTCAACAAATGCTATTCAGTAAAGATACATACATACAACGTCGCCAGGCACTGAGCCAGCGCATCCAGTCGGGCCTCATCGTGCTGATGGGCAACAACCTGTCGCCCGTCAACTACCCTGCCAATGCCTACCGCTTCCGTCAGGACAGTTCCTTCCTGTACTACTTCGGCCAGCACCGCGAAGGTCTGGTGGGTGTGATTGACACCGACGAGAATAAGGAGTGGCTCATCGGCGACGACATAGACATTGAGGACATCGTATGGTTCGGCAGCGTTGACAGCGTAGCCGACATGGCAGCACAGTGCGGAGTACAGAACTCTGCACCCATGACAAAACTAAAGGAGCTCATCGACAAGACCGTTGCCCAAGGGCGCAAGGTACACTTCCTGCCCCCTTATCGCCACGATCTGATGATCCAGCTGATGGATCTCACCGGCATACATCCCTCCGAGCAGCGCGCCAAGGCAAGTCTGGAACTTATCATGGCTGTTATCGACCAGCGTGCAGTGAAGTCGGCAGAGGAAATCCTGGAGATAGAGCGTGCCTGCGCCATAGGCTATGAGATGCACACCACCGCCATGAAGATGGCACGCCCCGGCATCACAGAACAGGAGATATGCGGACGCATCTCGGGCATAGCATCGGCAAAGGGCTGCATGGTATCGTTCTCGCCCATCGTAACTATGCACGGCGAGATTATGCACGGCTATCCAAGTCCTGCACCTCTGGAAGAGGGCCGTCTGCTCCTATGCGACTGTGGTGCTGAGACCAACGAGAACTACTGCTCCGACCATACCCGTACCACTCCCATCGGCGGACGCTTTACCCAGCGCCAGCGCGAGATATACAGCATCGTGGAGGAATGCCATGACCTGGCTCTCTCTGTAGCAGCACCCGGCGTGAAGTGGATGGACGTGCACATGGACGTTTGCCGTCTGATGACAACACGCCTGAAGGAACTTGGCCTCATGAAGGGCGACGTGGAAGAGGCAGTGCGCCAAGGTGCACATGCCATGTTCCTGCCCCACGGCCTTGGCCACATGATGGGCATGGACGTGCACGACATGGAAGGTCTGGGACAGATCTACGTGGGCTTCGACGAGGAGACACGTCCCAATCTGGAACAGTTCGGTACCAACTGCCTGCGTTGCGGCCGTCGCCTGCAGGAAGGCTGGGTGATGACCGACGAACCCGGCATATACTTCATTCCTGCCCTCATAGACGACTGGAGGGCAAAGGGTCTGCACAAGGACTTCATCAACTACGACCTGCTGGAGACTTACAAGGACTTCGGTGGCATACGCTTGGAGGACGACATACTCATTACCAAGGACGGATGCCGCTTCATCGGCGACAAGCTCATCCCCTACCACATCAACGACGTGGAGGAGTTCATCCAAGGCCAAGCTGCCCAATAGGACCGCCTAGGATTACCTAGGACCGCCTAGGAAAACCTAAGAAGACCTAGGAAAACCTAAGAAAGCCTAGGAATTCCTATCAAAAAACAGAAAACACAAACCAATTAAATACATAAACCAATGAACAAGTTTCTCTTAATGGCAGTAGCAGCAGTATGCTCTCTGCCCGCAATGGCTCAGGACGCCAAGAAAGTTCCTGCCGATTCTCTCGTGTTCACCACCGTGCTGGAGAACCCCGTTACCAGCATCAAGAACCAGAACAACTCCGGTACCTGCTGGAGCTACTCTGCTCTTGCATTCCTGGAGAGCGAGGTACTGAAGAAGGACCCCAGCAAGAAGGACATCGACCTGTGCGAGTCTTTCCTCGTGAGCAAGACCTACACCGACCGTGCCGACCGCAACGTACGCACTCATGGTGACGCAAGCTTCAGCCAGGGCGGTTCTTTCTATGACGCCATCTTCTGCATGGAGCGCTACGGTTTCATCCCCGAGGGTATCATGCCCTACCCCATCACCCCCTATGGTGACTCTCTGTTCAACTTCACCAACTTCTTCCCCCCCATGGAGGCATACATCAAGGCTATCGCTACAAGCAACGCCAAGAAGATCAACCCCATCTGGAAGAAGGACGTGCAGGGCATGCTGGACAACTACTTCGGCCAGTGCCCCACAGAGTTTGAATACAAGGGCAAGAAGTACACTCCCCAGAGCTTCGTGAAGGACTACCTGCAGCTGGACCCCAACGACTACGTGTCTCTGACCAGCTACACTCACCATCCCTTCTACTCTCAGTTCGTGCTGGAGATTCAGGACAACTGGCGCTGGGCTACCAGCTACAACCTCCCCTTGGACGAGTTCATGCGCGTAATGGAGGAGAGTGTAAAGAACGGCTGGACCTTTGCATGGGGTGCTGACGTTAGCGAGGACGGCTTCAGCCGCCGCACCGGCAAGAACAAGTGCGTTGCCACCGTTCCCGACACCAAGGCAACAGCTGGTGTAGGTAGCGACCAGAGCCGTTGGACCGGTGAGAAGGCAGGCGCCAAGATTGCACAGGCCGACGCTGCTGGCGAGAAGGTTATCACCCAGGAGATGCGTCAGGAAGGCTACGACAACTGGACCACTACCGACGACCATGGCATGCAGATCTACGGTATCGCCAAGGACCAGAACGGCAAGGAGTACTTCATGATGAAGAATTCTTGGGGCGAGTACGGTCCCTACAAGGGTTTCTGGTACGTGAGCAAGCCCTACGTTGCCTACAAGACCATGAACATCGTCATCAACAAGAACGCCATTCCTAAGGACATCCGCAAGAAGCTGGGTATCTAAGAAAACCGCTGACAATACGCGATGAATTACATCTGGCAATACAACGAACCAGAGCGTAATAGTCAGGAAATAGCACAATCGCTTGCCAAGGAGTTGGACATTGATCCAACCCTTGGCAAACTTCTGCTCGACAGAGGTATTAATACAGCGGACGAAGCAAGAGCATTCTTCCGCCCACAACTCACAAGTCTCCTTGACCCTTTCCTCTTCCGCGACATGAACGTGGCAATAAAGCGCCTCAATGACGCACTGGGACGAAAGGAAAGAATCCTAATCTATGGCGACTACGATGTTGATGGTGTCACAGCGGTGGCACTCGTGTACAAATTCCTCATGCAGTACTATTCCAATATAGATTACTACATCCCCGACCGCAATGACGAGGGATACGGAGTTTCTAAGCGAAGTATAGACTATGCGGAAGAAACTGGAGTAAAGCTCATCATTGTACTGGATTGCGGTATCAAGGCAAACAAGGAAGTTCAGTACGCTAAGGAACGAGGCATAGACTTCATCATCTGCGACCATCATGTTCCCGACGACGAATTACCGCCAGCAGTGGCAATTCTGAATGCCAAGCGAACGGACGACACATATCCATATGGAGACCTGTCTGGGTGCGGTGTTGGTTTCAAACTAATCCAGGCATTCGCCAAGAACAACGGAATACCTTTCTCAGAACTCATCCCCTTGCTGGATCTCTGTGCCGTAAGTATAGCATCGGACATCGTTCCAATTATGGGCGAGAACAGAATATTGGCATACCATGGACTCAGGCAACTGAACCAAAGTCCCTGTGTAGGTTTGAAAGCCATAATGGACATCTGCGGACTGGAAGAGAAGGAAATAACCCTGTCAGACGTAATCTACAAGATAGGCCCTCGTCTGAATGCTTCGGGAAGAATAGGCAATGGACGCGCCTCCGTGGAACTTCTCATTGCCAAGGATACTGAACTTGCCAAGCAAAAGGCTGCACAGATCAACCATTACAACGAGCAGCGCAAGGATCTGGACAAGGTTATGACCGAACAGGCTAACCAAATTGTAGAATCTTTGGTGCACAAGTCCGACAACAAGGCCATAGTCATATACAATGAAGAGTGGCACAAAGGTATCATCGGCATAGTTGCTTCCAGACTTACTGAAATCTTCTTCCGGCCTGCTGTAGTGCTCACAAGAGATGGAGATGTTGCCGTAGGTTCTGCCCGCTCTGTTGCCGGCTTTGATATCTACAAGGCCATAGAAAGCTGCAGGGACATCCTGGAAAACTTCGGCGGACATACCTATGCCTCAGGCCTGACATTGAAAACGGAGAATGTGGCAGAGTTCAAGCGTCGATTTGAGGAGTATGTGGAAAGCAACATCCTGCCTGAACAAACATCGGCGACATTGGAAATAGATGCCATGTTGGACTTCCAGGACATAAACCGAAAGTTCTTCAACGAACTTAAACGCTTCCAGCCATACGGTCCCAACAATGCTAAACCACGCTTCTGTACACGAAATGTCTATGACTACGGAACAAGCAAGGTGGTGGGACGCAACCAGGAACACATAAAGCTGGAACTCGTAGACAACAAAAGCGACATCGTTATCAATGGCATTGCCTTTGGACAGAGTTCACAAGCACGCTATATCAAGACTAAACGCTCTTTCAATATCGTCTATACGATAGAAGAGAACAACCACAAACGTGGCGAACTACAACTTCAGATAGAGGATATTGAACCTTCTGAAATGGATTAAAGACCAGGCATAAGCTATGATTATGCACGACACCTTAAACACTACCAGCCCTTCCGCCCATGACTGGGCAGAAGGGCTGCTTCGCAAATACTGGGGCTACACCAGTTTCCGTAGCATCCAGCGCGACATCATAGATAGCATCTATTCTGGCAAAGACACGCTGGGACTGATGCCTACTGGCGGAGGAAAGAGTATTGCATTCCAAATACCGGCTCTTGCCATGGAAGGCACATGCATTGTGGTAACCCCACTTATTGCCCTGATGAAGGACCAGGTTGGTCGCCTGCGCCAACTGGGCATCAAGGCTACAGCAATATATTCAGGTATGAAGCGGGAGAAGATAATTGCCGCCTTGGAGAACTGCATCCTGGGCGACTACAAGTTCCTGTATCTCTCTCCGGAACGCCTCGCTTCTGAATTATTCCTCACCAAACTCCGCCACATGAAGGTGTCCTTTGTCTGTGTGGACGAAGCACACTGCATCTCGCAATGGGGCTATGACTTCCGTCCTAACTATCTGGCAGTAGGAAACCTTCGCAAGGAATTGCCTGGCAAACCTTTCCTGGCTCTCACAGCATCTGCCACCCCGGAGGTCGTTGACGATATTCAGGAGAAATTGGGATTTGCCAGGAAGAATGTCTTCCGCATGAGTTTTGCTCGTCCTAACCTGCACTACTCCATCTTACGAACGATTACCGACGAGGCAGGCCTGGAACAGGTACTAAACCTCCACCAAGGCTCTACTATAATATATACAAGCAGAAGGCAGAAGGCAGAGGAAATATCTGCCATGCTATGCAGAAAAGGATTCCTTGCCAATTTCTACCATGCGGGACTGCCCGACCTGGAGAAAGATTTCCGTCAGCGCGACTGGCAGGAAGACCGAGTACGGATAATGGTCTCAACCAACGCTTTCGGTATGGGCATAGACAAGCCCGACGTCAGGCTGGTAGTGCATCTGGACCCTCCCGATTCCTTGGAACAATATTATCAGGAGGCAGGACGTGCCGGACGAGACGGACAACCGGCACATGCCATTCTCTTCTGTACTGGCAAAGAAATTACCTACCTGCAAAGACAACTGCAACGAAGTTTCCCTTCAAAGGAAAAGATACAGGAACTCTACGATCACATCTGTTATTTCCTGCAGATAGCGGAGGGCGACGGCTACGAAAGGACTCGGGAATTCAAGGTTCATCAATTCTGTACCAACTTCCACCATAGTTTCAGCGAAGTGCATCCCATGCTTTCGCTCTTGGAACTGGCGGGCTACATCCGCTTTACGGACGAGGAAGAAACCACATCGCGCCTTTATATAACAGCCACTCGCTCACAGTTGTACAGTTCTGTGCATGGAGCTACTGAGAATCTCTTCAACTATCTCCTGCGACGCCACACCGGCATATTTCAAGAGTTTGTATATATAGACGAAGAGGACATCTCCATTGCCACAGGTATGCCTGAGAAGGAAATATACGAACGCCTTGTGGCCCTGAGTCAATGCCATGTCATACGTTACATCCCTCGAAAGCGTATTCCATACCTTACACTCACCCGTCCACGTGTGGAAGGCAAGAACATTGTCATACCGAGACACGTTTATGAAGAGAGGTATGCCCGTTTCAAGAAACGTATTGATGCCGTCATAGACTACATAACCGACACCTCCAATTGCCGTACCGCCCTACTGCTCCAATACTTCGGAGAAAAGGTTGCCGAAGGTTGCGGAAACTGCGACAATTGCAATGCCGCCAGTCCGGAACCCACGACGGAAGACGTATATGACAGCATACAGGCAGACCTCAGGGCACAACTGCACGAGGGGCCAAAATATGGTTATGAACTGAACCTTTCCAAATACAAGGCCCGGGACTTGGAACACGTCATCCGTACCATGACGGAAGATGGCGAACTCCTCCAGGATGGCCTGCGGCTGAAACTCAGAGGCTAAGCAGGCGTAACGCTTTCCGACGTACTGGTGGTGGTGTGCTGTCCCCTGTACCTGCGGTCTATCTCCTTGTATTTGTTGTCAAAAGTATATTCCAGTTCACCGCAGAACTGGCACTCGTGGGTTTTCTTGTAAACGGTAACGTGATAGAGGACATCATAATCGTCATACAACAATGTACGGGTTATCTCTTCATGATTCTTGTGGTCCGACGTGGATGTCTTCTTTGAACCGTCTGTATAGGTGGTGGTGTGTTCCGTCCAGCTCTTCCAGGTTCTTCTGCTCTCGCCAAGCACCTTCCTGAACTCCTGTTCCTTATTCCAC
Source organism: Bacteroidaceae bacterium (assembly GCA_045659645.1). Classification (GTDB taxonomy): domain Bacteria; phylum Bacteroidota; class Bacteroidia; order Bacteroidales; family Bacteroidaceae; genus Physcousia. Next base: position 13,338 of record JAZRCG010000003.1, on the reverse strand, counting down.
ATATCGTACTCCTTCTCCACCTCGGTACGTACATGCTCAAAGGTTTCCAGACTTCGGCATTGCGGACAGCGCATGTGCGGAATATGGCCCCACAACGGCCTTACCACCAGTTTGAACGTTTTGAAGAACAATGGCAGGTAAACAAACAAGCATATTGAGAACATCCCCCACGCCAGCATGAGCGCCATCCAGACGTATGTAGACAGCAATGACACACAAAGGGTTATCAGAATCAGTGTCTTGTTGCCAAGGGGATAGAATACCTTGCGGAAATGCATCAGTACACCTATCAGCAATACGGGCAATGCCGGAGGCAGGAAAAGCCACATCAGTGCAAACACGCATACCACAATCATCAAAGCATACAGATGCAACTGTTTCCACCAGGGCTTGTGATTCTCCTCCACATCTACACCAGGCATGATATCCGTGTATGTTCCCTCTATCAGATAAGCACCTATTGGATTGTCTATGATGGTCTGCATCAGGGGCAATTTGGCCAGGAACCAGGCGGACCTGTCGTCCTTATAGTCAAGTGCATAGGATACGGCACGCAGCGATTTGTCGTATGACACCGAAGGGGTATAACGCTTGCCGTTCTTCATATTTATCACCGTCAGCGGATACACGGCACGCAGGGTGTCCTTGAACGTAGCCACGGCCATTGCAGGCCTGAACTTGCTCTCGTTCTCCTCAAAGGTATTGCCTATATATTTCTTCTCGAACTTCTCCAACGACATGTAGCTGTCCTTCAGGCTGTTTGGAGCAAACTGGTTCCTTGTCATCTGCTCAGGCAATTCCGGGGCTATATCGTCAAAGTTCATCTCCTCCACCTCGCCATCGGCAAACCGGCAGAAGTATTTCCACTCCTCCTCGTCTGTCTTCATGACCTGTACACTCTCCATGGCCTCCGTCCTCGAGTTCCATGCCATGATAGGGACACCAAGCTGGACCACTGACAACTTACCCCTTACACCGGATGCAGTCTCAACCCACAACGACGGTTGGAAGTAGTGGCTTCCTGCTATGTAGCCCAGCACCTTCAGTTCCTCGCCCTTACGTACCGTGGTCTTTACCTTGACGTCATCCATCACCTCCGACTCTATCGTCAGTTTCTTGTCCGCCACATACACGACATAGGGGTCCGCCCCGGACAAGAGCGTTGGTACGATGCTGACTACCACTACAGCGCTAATAACAACCACTCCAAGCAGGCACTTCAGGAAATGCTCCTTGGCGAACGAGAGTTCTGGTAAAAACTTGGAAATAAACTTTGCCATAATCCTTGGTATATATTATATGGTACAACATAAGAAAATAATCTTTGTCACTTCGCAAATGTACAGAAAAATACCTACAATGCAATATAACACAAGAAAAAAAGCACAATAACCTGGATTTTTGCCTCTACGAGGTCCCATTCCGCTCCTCCCGAGAACAAAGGTCGGTCCCGAGGACCAAGGCGAGAGTTCCCGGTTCTTTCGCCCCGGTCCTCGGGAGGGCATTTACAGGGGGGGCAGAGGACCATAATAACCAATCTGCATTACACAAGGAAATAAGACGACAGCATCTGGCACCTGTAAAAAGAAATCGGGAGGTTGCCCTCCCGATTCCGGTGCAGCTTCTTTACCAGATGTCCTCCGGCTGTACCAGACTGTCATATACATTACTTTCGCAGAATTCCAAATAATCCAAGTAGAACTCGGTACGGTTATTAGGAAGTACTGACTTAAATCGTAAATAGTATGTCTTGTCTGCTCTCATTTCCTCCGTCAGGAGAATCTTTCGGAGAGAATCTCTTCTTCTACGAGCATGCTGCGTTGAAATATCTGAAGTCGTGCCCCTTGTCCACATCCAAAAACTGTTCGGTCCCTTCATGTAGCCATTATTGCGCAGTCTTTTGTCTATTTCGGCATTTATCATGTCTTCACCCTCAATGTCGTCCTCCCAACCTAAGGTACTTGGTTCACCCACACCATGTCTACCAAATTGGTTATACCATAGCACACCACCCATACGCATATCTATTGGTGAGCCAATAGCTGGCAACCTGTCCTTGTTTGTTCCCCAATAGATCTGGAACATGCCACGCTGGCAATTGGCAGATACACCCATGCGCAATTCATAGGTTCCATCCTTGGGAACGGGTGGCAACTTGATGGTAATTTCACTGTTTCCTACGATATTAAACTCATCGCCCTGGTAATTAATCCAACATGTGCTGCCATCGTTGGAAACCCTACCGCTCAAATAGTAGAACAGTGTGTTATCACCTATCTCACAATCCTCGAGATAACTGTAGGCTTCGGTCTTAGGAATACCAACACACTGCTTCGTTCTGTCCGCAGTACTTTCATTTGCCCTGATGCCGTTGGACATTAATTCCTTGAAGATCGAAGCTGCGTCTATTCGGATGCGCTCGCTGCTCATATTGTTGGCAACTTCATGATTGAAGTACAGGACATTATTGATATCGTATATCTGGGCATTTACAAATTCCTTATTGCTCTGAATCTCTGCACCCTTCTTGTCCTCGTCGCACCAACGCTCGGTATAGCGGCCGTGGCGGCCGTTATCCAGTTCAGGAAAACGGTTCAGGAAGACTACATCCCTTCTGCCATCGCCAGAAACCTGAGATGGTTCAAAGGTCTTCAGCAAACGTCTTTTGCCCATTGTGGTATAGTAGTCAAACACAGATGTGAGCTTAGCCTGGTTTGCCACGCTGTAGTACAGTTCATTGTAGTGAATAACCAACTTGTTGGGTTCAATCTTGGCTGGAATAATATGGTAGGTAACAAACTGGTTCAGGGCATTGTTCTCGTCGGTATAATTTTCTTCTGTTGAAGCGCCAGGCAAGTGAAGCTGGTTCTCCACAACATAAGCAGACACCATTTTTACTATTTCCTTAGGTTCCAGGTCGTAAAGGCTGCTCATTCCCAATGCCTGTGACCACCACTCATCACCTTCCAAAAACAGGGTGAAACCATAATATCTGTGCTCGGGCATTACACCAGGTGCGCTGTAGAAGGTTGGGTGAGCAGGCAAATCCCGTAAAATACCACTCATTCTCTGTCTGTAATACTCCTCGTCCTCTATCTTGGCAAGCTCTGGCAGCAATCCACATGCCTCCAAAAGACTGGCATAGACATAATAACCGGGAGTCTTTGACTTTAATACCTGTTGGAAGTAGCCAGACACGCTTGATGTGTCTGAAGGACTTTCCACTTCAGTCTGATGCATACGGCTATCTACTGGTTCCACAACATCCAACGACTCGCTACAGCTCTGATTAAGAGCTACGCCTACAAGCACAGAAAGCTGTAGCATGAAGTATCTGGTTCTAAATACTCTTTTCATATCTAACGAATTATGTTTATATTAATCTATATATCACTGAATGGCGAATCTCTTGATATAGAGGCGGGCATTCTCTGCAGCTGATTTGTTACCCCACAACTGAGCGGGCTTTTGGTTGGTATGCTGGAGAACACCGTCTATAAGATGAACCACGGCATAACTGGTATTATTAAACCTGATACCATTAATATTATTGCCATTAGTCATGCGCCTCTTAACCTCTCCACTCAACTCACGGTCGCAAGTCATTATGTTCTGTGTTGCAAGTCCATGACTTTCCGCTATAGTATGCTTCCAGGAACCAGTATTGTATGCATCTTGAATGCTAAGCACACCGCTCTTTTCACGCTTGATTCTGTACTTTACAAACATACCAGCCTCACGATTAAAGGAGTTGGTCGTTACCGTAGTCTCTCTCATTGTTGACTTGTCTGCAAAATAGGACTTGTCCACAAAATGACTACGGACGAAGTTGGTCAGGTAGATAATCTTTGCCTGGATGCGAAGACTGTCTTCCGCAGTCTTAAGAACACCATTCTCTAAACTGCTCAGATAATCCTCAAAAATATTGTCCCATGTGGGCAAACCATTGTCTATAGCCTCTCTTATAGCTTCGTTGCTGGGTACCAATACGGTATAGTTGAAGTTATTGAAGAACTGAACCCTCCAATCCACGGCCTTCTCAGTAACGAACGTGCTATACAGGTTCAGGATTCTCTGCCTTGCTTCTACGTCTGAGGGAATGTTTAGGTTATACTTGCTTTCATCAACGAGTCCGGAATTCAATATAAGAGTTTCGACAGAACCTTCACGGCAAATACACAGATTAAAGAATTCATAGAACGGATTGCTTTCTGCATTCTGGTCCATATAATCTTCAACGTAACCTTCTGCACCTCTATTCATGTTTGCCAACACGCCGAATACACTGCGTGCAGCAGGAATCAAAGGAGCATCCATAGTGAAGGTATAGCCATTTAGGTACTCCGTGTTCTCCTGCTGGTCCACATTACAATATAGTATACCAGGATTATTGGCCTCGAGACCCTCTCTTTCATTCTCAAGTTGGAAACCACCTTGGGCACGAACTACTCTGCCATTCTCACGGGTAACCTTAATACCCATACCGTTCTTAGCCAAATAGTATTCGTTCTCATCGGTATTGATGGTATTTTCCCAACCTGTATGAGCAATTGTACTTCCCTCCAGAATCTGTCGGAGGCGATCGGTGATATCGCTCTGAACAAACTGTGAAGTAACTATTGAAGAACCTATTTGGCCTGTTGCTATATCATATCTGTAACAGATACCATCCCTGACATTTGTAACGAATGGGAATTGGGAGTTAGGATTATACTTGAATTTCAGCATTCTGGGATAGCGACTGGTGAAACTAACAGGGTCATAATAGTACCCCAATGCCTCGTCGGATGGCATGAAGAAACTGAAACGGCTCTCCATGGCTTTCAGGTAAGCATAGTAGTGCGACCCCAAAGCTTGCTGAGACGAATAATTATCGGCATAGATAGCCCATCGCATTATCTTATTGGTTGAACGCAGGAAGGCAGGTGCTGCAACGCTGCTGTAGTCGGTTGGACTCTGCATTCTTCCCATCACATACACTACACCATTGCAGGCCAGTAGTGCTGTGTCTATGGACTCTACATCCTCGGGAAAGAATATCTGTTCGTAAGTACCTATGTCACGCAACGAGGTCATCTTACTGGGGACAGAGGCAGTAAAACTTTCCTGCATACAGTGGTTAATGATCTTATTTACATAGTCCAGAGGTATCTGGTCTACATCTCTGTATAGTTTATCAAGGTCATTGATATTGTAATCCAATGCCGGGTCCTTTGTAAACTCCTTTATGAGAAGAGCACCTCCGCCATGCGAGAAGAAGCCAAGCATCTGCTCGTCGTTGGGCACAAACATGGCGCCCATGTCATTTTCCTCAGTTTTGCCTCCGGGGAAGTAGCCATTCCATCCTGGATCATACTGCAATAAAGGCTCACCTGTGCCTGCAATGATGTTTCCGTCTTCATCCATCCAGCATTTGGCATCATAGTTTGTTGAAGAACCATAACCTCTGTAAGAATAATATCTCTTCACATAAATAGAGTCATTGGCATTCAAGACTCCATTCCTGAAAGGAACAGAAAAGCGGTCCAGCAAATGGGCAAAAATATTGGTTCTGCCATTTGTACGAATCAGTTCTGCCATGTTTGCCAATGGCACCAAAGGCTGCGACATAGAGTTGATGTAACCATTCTCGCAGACGATGTCTGCCTCGTCTATGCCTACATTATATATATGTACATCATTGGCATCACGCTTCTGACCGGTGATTATACGGAAATCCTCATCGGTAATACGCTCTTTCTTCATGAACTCCTTGGTCAGATGTACCATCATTGATGAAGAGTTGTCCTGCAGCATATAAACGCTATCCTTGCCACTATTGCGGAGCTTATGCCACTGGTCCGCTTCGGGAAGGTTGGCATATTCTTCTGAATTCTGCTTGTCAACGCTCCAATAAGACACAGGAAGGTCAGAAACAGCAACACGGGCAATGCTATCCATTGCCTCTACATCGGTGTGTCGGCGAAGAACCACACCTTTGGCGGGATTCTCTCCAATACCATCGGAGAGTTGCTCCACAGAGAGAGCATGATTCAACACACTGGCATGAAGCAACAGGTTCTTCTGGTTCTTGGACAGTTTCTCGTAACTGGTAGCCGTGTGCCAGGGGTTGTTTTGTGACAACGTCTTGTTATGGCTAAAGAAATTGTCCCAGACCTGATCGTTTGCGGCAAAGATGGTCTTTGTACCTGGTTGGGACAAGGCTTGGGCCAGAGAACCAGCCTCGGCATCTGCATTGCATACATCTGGGTCTTCCATCAGGCGCATGTAAGTCTTGTAGTTACCCTTGCTCTTAAGAGTCTTGTAGATGTCCGATGCCTGATTGCCGGCTTCCTCCCATGTGGAGAAAGTACCCACCTGTCCATAGAACACCTCATCTGCAACCCTAAGGTATGGACGATAGTAATAGAATGTGCCGTTCTTCAGACCGGTAATGGTTACTTCGCAACTTCCTTTTGCGAAGGTTCCGAAATAGGCACGGCTGTCATTAATGGTAGGTTGCGAATTGAAAGGGGAATAGCAAATACCCTGTTCTGTGATGGAGTCATTGGCAAATGTAAATGCTGACGAGAGAGCAAACGAAGACGTCATAGAGGTCTTCTTGACCTCTGAGGGCTTGCCTGTGGACAAGTCCACCAAATCCTCTGGGAGATAAAAGGTGATGCTGTCCATATCCGACGTAGCGCGAATGACGGGAACACTATCCTTCCATTCGTAGACAGCATGGTTCTGTGCCATACTATTCATCTGTACGGCAAGCAATGTTATTATGGTCAGTAACTTTTTCATGAAATCTTGGACTTGAATATTTTACTTCTGTTAGACGAATTATTATGCCTACTTGCTAATTGTGCAACAATTTGTAACTGACACCAGTGCTGGTATGCACTAATAGCACCCCACGTGCTGTCAGGGGAATGGCAAGAACAGCTCCCTCTGAAACCTGGCGCTGTGAGGCTACACGTTGTCCACCAATGCTGTAGATACTGACGTTCTCTCCTACTGGCAAGCCATAGACATAAAGCGAGTTACCTGCTATCTTGAAACTTATGGTTGTTTCTTCCCCGCTCTGTTGCACTTCATCTATGCCGGTATCCTCTCCGTTACTGAAACGGATACTACGCACGTCGGCATAATCATGACTGAGCGCTGTGGCTGCATTTGCCATGATTGTCAACTCCTTTCCAAATACTATCTGTGGTTTCTCGGCAAAGGTAAATTCATACTCCTGGCCGTTTTTCAGACTTATTATAACTCCTTCGTCGGCAATTGCCTGAACAACTCCAGAAAGCAGGAGCAGTCCCACACAACAAAGTCTTGTAAAGTAATTGGTTTCTGTATTCTTCATATTCTTTTCTATTTTTGTTTACACTTATTGTTACTCTGTCTCCTTGGCCTTGAGGATAATTCTGTCAATACAGTAATCGGAGGTATAACCACTGCGTGATTGTGTTCGTGTAACCTTAGAAACAATCTCTAAAACAGGATAAGAGTTACGAACATTTCTATATGAAACAGGGAACTCAAAGTCTTCAAAGAGCATCAAAGTATCTACCTTTTCATTATGGAAGTCTTGGGCAAAAGTCTGCTTTGTCTGGTTTGAATAGCCATAACCCTTTGAAGCGGCAGCCTCTTTAAGGGTCTCATCCCAATAATACAAATTAAATGTCAGCTTGCTCTTATAAATCGTCTCCGGAATATCGGGAGTTTCTGCACTGCTGTTGTACCATATTGGAACCATCACAGCCATGATGTCGTACTTTCCGCTCATAACATCAGCCTGACCATACTTGCTGCCATTCAACTGGAAGACAATACGGTTCTCTCCAGTTAGGTTATTATTCTTAACATGCAAATATCTCTGCTGGCTTACTCTGCCATAGTCATCAATCCAGTCCTTGGCAAGAATATTGCTCATCTCCTTCTCTGTCAAAATCGTACTTGAAGTAACCAGTTGATAAACATAAGAACTAACCTCAATATCTATATCTCTCATGAAGTAGTCCGTGGGGAAGTTCCACTTGTCAGTGATAACGGCATAGCCATTACTCATCTCCTTAACCTCGACAACACCGTCCTGAAACAGGCTGGCCATTTCCCACACCTTCCTCTCTTCGCCACCAAGGTTCTCGTAAATATCGCGAATGGTGTCGCCGGTTGTTGTGAGCAGGTATTCACAGTTCATGTAGTTCTCAACAAACTGCTTTGCTGTCCACACCACACCACCATTGCCCTTCTGGGCACGGGCATTGAATACCAGTGGATAAATCATGTCCATCTCTATGTTGGCTGCCTGCAAGGAGTCAACCGTTCCATAGCCATAACCATTGGCAAAAGCATATCTGGCGTTGTCCAAGGTCAGCAAATGGGTTGCTCTTAGATCATCAACCAACTTATCCATCTTGGGATAAGCATCTGCATACCTGTAGTATGGAGCCAATCTCTCGGTTGCGTCCTTCCAAGCCTTGTCGGTGGGGATAATCATCACAAAGGCAGAGTCCTCTGTGTTGATCTGAGCGTGGAACATCTTCATATTGGTCATCCACTCATCGTTGGCATCGTTCTGCGTTGGATTATACAATCTGTTGCGGAACATCAGATTGTCCTGTAAATATATATATTCATCATGTGCGTTATTGCCATTTACATCAGGCAAACCCTTGATTCTGATAGACAAGGATGGACTCAACGTATCTCTTTGTGCAAGATATTCTCCGAATGTATTTACCTTGCCACTATACTTAATGTACTCATACAGATTGTATTTATACTCGTTCACGTTCTTTAGGACATGCATCACACCATTGCGGGCAGAGATATCCTTTTCTGCTATCAAGGCATTCTGCAGTTTTGATGCATCGTAGTCAATGGTGGCGGTTTTGCCGTTCAGAAGACCTACCTTTCCCTTACCGGAATTGGACATAACCTTACTGCCCATTGCCATGTGGTTACCCATCAACTGCAGTTGCAACAGATAATCTCCGTTGTCAGCCATAGTCTTGAACCTTGCCCACTCTTCTTCAGACAAGGCACTGTTTGCGGGTGCCCACAACGTCATATCGGACTGGGCGCTCAACACATCCTTGAAAGTATAGAATATAGTATCGGAACCATTAGTTGAATAGGCACGATGAGTGTCGGTGCTATAAAACGGTGCCTTGGCAACAATCTCACGGAATTTGCTCAAATCGCTACGGCTCTCCAGCAAATTCCACAAACTGCTGGTGCTGTGCTTCAAAGTGGTAAAGGATTTTATTGGACCATAGTACACCATGTCGCCAAGTATCAAATATGGGCAATAGTGATAGAGCGTACTGCTATACAAATCCTTTAAGGTCACCTCCCATGTTCCCTCTTCCAAGGTGCCATATCTCATCTTATAGTCATCAACCGTGGGAACTGGATTGGAAAACGAATAGCATACACCCACCTCGGTACGTGACATGTCCAACGGCACTATACCGGAAACTGCCAGCGAATACGAGGCAACCATACTGCTGCTGGTCAGGGATGACGGGGAACCGGTAGTGAAGTTGGCAACATAGTTGGAGGAAGGAAAGTTCAGGCTATCCAGCTCGGAAACCGTACGAATGGTAATGACATCGTCTTTCCATTCATAAAAAAACTGACTCTGAGCCATTGCCACGTGGGAAATGAAGAGCAAAGTCAATAGGGAGTAAAACTTTTTCATCATAGTATATAAACTTAAATATTTGTACTTATGCAAATTGAGGTTTGTTGAGCCAATAATGGTAGCCAAGAAGACACTCTACCATCAAAATGGTGTCAAATAACGAACAAAAGCAGGACAAATTTATAAAAATTATCTAAATTACCCCCCCCATTAACATTTATTAACCCATAATATCAGGAAAATATTATTATTCCTAACCGAGGCCTCATTTCGGTCCTCCCGAGAACAAAGATCAGTCCTCCCGAGGACCAAGCCGAGAGTTCCCGGTTCTTTCGCCCCGGTCCTCGGGAGGGCAAATTTAAGACGTTATTAGGGCTGAAAACAGAATGCTAAAAATTGCTTTCTATAATCTTCCTGACCAGCGCCTTGCCAAAGACTGCATAGTGCTTAATCCCCAGGGGTGCACCATACACAGCGTCAACTCCTGCATAATCCATGAAAACCATGCCCATGGAACATTTGTCTGAACCAATCATAGACAAAACCTGCGGATGCAGCCATGCTGCATTGCGTTTATAACCCGAAGAGGTTGCAAATGGACTGAATCCAAGCCATGTGTTATAATAACCGCTAAGGAAATTGATGGTCCATACACCTTCTGGTGCTTCCTCAGACAAATTCATAAAATGCCTCACAACAGCAAGTTTCGTCATACGTTTCTCAAAATTTGTTAGCGCATAGTAATCCTGCACCTGCAACCTTGCATCTGCACCGGTGGCATAGGAAACAATACTTGCATCCACACTCCCATCAGCTGAATGACTCCATCCATAGATACAGGCACCTTTGTCAGAATCTGAAAACATACTTCTTGTTAGAAACAGTATCTTTCCTCTTGCATCGGCAACCTTCATTTTGGGAGAAAACACTGCTGCCCTGTCACCCAAACTACTGATTGTCTCCCCAACAAGAGAAGGCCATAGAGCACGTTCACGCTCATTCTCACTATCTATCTCCTCGCGCAACAACACTATGGCGAATTCACTTGGACAGTTTTCCAATCGCATGCAAAGTATATCCAGCGCTTCGCGAAAACTAACCCTTGTCCTCAATGGCCCATGATATATATATAATAAGGTATCCTTCACAGCTGGACGCAAATCAAAAGCCCTCACCCCACAGGCCCACAGTTCCTCCAATGTAAGCTGTTGCGTAATCCCCAAACCAGAAGGAGAATACATACCCTCTCCGGTAGCAGCATCGTGAGCTCCGGGGATAGACATCGATGCAACCAACACCTCATCATCAATCCCCTTCATCCATTGCTCGGGTTCAATCCCTTGGGCCATCGAACGGAAAGCCATGAAGAACATACATATGAATACACTAATGCGCATAAACCCAATCGTGTTCGTCTAATCACACGTATGCAAAGATACAGATTTATCTGAAACTACACTAATCAAGAAGCAACATAAACTCCTCAAAACTACACATGCATCGGAAGAGCCAAGGATCACCAACCTTACTCATAGCTAATCAAAATCAAAAAGGCTGCACTCCATTATGGAGCACAGCCTCATACTTATATCATCTCTGTTTATTTCACACACACATCAATCAGGCGTGCAAAATCCTATGATTCTTAGAAATTCCAACCAATGCGGATTGCAGGTTCAACAAATAAAGCAAAGGAAGTAGTACCGCTTTCATTTGTACTAACCGTACGTTTTGTATCAACTGGTTTGCCTGCACCTTCACCTGTTTCCGTTAATTTATAATCACCTGTCAATCCATTGTAAACTTCGATTTTTGAATACTTAATTGAATTATCGGCCTTGTACCTTTTTGTATCATAAGTGTAAGACATATATGCATTAGAACCAGAACCAGTCTTAAATCTCAATCCACATTCCATACCCAGATACAGTCCCTTCCATACATAGCAGTCAATACCTGCAAACAGATTTCCTTGGAAGTATCCCTGACTTGTTGCACCACCATTGGTATTCTGATTGATGTACTCAGTAAAATTATCAATTTTTTCTGAGCCCTGGATTATGCCTTTCTCATCCTTTGTTACAGTCTCTTTAACCTCCGCTATAGAACCGCTAAGATTTGTCATACCATAACCTAATTCAATACCGGCATAAACGTCAAACCTACCCTTTGTGAACAAATGACGCTCATAACCCAACATGAACGAGAAATCTGTTCTATTGTTCTTTGTTGTGGTAGTTTTGTCAATAGATGTCCAATAGGGTTCCGTACTTGGTTGTAGCTCAGTTGTAGTATTTGAGGTATTATTTATACCAAGGCCGAGTTTCAAACGCAAACCATCCTTAGCAGACACAAGATAACGAACCTTCAGCATATTATCTATGGGTTTGAAAGCCTCACCACCAGAACTAAAAGGAGTAAAACCAAATTCTAAAGCGAAATCACCCTTCTCTGGTGCATACTGAGCATTAACGGATGTGAATGCTGAAAAGCACAATGCCACAAGAACTAATACTTTTTTCATAGTTATAGAATTTAAGTCGCCTCCTAACCCTGAAATTCGGCAGATGGTTAAAATCAAATAGTTTAATAGATGCAGGATTATTTGGTACAGAATCAATAATATCTTTCCTTGTATCTCTTCCTAAATCCATTACAGAAGAAAGAAAGACACTCAAACGAGACATCAGCAATATCGTCCAAATCACCTATTCGGTCTTTAATTTTCATTGATTGCCATTGCAAACATACAAAAATAACTTAAAACTGCAAAAAATATTATAAAAAATGAAAAAGAAGAGAATGATTTACGTAAAGGGCTCAGTAAAAAATTAGTAATTACACACGTGTACATGCTATAAATAGACAATCTACCACACACAATAAGTATAAAGGCGGATATTGCAGAAGAGCATACGCAAAACCTTATCTAAACAGTAAATCTCAAACCATAGAAAGTATAATTCAAGTACCTCACAATAGGACATTACTATTTGAGCGACCATGGTTATTAGTAGAAATTGAAGAATATAACGTAGCAGTAAAACCTCACTTCTAATGGCGCACAATAGAAATGAAATTATTGGTATCCGCTAAAAAAGATCAAGTCTGTTTAGAAATGACTGTTTTGTCGGAAAGGCGACATATTGAACATTTAGACAGACCTTTTCGTTAAGCCAATTGAGCGGGCTCAACCGACGCAGGAGTGAGCGCAGAATCAAGTTTACTTGAATTATGCCGAGCGACAAGGAGGAAAACAATAGTTAAACTCGTTTGAAGTCAGCCTTGGCAATGACTATGTAAACATATCCTTGCTCTTCTGGCTTAACTAAAAGGTTCCATTGTAACCGAGAAGTGACGAAACAGATGACAGAAAGAAGGCTTCATTAGCGCGTAACAATCTAATGACCTATTTGGATTAAAAGCATTAAGAACGTGGAATAAACAGATGAAATACGTGTTTACAAAATTATACTCAATGTTTAGGACAATTGTACTCAGCGTTGGGTACATTGCTCCTAAACGTTTGGTACGATTGTTCGCAATATTTGGTTCATTTTATAGAAGGCGTTCTTTCTGCTTATACTTATCGTTCCTATTGCCTTTGTATTATGCTGTTTAGGGAAATATTAGCCGAGGGGGTACGATGTGGCAATAACAGCCGAATGACCAATTTGGGTTAAGACAGGTGAGAGTACAACAGG
>JAZRCG010000002.1:0-67344 GCA_045659645.1 Bacteroidaceae bacterium | reverse complement strand
TTTGGACATTCCTGAGGAATAATAGTCACGAAGAATTAATAAGCGTTCTTCTTCACTGTAACGTTCGCATTTCTTTCTCATACTGTTTACACATTTTATTAATTGTTATCAAATGTGTCTACCTATATCAGTATAAGACAGCCTGTTCGCTTAGAAATAAAAAAAAACATCGGTTCTACTTTAAATAACCGATGCCTTGTTATATTATTAAATGTATTTTACAATGATGTGCAGTTGGGAGCAAGGTGTCCCTTTCTGGTTAGTTGCGGAATTTACGTTCCATACGCTCTTTCATGTTTTTGCGCTCCTGTACGCTGAATTCAGGAGCATCCAAACGATATGTAAGGCGTTGCCACCATTCGGTGTTGCCAAGGTGGGTCTTTATTGAGAAATTGCGCAGCCATTTGGCCTTCTTGCTATTGGATGTTTTTTCGTGCACCAAGAAGAAGTAGGTACCCCAAACCAATATGGCGGCTACCAGTATAACGGTATACAATTGGCATTGAAGTGGTGCTCCAAGATATGCCGAAATCAGCCAGGCGGCAACCACGGTAATGTTGATGAGGATTTCGGAAAGTGCAGTTATGCTATGGCTGATTCCCATACCCACGAATGCATGGTGCAGATGTGTTTTGTCTGGATTGAACGGACTCTTCTTATGTGCAATTCTCATGGTCATTACCCGCAAGGTATCGGCAACAGGTACGGCAAGTATAGAGAGAACCATGGCTGGTGCAGAAAGGTTGTGAGCATAGGTGCAGAAAGCCGAATCGTTGCGCATGATGCATATCACGAACCACGTCATTAGAATACCCATAATCATTGTGCCGCCATCACCAATGAACATGCGGCTGGTGTTGCCAAACACGTTGTGAATAAAGAATGGAAATAGGGCAGTGCCAATGGCGAAAGCAAGCATGGCATTGGCAATGTCGCCCAAGATAATGAACACAAATCCGAAAAGCAGACTATAAGTGATACATAATCCGGAAGAAAGTCCATTTACTCCATCTACCATGTTGACGGCATTTATAATTCCCACACCAGAAAAGATAGTTAAAGGAATAGCTACATACCAGGAATAACTATTTATCCCCCATAAACCATGCAGGGAGTCTATGCATCCGCCTGAGGCAAATATGATTCCTATTAAGACCACGCCCTCTACAATGAAACGTGCTCTTGGAGTGAGGCCAATAATATCGTCCGAAGTGCCAATGTATAACATAATGCTCATGGACAGGACGATAGGCAGCATCTGCAGAATTATATCGGTGTCTACAAAAGGAGCGTGTTCTATGGCATAATATGAGGCCACACCAGCCAGCAGTCCGAATATAACTCCGAAAAAGACTGTGATGCCCCCCATAACTGGTATAGGCTCTTTCTGCAACTTTCGTGCATCGGGGTTGTCTACCAAATTCTTGTCTTTGGCTATCTTCAGAATTTTGAAATAAATCCAGTTTGTAGCCATAAGTGAGGTTAGTGCCGTTATGGCAACTACCGACAACAAAGTTGTATCCATGGGGTTTATAATACTTATGATTTAAGCGTATTTATCATGCAATGCATCGCAAATATACTAAAAACTTTTAAGAACTTCGGTGTAAAACTGCAATAAAGTTATGTAATTAGCCATAAGAACGGATATATTGTTCCTTTTTATAAGTGTCTATTAGGTTGGCAATATGTTTGTTTCCTATTTTTCGGCAAGATACATGGTGCAGATTCCAAAGGTGAAACGTCGCCATTCTACGCTTTTGAATCCATTTTTTTGCAGGATACCCTCCATGACTTCTCCTTGCGGAAAAGCCTCCATAGTGGCAGGAAGATAGGAATATGCTCGTTTGTCGCGACTAACAAGCCAGCCTATCACGGGCATAACGATGTGTGCATACAGCCAGAAAAGCTGTCGCATGGGGAAATGGGGTGGTGATGCCAATTCCACTATGAGTAGATGTCCTCCAGGGCGTAGAACGCGGAAAATCTCTGCAAGTCCAGCGTCCAAATCTTGGAAGTTCCTTACGCCATAGGCAACTGTAACTGCGTCAAAACTTTTATCTGGAAAGGATAGGTGCAGACAATCCTCTTTCCTGAAAACAAGTTGTGTGTCTTGGAACTTGTCTTTCATGGAAAGTACTTTTTGGCGGGCAACCTCCATCATGCCCTCGCTGATATCAGCACCGATTATCAGCTTAGGGTGCAACATGCTTGCAGTGAGTATAGCAAAGTCGCCTGTGCCTGTTGCCACGTCCAGCACTTCTTCGGGTGCATGCTTGCCAAGTGCTATTATGGCTTTTCGTCTCCATCCCTTGTCTATGCCCAAACTGAGGACGTGGTTAAGAAAATCATAGGTGGGGGCAATGCCGTCAAACATTGCCTCCACCTGTTGTACCTTTTCTCCATTTGAGGAGTATGGCTTGATTTTTTCTTGGCTGTAAGACATTTATCTATTCTCCAACCATTGGGTTACATTGCGTTCAATGCGTTTCTGGATGTCTCCCTCGCTGTCAGCAGGAGAGAACTTTGTGCCAGTGATGTGCTCATAGAGTTCTATGTAGCGGTCGCTTACGCTCTGGGCATACTCGTCGGTAATCTCTGGCATAACATCACCTTCGCGGTTCATGAAATCGTGCTCTATCAGCCACTGACGTACGAATTCCTTGGAAAGCTGCTTTTGTGCTTCGCCCTTTTGGAACTTTTCTTCGTATCCCTCTGCATAGAAGTAACGGGAGCTGTCGGGAGTGTGAATTTCATCAATCAAGATAACCTTGCCGTCACGCTTGCCAAATTCATACTTGGTGTCTACAAGGATGAGCCCCATCTTTGCAGCTATCTCTGTGCCGCGCTGGAAAAGGGCGCGGGTATATTGTTCCATCTGTTCGTAATCCTCTTTGCTGACAATGCCCTGGGCAATGATTTCCTCCTTGCTGATGTTCTCGTCGTGACCCTCGTCGGCCTTGGTGGTAGGGGTGATGATGGGTTCGGGGAAGCGCTCGTTTTCGCGCATGCCATCAGGCAGACGGACACCGCAGATTTCTCGGCATCCATTCTTGTAATCTCTCCAGGCAGAACCAGTCAGATATCCGCGAATGATCATCTCCACACGGAAGCCCTCTGCCTTAAGGCCTACGGTAACCATGGGATCGGGAGTGGCCAGTTTCCAGTTGGGGACAATGTCGGCAGTTGCATCCAGAAACGAGGCTGCTATCTGGTTGAGGCACTGGCCTTTGAAAGGGATTCCTTTGGGAAGTATGACGTCAAAGGCAGAGATGCGGTCGGTGGCCACCATTACCAGGATGTTGCCATCAATGTCATATACGTCACGAACTTTACCATGGTAAACACTAACCTGGCCTGGCAGGTTGAAATCTGTACGTGTTAATGCTTTCATATCTTTTCTTCGTTTTGTTTTTTATGCTTGTCGTATGCGTTTACAATTCTGGTAACCAGACGGTGGCGTACAATGTCCTTATGATTCATGTGGATGAACCCTATGCCGTCCACTCCATTCAATATTTCCAATGCCTCGGACAATCCACTGCGAACTCCTCGTGGCAAGTCTACTTGAGAGGTGTCGCCCGTGATGATCATCTTGGTGTTTGTGCCCATACGGGTAAGGAACATCTTGATTTGTGCCGAGGTGGTGTTTTGTGCTTCGTCCAGAATGACAACGGCATCATTCAGCGTACGGCCTCTCATAAAGGCCAGTGGGGCAATCTGAATTATGTTGTGCTCCATCATTTCTCGTAGCTTTTGTGCAGGAATCATATCTTCCAAAGCATCGTATAGAGGCTGTAGATATGGATCTATCTTATCTCTCATGTCTCCAGGCAGAAAACCGAGTTTCTCTCCGGCTTCTACGGCAGGACGTGAAAGGATAATCTTGCGTATTTCCTTGTTTTTCAGGGAACGGACTGCCAATGCGATGCTCATATAGGTTTTTCCGCTACCAGCAGGTCCTGTGGCGAAAATCATGTCGTTTTCCTGATAGGAACGCACAAGTTTTTGTTGGTTTTCGCTACGAGCGGAGATGGGTTTGCCTGTAACGCTATATACAACGACTCCTTCGATACCATCCTTGCTTACCCGCTCACCGCGCAGAATGTGCAGGATATCCTCTTCCGTAAGACTATTGTATTTTAGACAATGCTTTTGAAGCTTGTCTATATTCTCTTCCAGTGCGCACATTTCCAATTCATCGCCCATTACGTGCAGGATGTTCCCGCGGGCAACGATGCGCAGTTTGGGATAAAGAGCTTTTACCATCTGTATATTGGAATTGTTTACCCCATAAAATACTACGGGATCCACGTCTTCCAGTATGATGTGCTTTTCTATCATTGAACGTATGTTTTGTGCACAAAGTTAACAAATATATTTGGAATATAGCCCTTTTTATGCTAACTTTGTCTCGAAAATCATGAGACGATTAAAGAAAAACTATTTTATAGCACTGTTTTGGGTCTCGGTAGGTATATTGGGACTGACACGTGTGTTTCAGGAGGGAGGTTTGTTTACTTCCTCTATAGTGGGTGTGTCAGGTGCGTTGGATAAGGATTCTGTAGGAGAAGATATTGCTTATGATGAGCAGGAGAGCGAAGTTGCACTTCAGAATATAATCCATACCGGTAAGACCGAAAGACGGTTTCATCCGATATATTCAGTTCCCTCATTTAGCAGGACTTTCCCGGATTTGCAGGATGTTCACATAATAAGTGCAAGGAAGTGGGGAGTCTCTCCTGTACGAAGTCGCCGGGCGGCCGAATCAATGAAAGAGGAATTGGTTTTCGTGGGAGCAAATCCTTTTTACAAGGTGGATCCAGGTATGAATAGCAGCATTCCATATCTTGTGCCTCGTGCTGCTCGTTTGTTGGAGACTATAGCGCGCAATTATCTGGATTCTTTGTATGTAAAGGGAATTCCGATGCATAAGATACTGGTTAGTAGTGTGCTGCGGACGGAAGAGGATATTGAGCGCTTGCTCAGGATAAATGTTAATGCCTCTCCGGAGTCGTGCCATAGGTTTGGTACAACGTTTGATATTCCTTATAATAGGTATCATACGGTGTCTTTGCCTAATGAGAACAGGCTTCCTGTGCAGAATGATACGTTGAAGTGGGTTTTGGCAGAGGTGCTTAGAGATGTTCGCGCAGAAGGTTTGTGTTATATAAAGTATGAAGTGAAGCAAGGATGTTTTCACATAACAACCAGATAATGTATGTTTTGGAGCATAAGGAGAGATGAAGGAATATGGACTCATAGGTCATCCGCTTGGACATAGTTTCAGTAGAGCCTTTTTTACAGAAAAGTTCCATGCGGAAGGTATAGATGCCGCATATCTTAATTTTGATATATCCCGTGTGGACATGCTGGCAGATGTGTTGGCACAACATCCTATGTTGGAGGGTTTGAATTGTACTATTCCATATAAGGAGGCAGTGCTGCCTTTCTTGGATGAAGTAAGTTCGGAGGCAAAACGCATAGGTGCAGTAAATGTAATAAAAATTCTTAGGGGGGATGGTCTGTATAGCCGTTTTTGGGGCAAAGGAATAAGGCTGATTGGCTACAATAGTGACGTCACAGGTTTTACGCAAAGTATAGCACCATTGTTGAAGCCTATTCACAAGAAAGCTCTCGTTCTTGGAACTGGTGGAGCAGCTAAAGCTGTTTGCGTTGGTTTGACGGATTTGGGGGTGCAGTATATGCAAGTGAGTAGAAAGAGTACTGAGGGGATGCTGACGTATATGGATATTACAGAAGAAATAATGCATGAGTATAGTGTTGTTGTCAACTGTACTCCTGTCGGGATGTTTCCGCATACCAATGAGGCTCCTCTGTTGCCATATGAAGCCTTGACTTCTGAACATCTGTTGTTCGATCTTGTGTATAATCCTGGGGAGACTCTCTTCCTTAAAAGGGGGGTGGAAGCAGGTTCTGCAGTTATGAATGGCATGAGAATGCTGGAGCTGCAAGCTTTGGCAGCTTGGGACGTGTGGACGAAATAAACGCGCAGATGTTTGCATAGATAATTCTTTTTGCGTATCTTTGTGCTCATAATTTATAAATAAAAACACATTATGAGTAACCAACGATACATGATGCGAGGCGTTTCTGCAGCTAAAGAGGATGTGCACAATGCAATTAAAAACATAGACAAGGGCCTGTATCCACAGGCTTTCTGTAAGATTATTCCCGATATATTAGGGGGAGATCCGGAATACTGCAATATCATGCATGCCGATGGAGCCGGAACAAAGTCGTCGTTGGCCTATATGTATTGGAAGGAAACGGGTGATCTTGGCGTATGGAAGGGAATTGCGCAAGACGCACTTATCATGAATACTGATGACTTGCTGTGTGTGGGAGCTGTTGATAATATTTTGGTTAGCTCTACAATAGGTCGCAATAAGATGCTAATCCCTGGAGAGGTGATTTCTGCAATCATCAACGGAACTGACGAACTGATGGCCGAGATGCGCGAAATGGGTGTGGGTATCTATGGAACCGGCGGCGAGACGGCAGATGTTGGCGACCTTGTTCGTACCATTATTGTGGACAGTACGGTAACTTGTCGCATGAAACGAAGTGATGTTATAGACAATGCCAATATTCGACCTGGTGATGTTATTGTTGGTCTTTCAAGCACAGGACAGGCGACATACGAGAAGGAGTACAATGGAGGTATGGGCAGTAATGGCCTGACATCTGCACGTCATGATGTATTCGGTAAGTATCTTGCAGAGAAGTACCCCGAGAGTTATGATCATCAAGTGCCAAAGGAGTTGGTCTACAGTGGCAAGTATAGATTGGACGACTCTGTAGAAGATGCTCCGGTTTGTGCAGGTAAACTGGTCCTGTCTCCTACCAGAACTTATGCGCCAGTAGTAAAGAGAATGTTGGACGAAATGCGTTCGGATATCCATGGAATGGTACATTGTACCGGTGGAGCACAAACTAAGGTCTTGCATTTTGTTAGTGATAACTGTCGTGTCATCAAGGATAATATGTTCCCTGTTCCGCCCTTGTTCCGTGCTATTCAAGAAGAAAGTCAGACGGATTGGAGCGAAATGTACAAGGTGTTCAATATGGGACATCGTCTGGAAGTGTATGTGGCACCAGAAATGGCAGAAAAGGTTATCTCCATCTCCAAATCGTTCAATATAGATGCTCAGGTTGTTGGACGCATAGAGGAGGGAAAGAAAAGCCTGACCATCAAGAGCGAGTTCGGTGAGTTTGATTACTAAACCAAGAAGAGTAGGATAGAAATGGCAAATAATTTGCTTGAACGTCTTGAGGGTTTGGTATCGCGCTTTGAGGAGGTCTCCACGCTAATCACGGACCCAAGTGTGATTGCTGACCAAAAGAGGTACGTAAAGTTGACCAAGGAGTATAAGGATCTTGGAAAGATTGTGGATGCCCGTAGGGAATATGTCGGATGTCTGCAGAATATCTCTGACGCAAAGGAAATGTTGGCAATAGAGGATGATGCAGAAACAAAGGAGATGTTGCGAGAAGAACTCTCAGTGAGCGAAAAGCGTATACCGGAACTTGAGGACGAGATAAAGCTGCTTCTTGTGCCAGCCGATCCAGAGGATGACAAGAATGTGATAATGGAAATACGAGGCGGTACTGGTGGAGATGAGGCTGCTTTGTTTGCTGGCGACCTCTTCCGTATGTATAGCAAATACATAGAAGCTAAGGGCTGGAAGATGGCTGTCTCAAGTTTCAGCGAAGGTTCTTCCGGAGGTTTTAAGGAAGTTATTTTTAGCGTTACTGGTGAGGGTGTGTATGGTATAATGAAGTATGAAAGTGGTGTGCATCGTGTACAACGTGTGCCTGCCACAGAGACTCAGGGACGTGTGCATACCAGTGCTGCGACAGTGGCGGTGTTGCCCGAGGCCGAGGAATTTGATGTCGAGATAAATGAAGGGGCCATAAAATGGGATACCTTCCGCTCAAGTGGCGCTGGAGGTCAGAATGTGAACAAGGTAGAGTCTGGCGTTCGTGCAAGATACATGTGGCGCAATCCCTTTACCAACGAAGACGAAGAAATCTTGGTAGAGTGTACCGAAACTCGAGACCAGCCCAAGAACAAGGAAAGGGCACTGGCTCGCTTGCGTACCTTTATTTATGACAAGGAACACCAAAAGTATTTGGACGATATAGCGTCAAAGAGAAAGACCATGGTATCCACAGGTGACCGCTCGGCAAAGATTCGTACATACAACTATCCTCAGGGGCGTATTACCGATCATCGTATTGGCTATACCATATATAATCTTAGTGCCTTTATGGACGGAAGCATACAGGATTGTATCGACCATCTCATAGTTGCCGAGAACGCAGAACGCTTGAAAGAGGCAGAGCTTTAGTTTTTCTCTGTTATAATTAAGTCTATAATAATCTAAAATCCTAAATACAATGACAAGACAAGAGTTAATCCAGAATATCAAAACAAAACGTAGTTTCCTTTGCGTAGGTCTTGATACAGATTTGAAGAAGGTGCCTTCTCACCTCTTGAACGAAGACGACCCTATATTTGCATTCAATAAAGCAATTATAGATGCTACGGCACAATACTGTGTTGCCTATAAGCCCAATCTCGCTTTCTACGAGGCTTTCGGTGTAAAGGGGCTTATGGCCTTTGAGAAAACCGTAAAGTACATTCAGGAGAACTATCCTGACCAGTTCATAATTGCCGATGCAAAACGTGGAGACATAGGCAACACTTCTGCCATGTATGCACGTACCTTTTTTGAAGAGTACAATCTTGATTCTGTTACAGTGGCTCCTTATATGGGCGAGGATAGCGTAACCCCCTTCTTGGGATATGATGGCAAATGGGTTATCCTGCTTGCATTGACCAGTAATAAGGGTAGTCATGACTTCCAATTGACAGAGAGCGTGGATGGTGAAAAACTTTTCCAGAAAGTCTTGCGCAAGAGTCAGGAGTGGGCAGGCAACGACCAAATGATGTACGTGGTAGGTGCCACCCAAGGACAGGCTTTTGAGGAAATCCGCAAGATTGTGCCAAATCACTTTTTGCTTGTTCCTGGAGTAGGTGCTCAAGGAGGCTCTCTCAGTGAGGTTTGTAAATATGGTATGACCCAAGAGTGTTGCTTGCTTGTAAACAGTTCTCGTGCTATTATCTATGCCGACAATACAGAGAATTTTGCTCAGGCAGCAGCAGAGGCGGCACAGGCAGTGCAGCAAGAGATGGCAGCGGAACTGGACAGCAGAGCAATCTGATTTATCAGGGTTTGGATACTTGGAAGTACCAGGATACCGGATAGCATAAATATAAACAATACATCGTTATTATGGAATTCAGCGCACAAATGATTGCAGAACTTGTCGGCGGAACTGTTGTCGGAGACCCTCAGGCTTCTGTTTCTGATTTTGCCAAGATAGAGGAAGGCCGCTCTGGATGCATTAGTTTTCTTGCTAACGACAAGTACGAACAATATGTATATAGCACGGAAAGCAGCATAGTTCTTGTCAACGAATCTTTAGAACCCAAGCATGAAGTAAAGGCAACCTTGATAAAAGTTGCTAATGCACGAGAAGCGGTAGCCAACCTTATTAATATATATGTAAGCATGAAGCCGAAGCCTAAGGGCATAGATCCCACGGCTTCTGTGGACCCCACTGCAACTGTTGGCAAAGATGTGTACCTCGGTCCCTTTGTGGTCATAGGTCCCAAGGCAGTCGTTGGCGATGGTTGTGTCCTTCATCCTCATGTTACTATTGGTGCAAGGGCTATTGTTGGGGATAATACAGAAATGTATCCTCACAGCGTTGTTTATCATGACTGTAAAGTTGGTGCAAGGTGCATACTCCATGCTGGTAGTGTAGTCGGAGCAGATGGATTTGGATTTGAGCCAACTGCCGACGGCTATAAGAAGATTGCTCAGATAGGAATAGCTGTGCTTGAAGACGATGTGGAAATTGGTGCAAACTCATGCGTAGACCGTGCTGTGATGGGCGAGACTATTGTACGAAAGGGGGTAAAGATAGATAACCTTGTTCAGATAGGTCATAATTGCGAGGTAGGCAGTCATACTGTGATGTCTGCCCAGGTAGGTGTGGCAGGCTCTACGAAGGTTGGCGAATGGTGTATGTTCGGTGGGCAGGTAGGTGTTGCTGGTCATGCAACTATTGCCGACAGAACACATGCGGGAGCACAATCTGGAATTCCAAACAGCGTCAAGAAGCCTGGTTTGGAACTAATGGGTACTCCTGCAATAGAACCACGTACATGGTGGAAGGCACAAGCGGTGGTAAAGCAGCTGCCGGATATGTGGGCATCCATGAATCGGATGAAGAAGGAGATTGAGGAACTGAAGGCTTTACTGCAGGAAAAAGGTTCCGCCAACTAATCCTTACTAATATTAGTTATATAATTTGACAGAAATATGAAGCAACAAACATTAGCATCTGCCTTTTCTCTTAGTGGCAAGGGACTTCATACGGGATTGGATCTCACTGTAACCTTCAATCCTGCACCAGAGAATCATGGTTACAAGATTCAAAGAGTGGACTTGGAGGGCTGTCCTATTATTGATGCTATAGCTGAAAATGTGATTGAGACCACACGTGGAACTGTGCTCGGGGTTGGGGATGCACGTTGCAGTACTGTGGAGCATGCTTTTGGCGCGATGTATGCTCATGGAATAGATAATCTGTTGGTGCAGGTAAATGGTCCGGAATTCCCCATCTTGGATGGCAGTGCCTCTGCCTATGTAGAGAAGATACATGAAATAGGCTTGGTGGAACAGGACGCCGACAAGAATTGGCTCACGGTGACAGAACCTGTTGAGTTCAAGGATGAGAGTACCGGTTCGCGTGTCATGTTGCTTCCGGCAGATGATTTTGCGGTGTCTGTGACCATAGATTTCAATTCCAAGATGTTGCCTATCCAGACTGCGACTTTGAGAGATTTGTCCGATTTTGACAAGGAAATCAGTGCGGCCAGAACCTTTGTCTTTGTCCGCGAGATAGAACCTCTGTTGTCTCTTGGCCTCATAAAGGGTGGTGATCTGGACAATGCTATTGTCATATATGAGAGGCAAACCACTCAGGAGAGCATGGATAAGTTATGCCAATTCACAAACGCCGAGTGGCATGATGCAACAGAATTAGGATACATACAGCACAAGCCTCTTGTGTGGGAAAATGAACCGGCCAGACACAAACTCCTGGATGTCATTGGAGATGTAGCACTTGTGGGCAAGCCCATCAAGGGTCATATCGTTGCTACCAAGCCAGGGCATACCATTAACAATAAATTTGCAAGACTCATTAAAAACTTATAAGCTATGATTAGTCCATTAGCATTCATACATCCCGAAGCCCAGATTGGAGAAAACTGCGAGATAGGTCCATTCTGCTATATTGACAAGAATGTGATAATAGGCGACAACAATGTGTTGATGAACAGTGTCACCGTCCTTTACGGTGCGCGCATTGGCAATGGCAATAGGTTCTTCCCCGGTGCGGTTATCAGTGCTGTTCCTCAGGACTTGAAGTTTCGTGGAGAAGAAACAACGGTAGAAATTGGCGATAACAACACATTCCGTGAAAATGTTACTGTAAACCGAGGTACTGCAGCCAAGAACAAGACTGTGGTAGGTAATAGCAATCTCTTTATGGAGGGTGTTCACATTGCTCACGATGATATTGTAGGTAGCGAATGTATCATTGGTAATGGAACAAAGTTGGCAGGCGAGGTTGTTATTGATGACCGTGCTATTCTGTCGGCAAATGTCCTTGTGCATCAGTTCTGCCGAATTGGTAGTTATTGTATGGTAGGTGGCGGCACACGCAGCGCTCAGGACGTTCTTCCTTTCTCTATGATTGCTCGTGATCCTGCAGCATATTGTGGCTTGAATACAGTTGGCCTTCGTCGTCGTGGCTTTGACCGTGAGATTGTGGACAACATCCATAGGACATATCAGATTATATTGCAAGGCACAGGTCTGCTGAAGGATTTGCTTGCCAGAGTAGAGGAAGAGATACCATCTTCCCCCGAAATAGAGTATATTCTTGATTTTATAAGAACCAGCAAGCGAGGCTTTATTCGTTGAACATGCCTGTTAAAACTGAAATCTCATGACATATCGTTTTCTTCTGTTTTCGGAGGAGGTAGAGAATTTTGTATTAGAGATACTTGCTCCTTCCTCTGCAACTTTTGCTGAACTTCATGTCCTGATACAGGATGCATGTGGGTATGCAGAGGATGACAACCACCTTTTTCTTGTTTGTGACGACCTTTGGAAGGTAAGGGAAAAAGTTTACTTGCACGACACCAGGAACGTTGCAATGGATGAAGACCTGAATTTGATGAGTGATTCCGTTTTGGAGGATTTCGTCGAAGGAAAGGGGCAACATATAGCCTATGTCTTTGAGATGCAGAACAAGAAGACTCTTCTGCTGGAAATGGTAGAGGAACTCTTTGGCGAAACGGTGCAGAGCCCCAAGGTGAACAGGCGCAAGGGTGTGCCTCCTGTTCAGTTTGAACAAATATTGGAGGAAGCTGTTCCATCTCCTGCCTCCCCTCAAGTTCCGCATCCTGAAGAGCCGGAGGATGCTGAAGTGTTCAATGACGATGCGTACTCGGAAGACGAGTTGGATATGGAGGGTTTTGAGGTAAATGAAATGTAGTGATGTGTAGTGCTTTCCTTCGCATGTACGAGTTCTCCGTTTCACGTTTCATGAATCTGCCGGCAAAATAATGATACCTCTGCTTGTTGTGGTTTTAGGTCCTACGGCTGTAGGTAAGACAGAGCTTACACTCTCTCTTGCGGAGATGTTGCAGTGCCCTATCCTTAATTGTGACTCGCGCCAGATATATCGCGATATGAGAATAGGTACTGCATCACCTACAAGTGCCCAACTCCAAAGGGTCCGTCATTATTTTGTGGGTCAGTTAGAACTGGATGATTATTACAGTGCCGCCCGGTATGAGCAGGAGGTGTTGCAGTTGACTTCTACACTCTTTCAGGAATATGACACGCTGATTCTCTCTGGTGGCAGTATGATGTATATA
The DNA here is from genome assembly GCA_045659645.1 of Bacteroidaceae bacterium. Classification (GTDB taxonomy): domain Bacteria; phylum Bacteroidota; class Bacteroidia; order Bacteroidales; family Bacteroidaceae; genus Physcousia. Next base: position 54,293 of record JAZRCG010000002.1, on the reverse strand, counting down.
GATGCTGTATGTAATGGCATTGATGATATACCCGCTATAGATGAGTATGTTAGACGCGATTTGTCCCTCAGGCTCCAGCGCGACGGACTTGATACGCTTTTAGCGGAACTGCGTCTTGTGGACCCTCAGCACTACGACTACGTAGACAAGAAAAACGCCAAGCGTGTGGTGCATGCCTTGGAGGTTTTCTATACAACTGGCAAGCCATATTCCAGTTTTCTTACCAGAAATACTTTGCGCAATTCTTCATCAGATTCTCAGCCCCCTGTCCGTCCTTTCAGAATTCTCAAGATAGGGTTGGAGCGTCCGCGAGAAGAACTATTTAGTCGCATAAATTCCCGTGTTGACGATATGGTTAATTCCGGGCTTCTGCACGAGGCAATGACTCTCCTTCCTTATCGTAATCTTAATGCCCTCAACACTGTCGGCTATAAGGAAATGTTCAATGTTCTTGATGGCACCTGGGAGTTGTCCATGGCCATTGAGCGTATAAAGAAAAATACGCGCGTGTATGCCAAGAAGCAAATGACCTGGTTCAAGCACGATGCAAGCATTGCCTGGTTTCATCCCGACAATACGTTGGGTATTCGTCGTTATATAGAGGAGCATCTGTAGTCTGTCTGTTTCCTGTTTTTTGCTGCAGCCTGATTTTGTTTTGCTTATTGGGAAATCTGTCTTGTTATGGATGGATGGACGCTTCCTGTTTGTTTGTCTGGCAGGTTGCTTTTTTAGGTTTTATGTCTTGCAAAAAACTTTACATATCTTCTTGCGGTTAAGGACGCCGTTTGTCTCTTCTCCACATTGTGTTGTACGCATTCCCCGATGTTGGTAATTGGTCCTCCCGAGGACAAGGGGCAAAGTTCCCGGAACTTTCTGCTCTGCCCTCCCGAGGACAAACCTCCGTTTTCCTGAGCATCATGCCATAGGATTCCTGTCTTGTGTCTGTAGGCGTCATCTGGTATGCTTGTCGGGAGAGTTGTTGCGCCTATAAGTGCTTGGTGTATAGCAAGATGCCTTTTTGTGCTTGTTGGTTCTTCTTCTTTGTCTTAATGTTTCTTTGCTTTCTTTGCTTGTGTATGTTCTCCTTTGGCAGTTTGTTTGGTTGTTTGTGTGAGTGCGATTGTTATTCGTATGGTAAAAAATACTTACATCTATATGTGGGGTTCTTGGGCATTGTGCAAGCCATGCTTCGTCAGTTCTCCGTTGCAGCTTGTGGGGTTTGTGCTTGCTGTCAATAATCACTTCCGCCTGTAAATTGCCCTAATTCTTCTCTTCTGGTTTTCGTCTCAGTGATGTTTTGTTATAAGTGTATCTTGTACACACATGTTTGCGCCTCAATATTTAACATTTGGTTACAAAGTTTGAGCCTTTTTCATAGAAAAGAACGCTTTAATTCGTGAAGTCCTCTTTACTTCTGCCTTGCTTTTCCAAAAAAAATCTTAAATTTGCTATCGCATACTAAAATATTGCGCACGACAAAAGGGTATAATTGTGCAGATATGCTTCCCACGTTCGCAACCTGACTGCTAAAACGAAAACAATTTAAATAACAATCTAATCAAACAAATCAAAATTATGCGTATGAGAAACCGTTTAAGCAAATGCAGCAAGCATCTGGCCTTCGCCACTTGCATGCTGGCCCTCGGCGGAAGCTTCTCGGCATGCCAGGACGAGTACTACTTGGATGAAGAAAAACCAACGTGGCTCAACACCAGCATCTACGAGACTCTCGAGAGCAGCGGCATCTACAAGAACTACCTCAGGCTGATTGAAGACCCTGATGTAAATGTGGAAGGTGACGAAAATGCTTCGTTGAAGGAAATCCTGAAGAGAACCGGTTCTAAGACCGTTTTCGTGGCCGATGACCAGGCGTGGGATGACTTCTTCAAGGGCAATGAAGCTTTGCCAACTGTCAATCCCTGGCACACAGCTACAAGCTATGACAAGCTCACCAAGAGTCAGAAGAAGCTGCTCCTTCACACCAGCATGCTGAACAATGCTATTGTGATGGAGAACCTTGCCAGCAGCTCTGGCAACAATCCTACCCGCGGTGCTTATATTCGTCGTCAGACCGATGTTGAGATCGTTGACTCCGTTGCATGCATTGCTGTAGAAGATCTTCCAAAGAGCTATTGGTCTGCAGACAGACAGACTTCTGAAGAGAATGCCGCCTTGGTTGAGGTGGACCAGTGGGGCAGAATTCGTAATGGCGGTCTCTTGAATTATAGCTCAATCTATTTGGTTCAGGACAATACCCGTCCTATGATGCTGCAATTCACCAACGAGTTCATGTCCAAGAACCTGATTACCGACAATGATTTCAAGATCATCACAGGTCAGGAACGTGTTACAGGTGATATTCATATCAATAACCATCGTTTGGACAGTGCCGACATAGTTTGCGAGAATGGTTATGTCAACAAGACCCACCGTCCTCTCGTTCCATTGTCAAACATGGCAGAGGCTATCCGCACCAGCGGTAAGACTCATATCTTCAGCCACATGTTGGAGCGTTTCTCTGTACCCGTACAGAATACCACCGAGGCATTGCTGTTTGCCCGTTTGAACCCCACAAAGTTCAAGGATACAGATACTCTCTACACCAAGCGTTACTACTCTCTGAGATCTTTCGGCGGCGCGAAGTTCGACGAGAACGAGCGTGGAGAGGTATTTGGCGGAACGGGTGAAGCTCTTTTGAAATTCGATCCAGGATGGAACGGATACTTCCCTGCTACAGCAAAAACTCCCGAGGAAGACATGGGCGCAATGCTCATTCCTAACGACAAGCAGATGTTGGAGTTCTTTAGCAAAGGTGATGGCGCAACTCTTATCAAGGAATATGCTAAGGACCCAAGCTGGAACTATAGTTTAGAAAATCTTACAAAGTTGTACGAGGATATTGACCAGATTCCATTGAGTAAGTTGGCAACAATCCTCAGTCATTGTATGCAAGAGAGTTTTGTAGCCTCTGTCCCCAGCAAGATGTCTTCTTTGCGCGAAGAATCTACATTGGAGCAGTTGTACACACCCGGCGATATTGAAAAGATTGAGGATGTGTTGCTCGCTTGTAACGGTGTCGTATATGTGATGGATGACATCAAGATACCCTCCGACTTCAGTTGTGTGGCAACTCCTGCTTTCTTGCGTTCAACTAATAAAATAATGTCTTGGGCAATTTACTGTGACCAAAAGGCGGAGAATACTGGTATGAACCTGCACTACTATGCTTTCTTGAAGGCTATGCAGTCTCGTTTCAGCTTCTTCATGCCTTCCGATGCAGCTTTGGGATATTATTACGACCCCATGAGCTTCAGCAGTAAATACCCACGTATGCTGAAGTTCAAGTACATCAAGACAGAGAGTGAAAATGCCTTCCCTATATCTATTAAAAAGGAAGATAATATCAACTATACATACGATATTAATACCGGCGAGATTGGTGCTCCCAATCTGGCTTCATCGTTTGCCAAAGTTGACTTCACCGACCGCCTTCGTCAGATTCTTGAGGGAAGTACCATTGTACATACAGGCCCAGAAAATAAAATCAATGACGAAGAGAATGAATACTACGTAGCCAAGAATGGTATGGGTATCAGGGTTGAGCGCGAAGGTGGCAGGGTTGTCAGAGCTCAGGGCGGCTTCCAGCTCGAGAACCAGCGTGCCGGTCTCAGTGCTACTGCCCCCGGTATTATATATTGTAATGTGGACTTGACAGAGAATACAAAGTTCAAGAATGGCTACACCTTCACAATGGATGCTCCTTTGATTCCTGCCGCACGCAGTGTCTTTGGCGTATTGTCAAACATGCCTAAGGGTGCAGAAGGTGTTCCCGCAGATTACTCAGAGCAAACAGCCGATACCAATCCCTTCTACGAGTTCTTCAAACTCTGTAACGATTACGACGAAGGTCTTATCCTTGGTTCTGGTCTCGTAGACGAGAGCGAATACAATGAGGATATCCACAAGGAGGCTCAGGCCAAGCAGAGAGCATTGAATCTCTATAAGACTTTCCTTAGCGACAATACCGTGGACCAGCGAGTGCAGTTCTTCAATAACTACAACTATACAATTCTGGCTCCCAGCAACGAAGCAATTCTTGCTGCAGTGGAATTAGGCCTGCCCACATGGGAAAGCATCGATCGTGACTATCGTCTGTTGGACGATGATCCAGAGAATGATACAGATTTGGAGAAGGATTTAGGTGACCTTACCACTAAGGAAGACAGCCTTAATATCCAGGCAAAGATAGTCTACCTGACAAACTTTGTGCGTAGCCATTTCGTAGATAAATCATATTTCGCTGATAAGTCTACTATGAGTGAAGAGGATATTTTCTCCAGCTCATTCAGCCGCGAAACTGGTATGTTCGTGAAGCATAAAGCAAAGCGCGACCAAAGTGGCGTACTCAGTGTGAATGATACCTATGGCGGTAATTGGATAAACTCTATCTCCGAAAGTCATCAGCTTGTTACCCAGAATATTATGACTTGCGACCGTGAACTCAGTGGCGAGGTTAAGAATAGCGCTAACAAGCAAGGTAATCTTTCCGGTATCAAGTTGGAAGGTGCCAGCTATGCGGTTGTTCACCTCATGGACGGTGTGCTGAATTTCAAGGAATTGAAGGACGGCAGATATGAAGATTTTGAAGATGTCATGGAGGCACGCAGATTTATCAAGCAATTTGAAATTCGATAAAACACAACAACCATGAATAATATCATAAAATTATTTATGCTGTGGGCCGTGCTCATGATGGCCCTTCCAGCCAATGCACAACGACGCATCTCTGGTACAGTAGCCGACGAGATTGACGTTATTATCGGTGCCAACGTCAAGGAGGTTGACAAGAACAACCGTATCTTGAATGCTACGGTAACCGACTTCAATGGTAACTTTACCATGACTCTGAAGGACGACAAGAGCAATCTTGTCATCTCCTACATGGGCTACAAGACCGTAACTCTTCCCACTGCTGGCAAGACCGTTTTCAAGGTAATGATGCAGGACAACACCAAGACCCTGAAGGACGTTGTCGTTCAGGCCAAGAAGATGGCTCCCACTACAGGTTTGGACATTCCTGCACGTGAGTTCTCTGGTGCTGTGCAGAAGTTTGATATGGCAGACCTGGACGGTCTCTCCTTTACCTCTGTGGACGAGGCATTGCAGGGTCAGATCGCCGGTCTGGACATCGTGGCCAACTCAGGTAATGCCGGTGCCGGTACAACCATGCGTCTGCGTGGTACCAGTACCCTCAACGGTAACGCTCAGCCCCTGATTGTTGTTAATGACCATATCTTTGAGATTCCCGAGGAGGCCAAGACCAATGTGGACTATTCCAACATGGACAACGAGGAACAGTTCTCTGCTCTCTTGTGTGTAAACCCCGAGGACATCGAGAGTATCACAGTTCTTAAGGACGGTGCTGCTGCCAAGTGGGGTGCCAAAGGTTCAAATGGTGTTATCGAGATCAAGCTCAAGCGTGGTAAGCGCGGAAAGACTGCCGTAGGTTTCAGCTACAAGTTCTCAGGCACATGGCAGCCCGAAGGCTACAAGATGCTGAATGGCGACGAGTACACTATGTACATGAAGGAGTCATACTTCAACCCCACAAACACCTCTAAGAGCATTCTGGAGCTTGACTATAATAATACATATGGTAGTATCTTCCACAACTACAACAAGAATACCGATTGGGTGAACGAAGTGAGCCGTTTTGGCATGAACCACAACTTCTATGTTACCCTGACCGGTGGTGGTGAGAAGGCTACATTCCGTATTGGTGCCGGTTACAACATGGACGATGGTACCATCATCAACCAGGACTTCGGCCGTTTCAGCACATCCACAGCTCTTGACTATTGGGTCAGCGACCGTATCAAGTTCAGCTCCAATATCAATATGTCTATGACAACTCGTCACAACAACTCTGTTGCAAACGAGGCTAACTCCAAGGCATACAAGGCAATGCCCAACATGACCGTGTATGGTTACGATGTCTTTGGTAATCCAACCAACACATATTTCAGCATGTTGCCCTTGTCTACCAACGAGTCTTATAGCGGTTCTGTACCCAACGATGGCTTCCATACATCATGGGAGTTGCGCGACATGTTCCAGAACGGTAACCCCGTAGCCTATGCAAATCTCAAGAATGACAGCCAGCAGGAATACACTCTTACTCCTCAGTTCAGTCTTGAGTATAAGCTCTTGGGTAAGGAGAACGACCAGTGGCGTTTGAACTATGTGGGCGACGTGCAGTTGAATATCAACAACAGCTCTTCAGAGTCTTTCACTCCCGCAGAACTTATCAATATGCCTTGGGTAAATGGTGGTGACAATGGAGTAGGTGGTTTCAATAACAACCGTAACGTTGTAAGCACCAGCGAGAACAAGTCGCTTCAGTTCTCTACCCGTCACGACCTTCGTTTCTATAGCGCATTCAAGAACACCAAGCATAATCTCAGTGGTCTTGCCCGTTTTGAGATGAATACCGGTAATTCTTCATGGCAGAACAGAGGTGTATGGAACGTGCCCGATGGCGTTCAGGATCCCACTGCCAATGGTATGCTCAACTCTGCCGGTGCTGGCAACAGTTCATGGCGTGGACAGAGCTTCTATTTCCAGGCTCACTACTCTTACGACGGTAAGTACAATCTGGATGCCAGTGTACGTATTGACGGTAGCACCAACTTCGGTGCCGGCAACAAGTATGGTACCTTCCCATATTTCGCTGCACGTTGGAACATCTCCGACGAAAAGTGGATGAACTGGTCAGACAGCTGGTTGTCTATGCTTTCATTCCGTCCTTCATACGGTATTTATGGTAACAGTTCTATTGGTTCTAACAACCAGTATAACAGATATGGTTCCAATGGTATGTACAATGGTCACAACGTCATCATTCCCGAGAACCTTTCTCTGCAGAACATCCGTTGGGAGAAGAGCTCCATCTGGAACATGGGCTTCGACCTCGGTTTGTTTGACGACATGATTACCGTAGCTGCCGAAATTTACGGCAAGAGAACAGAAGACCTCCTTATTGGTAACATTCGTATTCCTTCTGCTAACGGTTTCTCTACGTTGGCAAATATGAACGGTGGTGTTATGTACAACAAGGGTTGGGAAATCTACGTAAATACTGGCAAGTTTGCCAAGATTGGCAAATTCAGCATGAAGGCACGTCTCAACTTCTCTCAGAACTTCAATGAGGTGGTTGACCTGAACAGCCTCTATCTGGAGTCCATCAATGGTGCAGAGAACTGGCAGCCAGGCAATCTGAACTATACACGTCGTGTTCAGGTTGGCAATGCTCTTGGTTCTATCTATGGTCTCCGTCACAAGGGTGTTTATCGTTACGACTATGACCACAATGGTTATACCCTTGACAGTTGGAGCAGTTATGGTTACAACGAAACTATTGAGGTTAATGGAGAACGTCGTGCTGCCCATGACTTTGGTGAATTCCAGCAGTATGCTCACACCGCAAATGGTTATGATGTCAAGGGCAATCCTATCAATACAGCGGCAGCTGCTGAGCGTCGTAACGAGAATGCTACCTGCCCCATCGCCTATGACCAGAGTGGCAACAGGCTTACTGACGCCAAGGGTAACCCCTTGAAGATGTACTACTGCTACAACAACGATGGCGCAAGCCGTTATGAATTCAACGGTGGTGATGTTATTTACGAGGATATCAACCACGACGGCCAGATCGACCGTTACGACGTTGTGTATCTTGGTAACTCTAACCCCAAGTTCTATGGTGGTGGTGGTTTGACCTTCTTCTATGACAAGCTGAGCTTGAATATCGGTCTTAACTTCCGTGTAGGCAGCAAGGTCGTAAACCTCGCTCGTATGGAGTATGAGAGCATGCAGAACAACAACAACCAGTCTTATGCTACAACATGGCGCTGGAGAAAGAATGGCGACATCACCGACATTCCTCGTGCAATCAATACTTATGGTACAGGTGCACATAGCTACAACTCACTGTTGAGCGACCGTTTTGTCGAGGATGGCGACTACGTGCGTGTTCAGTACATTCAGCTGCGCTACACAATGGATCCCAAGAAGTATGAGTGGCTCAAGAAGTGCGGTGTACGCACCTTGGATTTCTCTGCTTCTGTCAACAATCTCTTCTGCTGGAGCAAGTACACCGGTATTGATCCCGAGGTTAGCCCTGCTGGCTTCAATCCCGCTATCGACTATGCCAAGACTCCAAGAAGCAAATCATTTACATGTAGTATAAATCTCGGATTCTAATAAGGACTATTCATGAAAAAGAATATATTTAAGATAGCCTCACTATTAGCCCTGGTGTCATTTACCATGACATCATGCGATGAATGGCTGACAGTGTATCCACAGACACAGATTGTGGAGGAAAACTTCTGGGAAGACAAGAATGACTTGGAGGGTGTCAGATATGCTGCCTACAAGAATATGGCTTCTCAGGTGGACAAGATGATTATCTGGGGCGACTTGCGAAGCGACATTTATAAGCTTCCTGAAATGGTAACAAGTTCTCAGGGCAACCGCGATAACTTCTACAATATCATTTACGCCAACATAGATACCACTTGGACATATTATGACTGGAGTGGCATGTATTCCACCATTGGTTACTGCAACAAGGTTCTCCAGCATGGCGAGGAGATTCTGGAAAAGGATAAGCAGTTTACCAGAGCAGAGTGGAACCAGATGAAGGCAGAGATGGTAACAATGCGTGCATTGAGCTATTTCTATCTGGTGCGTGCCTTTAAGAGCATTCCTTACACCACCAAGGTGGTAAATAGCGATAGAGACAAGGAATACTTCCCGCAGCTTCCTGTATTGGACGTTATGGATAGTCTGATTACCGATGTTGAAAAGGTGGTTGGCCAGGCACGTAACCGTTCAATCAAGGCACAGGAAACCAAGGGTCAGATTACAAATACCGCTATTCATGCTCTTCTCTGCGACATGTATCTCTGGCGTGCCAGTCTGTACGAAGGTCGTGGCATGCAGAACGAGGCCATAAATGACTATAAGCAATGTATCTACCATAGCGAGATGTCATTGAAGAAATTGAGGGAGCAGTTCGACGAGGAGCAGAAAAGTCTTGGAGCAGCATTCTCTGCTAACGACTTTATCTCGTGGACAAACGACTCTATCTACAGTGGAGAACCCATCAACTTCATGTACAGAAACGAAATTGAACGTGCCAGATATGGCGATGTCTCCCTGATTGCTTTCAATAAGATCTTTGGTCAAGGAAACAGTTACGAGAGCATCTTTGAACTGCAGTTCAACAGCGAGGATGGTCGCAGCAACGGTACCGTAAACAGCATGTGGGGTTCTTCTGCAGGAACTCACCTTGTGACCACACTTTCTCCTAATATCAAGGATATTCGTTCATGGTTCAGTTCCTGGGACGAAGTAGGTGAAGCTGGCACCGGTGATGCATATTGCGTGAAATGGCTTAAGGTTGCTCCTGAATTTGACCGCTCCACATTGGGTACCGCCAGTCCTAAGATAACAATGGAAGGTGAGATCGAGAACTACAACAATTGGATCGTATATCGTCTGAGTGACATCCTTCTGAATAATGCCGAGGCAAGAGCATGCCTGATGATTCTGAAACAGGACGTTGAGACAAACAAAAAGGTATGCCGCAGAATTCTGCGTATGCTGAATCGTCGCTGGTGGGTAGATTTCGTAAACACTACCGAAGTAGAGAAGGATTTGGACAAGTATGTGGAGGCATATGGCGAGGCTTCTAACACAGCTGATGCCAATACCTATTTCACCCATGTCATGAACACCCGCAAGTTGGAATTCGTTGGCGAAGGAAAGCGTTGGTTTGATCTTGTACGCTATGCCGAGAGAAAGAGTGCCAATGATGACTCAGAGGAGGGTATGACAAATATGTTCGAGACCTTTATGACAAGTATTGATGGTTACAAGACCATTATGTCTCGCTGTGATAACCTGTGGGGCTTGTATTCTCCCATCTACTACATGGAGTGCAAGGCTTATCGTGCAGATGGAAAGGTCCTCAATCAGAATCCTGTATGGAATAAATCTAAGTACGACAGATAATTAAGGAGGAATAGCAATGAATATAATATCTAAATTTAACAGAACACTTCTTCTGCTTGCAATTGCTGTTGGTGCTTTGTTCACACACAGTTGCACTGAGGAGATAGATACTTCTTCAAGGTACACCTTCACAGGTAATACCATACTCAGTTACTTGCAGAAGCATCCGGACTCATATAGTTCGTATTGCGCTTTGCTTGACATCGTTACCATTAGCGACTATTCTGCATCTACTGTCAGTCAGGTGCTCTCTGCACGCGGTAACTACACCTGTTTTGCTCCCACAAATGAGGCTATTGACAAATATCTGCAGTCTTTGGTGGAAAATGGTGTAATCAGTGTTGCATCATGGGATGCTCCCGAGTTTCAGGACGCTGAATTGTTGAACAAGACCAGAAAGAACATTGTTTACAATAGTTTGATTGACAATGGCGACAACGAGCAGGCTTACCAGACTACTGACTTCAGTCTGGCGGCTTCTTTCAGCAATGGTCAGGGTTCTAATTTGACGTTGGCCAACATGAAGAACCGCAAGTTGTTGGTAACCAAGGTTAGCAACAATGAGACTTCTGATTATGCAATCGCAGGCAGCAATGTTTCAAACACCAACTGTGACATCTACACCATCAATGGTTATGTCCATCAGGTTTACGATGTTATCTCTCCCAGTGACGAGACTGTGGGCGATGCGTTCAAGAAGGCTATAGATGACAGAATACCTGGCAACTATGTGTTTGCAGCTCTTCTGGATGCTTGTAACTTGATTCCTGAACTTTCAAAAATTGAGGACGAGGAGTATTACAGACAGAGAATGATTGGTAATATCAAAGACCTGGAGGCTCACCCAACCTTCTACAGCGCACCTGGTGTAATGCCCGAGCACAGATATTATGGCTTTACCATGTTTGTGGAAGGTGATGAATGGTGGGCGCAGACATTGGGTCTGCAGGGTAGTCTTTACGACCTGGAACCTCAGGAGATTGTACAGAAGGTTTCTGACTATGTGGAGCAGAACCAGCTTCACCTGCCTGGTGCTTCTACAGGAGAAGACTATGCCAACGAGAACAATGCCTTGAATCAGTTTGTTACCTATCACATCATCCCTGCCAAGATTGAACCCAACAAGCTGGTCGTTCATTACAACGAGCTGTATTATAGTGTTGCAAATCAGACCAAGCGTACTACCGTATTTGATTACTATACAACAATGGGTAAGAGACGTTTGCTTAAGACTATCGAACCTCCTCAGGTTTCTGGTGATGGCAGGAAGGATATTGTCTTCCTGAATCGTTTCCCAGTTCTTCGTAATGGTCGTCAGGAAAACTATTCCGAGCGCATTTGCGATGAGGAAAAGAAGGGTGTTGAGATTTTGTCCAGCAAGGAGATGGTCAATGCATACATCTATAATATCAGTGATAAACTGTACTTCAACCAGGATGTAGCAGGTTGGATGGCTGGTGAACGCATACGTATTGATGTTACCACTATCCTTAATGAGCTGATGTCTAACGACATTAGAGCAAACGAAAGCACATCAGACAGAACAAAGCAGTGTGTGGGTATACCTCAGACAAAGACCTATAACTATCTGGAGAACTGTGAGATTGGTTCAAATACCAAATTCTATTACCTGACCGGTCGAGTTGCCAACGACGGTAGCACTTGTTGGCAGAATTACCAGGGCGACGAGCTGAACATTGTAGGTAACTACGAGATCACCATCAAGTTGCCTCCTGTGCCCAAGGATGGTATGTACGAGCTGCGTATGGGTGTGAGTGCCAACTCTCAGCGTGGTATGTGTCAGGTTTATTGGGGTACCGACAAGGACCAGTTGCCTGCAGCTGGTATTCCCCTTGACCTGCGCAATGGTGGTACAATGTGGTATAATGTATTCGGAAGTCATGGTGTAGGCGAGCCAAGTACTGTTGGCTGGCTTGACGATGTAGAGGATGATGATATTGTCAATGCCGATAACGACAAGAAGCTTCGTAACAATGGTTACATGAAGGCTCCAAACAGTTATTGGTTGTGGACAAAGAGCACAACAGCTGTGCTTGCTGATCAGCACATGCGCAGAATGCCCACTGCTCTTCGCCGAATTATCCTCAGAGAGGAGATGAAGGCAGACCAGACTTACTATATCCAGTTCAAGTCCGTGCTTTCTAATCCTAAGACCGAGTTCTATCTGGACTATCTGGAATTCTGCGAGAAGAGTATCTATGACAATCCTTTGGTGCCCGAGGACATCTGGTAATCATGGATTAACGAACACAGTTCACTAATTAATCTAATACAAACAAACAATTCACTATTCATATTATATAGTATGAAAAAAGGAATAAGTAATATCTTCGGTGCAATATTCATGGGAACTGCCTTACTGGCAGTCCCCTCATGCACCGACACATGGGAAGAGCATTACACTGCTGACGAATCTAATGCTGCTACCAAAACAGTATGGGAACTGATGCAGGAGAAGCCGGAACTAAGCAATTTCTGTTCCGTAATCTCAAAAGCAAAGTTCTACAGAGACGAACAGTCTGTTGCATACACATTGAATGGCACTGACACTGTATACTATACCTACAAGGATGTTCTCCTTGCAAATACCCCTGTTACAGTATGGGCTCCAAACAATGATGCACTCTCTGTAGAAGAATGGGCAGAGTTGGAGAAGATGGCAGAGGAGTATCCTTACAACTTGCAGCAGCAATTTGTATGCAACCACATTGCCCTTTACCGCAAGACGATGACCAAGCCCGGTTCTGAACCCGAGACAATACGTCTGAGCAATAGCAAATTTGCTACCATCAATTACGCTGAAGGTCAGTTCGGCAAGTTCAATGAGTCTTATGTTACAGAGGCAAATATTGGTGCCACCAATGGATTGCTCCATGTGATTGACAGCAAGAATGAGTTCCCCTTCAATCTGTATGAGTACATCAAGTACAGCGGTAAGGTGAAGTGCTTCCGTGATTATCTGGTCGAGAGAGACACCCTTATCTTTAACCAGGGAGCAAGTATTGAAGGTTTCCCTGATGAAAATGGTAACCCCACCTATGTTGACAGTTCTTACACTCAGAACAACCTGATGTTTGACCTCAGCAGCTACAATCCAACGCAGAACGATGCCAACGATGAGTGGATGACCAATATGAAGATGTTCCACGCTCAGATCAACACAGAGGACTCTGCCTTTGTGATGATTATCCCCACCGACAAGGCTTGGAAGGAGACTACAGAGAGACTGAAACCTTACTACAAGTATGTCGATGCTTATCCGAAGATGAACAAGCTGGTGACTACACCCGAAGCTACGTACCTGCTGACTTTGGATAAGGCAAGAGCTGGTTTTGCCAATGGCATGCAAAGAGAGAACGACCCACAGAGCTTTGTTGACTCTCTGCAGGTTGCCAGCATTGAAATGGACATGATCTATCCTTTGGTATTCAATGCCCGTGTTCAAAGGGGCAATGGTGGAGTAGTGTGGACTGCCCAGCAATTTGTGGACAACTATCCGAGCTGTGAATACCTGCTCACAACAACCGGCGACACCATTCGTGACGTCTATAAGGAAGTTGATGGCGTTAAGCAGAAGGTTTGGGAAATGGCTTCATTGTTGAAGGATGGTGTTGTTGAGGTCAAGGAGATGAGTAACGGTTATGCCATCATCACAGACACTTGGAACTTCCCCAGCGATTATTTCATGAGGGATGTGGATGTGGAAACAAATTCTTTTGTCTATAAGAAAGTCACCTCAAGTACGGTTTTGGCAGATAAGGAGATGAACAACATTCTTGCCAAGGACTGGATTGATGACTATGGCAGAGTAAGTCAGCAGAGATATTTGCATGTTAAGAGTAACACAGCTACAGCTGAGAACCGTATTGTTTTCCAGTTGAATGGCAGCAAGTATGGTCAGGCTGATGTTATGAGCGGCAAGTACGACATCATGGCTGTGATGGTTCCAACATGGTACAACAGCAGTGCAGAAACTCCCGATATTCCCAAGAAGATTTCTCAGAGCAAGTTGACATTTAATTTGTATTATTGGGATGAGACCCTTAAAGAGGCTGCTGCTTCAAAGGGTTATGGCTATTCAAACCAGACAAAGTATACTGTTTCTTGGGACTTCCATAATCAAAAGGTAGATACTCTGATACTCTTTGAAGATTTTGAGTTCCCTGTTTCATATAGAAATGTTCGTAACTCTTATCCTGTTTTAGAGATTGTTTCTAAGGTTACTACAACACAGTCCCGTAATGGTTATACCGCCGAGTACTGTATTGACAGAATTATCCTCAAGAGCAAGGAGAGCGAGTAATTATTCAAGATGTCTATAACAAATAGCAATGAAAATGAAAAATTCAAGATACAATAATATTATGAGCAAGGTACAGCGCGCTTGCCTCTGCTTCATGGCATTTGCGGCGTTTGGCATCTGTTCTACATACGCTCAGGACGCCCAGAGCGATGAAACCGTAAAGGTAAAGCGCAAGGCTGCACCTAAGCATGAAACACGTACCGTGAAGGGTCGTGTTGTTGACAGCGCTACGGGTACACCCATGGGCGGTGTCCGTATCCAGGCTTTGGGTATGAACCGCTATTCAACTTTGACAAACGAAGATGGTACATACGAAGTGGCCATTCCTGTTTTCATCAACTCTCTGTATGTGTATGCTCCCGAGTATGCACCCTTGCAGGTGGCTATCAACGAAAAGGGTACCGACATAGAGATGTTGAGTGCAGTATTCTCTGGCTTCTATGGCGAGGGTACTGAAATTACAGCAAAGAATGGTGTGTCTCTGGACGAGACCAGCAGTGTCACCATTGAAACCGACATGATGAACAAGCTGGCTGGTGATATCAACATCGTCAGAAAGAATGGTCTCCCTGGCCAAGGTGCATACATGACCATCCGCGGTATCAACAGTATCAATGCCGATGCACAGCCTTTGGTAATTCTGGATGGCAACATCCTGGATATGCAGTATGACCGTACTGCTCTTCATGAGGGCTACTTCAACAATGTGCTTGCTGGTCTGGATCCCGAGATCGTAGACAAGGTAGAGGTTATCAAGAATGGTACTGCCATTTATGGCGCCAAGGGTGCCAATGGCGTGATCATAATCACTACAAAGCGTGGCAAGAGCCAGGCAACAAAGATCAACGCTCGCGTCTATGCCGGTGTAGAGCTGGTTCCCAACAAGGTTCAGGTAATGGATGGACCTCAGTACACCAGCTACCTTGGTGATATGATATCCACCATTCATGGTATGGACAACAATGCCTTGACTTCCTTCCGATTCTTGGATCAGAGTCCCAAAAACTTCTATCGTAATGTGTATAACAACAACACAGACTGGCAGAAGGATATGTATCGTACAGCTGTTGCCCAGAACTACAAGATTAGCGTAGAAGGTGGTGACGACGTTGGTATGTATGCCTTGTCTTTGGGCTACACCGATGCACAGAGCACAATGAAGACCAATGGCATGAGCCGTTTGAATCTTCGTTTCAATACCGACATCAAGATCGGTTCCAAAATTACAACAGGTTTGGACATTGCTTACAATCAGGTGTCATACAATATCCTGGACAATGGTTGGAGCGAAAACTACGACAAGCAGAATATAGGTTCTGTGAATGTTCTGGGTCTTGTACAGGCTCCTTTCATCAGCCCCTACAGCTACTACGTTGACACTGATGCTAATGGTCACTCAAGCCTGAAACTGAGCAAGGACTGGGCTGGTAAGTATGCCTCTACTGCTGGTCTTGACGAATACATCAAGAATCCTTTCATCTTCTCTCAGCATTTGGACGAAGTGAACGAGGCTGCCCGCAACCCCTATTGGATTCTGGAGAACGGTCAGGGTGAAAACAAGAACTATGCCGAACTCACTCAGATTAGCCTGAATGTCAGCCCCAAGTATCAGATAAATAAGGATTGGGCTATTTCTGACCGCTTCAACTTCAGCCTGAACCGTAATAACGAGAAGTACTTCCTGCCTGTAGCAGGTTCTACTCCTTACATGATTCAGGACCAGGGTCAGATTACTTCTGTTCTGAAGAGCCAGTTCACAAGCCAGACCAGCATCAATAACGATCTGCGTATCGAGTATGGTCATCAGTGGAGTGAGCACACATTCGGTGCATTTGCCGGTTGGAGAGTGAACTCATATAACTATAGCTATTCTTTCCTGAACGGCTATAACAACGAGAACGATAAACTGCCCAACATCTCAAAGAATATGCAGTACATCTCTTCTAATGGCGTTAACGACAATTGGAAGGATATGACCTACTACCTGCATGCCAACTACAACTATGCCAACCGTTACTTTGCCGAATTTTCTGCAAGTGCCCAGGCCAGCAGTCGTTTCGGTTCTCATGCCAAGGATGGTTTGCGTATAGCTGGTGTGAGCTGGGGCTTCTTCCCCTCATTGCAGTTGGGTTGGATTCTGACAAACGAGAAGTGGTTCAAGCCTACTCCTTATGTCAACTACTTGAAGGCTACTTTCGGTATCGAACTGAATGGTAACGACAATCTTGACTACTATGCTTCACGTACTTACTGGGAGACCAGCCAGGTGTTTGAGAATGTGTTTGGCAAGTATTTGACCAACATTGCCAACAGTGAACTCCAGTGGGAGACCGTTCGCAAGATCAACCTTGGCGTAGAGGGTTCGTTCTTCAACAACCGTTTGACAGGACGTGTAGATCTCTTCTGGAACAAGACCAGCAACATGCTTTCTGTGCGCGACCTTTCAGACAAGTACTACTATGCTGGTATCACCAACTTCTGGACCAACGAAGGCGAAATGGTCAACAATGGTGTAGAGGTTAAGCTGAATGGCGCTCTCATCAACACCAAGAACTGGAAGTGGGAGATAGGTGGAAGCCTTGGTCACTACAGCAATGAGATTACCGCACTTCCCGTATCAAAGGATAACACCATTGAGTTGTTCAAGCGTGATAGCGAGGGTACACAGTACGAAAAGACCGGTGAAATCCATGGCTATACTTCCAGCGTTTATGGCAACAGCAATATGCTGACTGCCGTTGGTTACAGCGCAGGTACATTCTATGGCTGGCAGGTAAACTATGACAATGAGAGCGGTACCGGTGTATATGCTACCGAGGCAGAGGCAGGTAGGGCAACTACAGCCTTTGGCGCTCCAAGCAAGCTCCGTTATTACACAGGTGTAGCCAACAAATATCGTGAATTCGGTGCTGGCGACATGGCTTTCGTGGACCAGAACGGCGACGGTTGGATTGACGAGAGCGATAAGGTTGCTCTTGGTAGCGCTATTCCGGCTATTTATGGTAATCTCTACACCAACCTTACTTGGAAGAACCTCCGCTTGGACGCTATCTTCAAGTATAGTGTAGGTAACGATATCTACAACTACCAGAGAGCATGTCTGGAATCTGGCAATACCACTTACAACCAGACTGCTGCCATGGCACACCGTTGGACACACGAAGGTCAGATTACTGACGTTCCTCGTGCCTGCTATACCAACAGTTTGGAGTATGTAGAGAACGAGCGCATGAGCAGCCGTTGGATCGAGGATGGCAGCTATATTAAGCTGAAGAATGTACGTCTTACATACAAGGTGCCTTACCACAATAGCTGGCTCCAGGGCATTAAGGTATGGGGTGAAGCAAACGACGTGTTCTGCATAACCAAATACCTCGGTACAGATCCTGAGACAAGTGCCCAGAACGGAACTTTATATCAGGGAATTGATGCCGGTCGCATACCCAGCGGTCGCAGTTTCAACTTGGGTCTCACACTTAACTTGTAATATACCATTATGAAGAACAAATCAATTATAACCATTCTCAGCCTCTGTTTGGGGCTGAGCTTGGCCACCACTTCTTGCCAGGATATGCTGTCTTCTGACAGCGACCGCCATTCATATACTGTGGCTGGTGACACTCTCTATTCATATTGGGGTATTCTCAACGCCCTTCAGAACATTGGTGAGAGATACGTCATCTTGGGCGAATGTCGCGGCGACCTTATCGATGGTGGTCAGTTTACTACAGATAGCGTCAAGGCTCTCCTAACCTTTGGTCTGAATGACGACGTAGAGAACTTCAAGGATGGTGCAAACCGCTATTTGAAGGTAAGTGACTACTATCGCGTTATCAATTCTTGTAATGCTTATCTGGCTCAGATGGATACCATTATGGAGAAGCCAACAGGTGACAGATACATGCTCCGCGAGTATGCTCAGGTGGAGGCTATTCGTGCCTGGACCTATATGCAGCTTGTAGTCAACTATGGTGATGTGCCTTTCTATACACACCCCATTCTGAGCACGAACGAAATCAATAGCTTCAATGCTGCCGATGTAAATAATCGTGTTACTGCAGCAACGCTTTGGCAGAAGCTGGAGAAGAACCTGAAGCGTGCTTACGAGATTGAAGAACAGTATGGCTATCCTCAGTACGGCAAGTACGGCTTCAAGACCGATGTGTGTCATTCTACCAAGGCTATGTTCCCCAATGCTCTGGTTTTGGCAGACATCTATCTGATGGGCGACAAGTTTACCGAGGCTGCCAAGTACTATTATGAGTTCCTTGATGGTCAGTATGGTGGCGCACTCCCCAAGGACTACTTTTCCACGGCCTTCCAGGAATTGGGCAAGGATGCTCCCGATGTTGTCAACAACGGTTATCCTTGGAACGAGACCGGTGCTACAAGCAAGGGTGCTGAGAGTATCACAGCCATTCCTTCCAGCGTAAACTCCCTGTGGGGTGTTGTACAGCGTGGCGTTAACGACTTGTATGGCTTTGAAGCTACTATCAGACAGTCAACATCTTCAAGCGACTCTACTACAACTGCCAATATCTATCTGACCAGAAACTGGGAGCGTCAGTTGGGCCCCAGCGCAGGTTACGATAAATTGGCTAAGTCTCAGGAGTACGAGATTTACCAGGTTGATGACTTTAACAACATTGAAGAGAATGCTCAGCTTGTTGTACTGGAGGGTATCGGTGATGCACGTGCCATTGCAGGTAAGTATGGCAATGGTTACATCAGCAGATACGAATCTGGTGACTACTTTGTTGATAGGATCGAGACCGAGAGATATATCATGAAGCAGAATCCTTTTGGTGCATTCAGCACTGTATTCCCCATGGTATATCGCAAGAGCATGGTATGGCTGCGCTTTGCAGAAGCCTTGAACCGTGCAGGATATCCCGGACACGCTTTCGCTATCTTGAAGAATGGATTGGTAAATAATTCAAGATGGATGCCAAGCCAAGAGTCTGACTTTGCAGCAATGACATATCGTATTCACTACGAGCATACTGGCAATAAGTTTGATGATGAAGGCAACATTGTACTCGATGCAGAGGGCAATCCCGAAATGGTTACTGTGATATTGCCTGAAGATTGGGAAACTAATGACAAGTGTCTGATTACTGGTGAGGATTACAACCGCGAACAGTTTGACAAGGATACCGCTGAATTTGTGAAGAACATAAAGGAACAATATGCTGCTCAGTATACCGTTCACTTTGATTCTGTCGACAATCCTGAACATTTCATTGTGAAGGAGAAGGTTGAACTGGCTAACTTCCTGCCCACTAACACACGTATTGTTTGTGACTACATCAGTCGTGACGAATGGGAGAAGAGCGGTGAACTGTGGTTGGATTTCAACAAGACTCAGTTTGATGGCAGCGAAGACCTTCCCGTTTATTGGATCAAGGACTGGCCTCTTACTTCAGAAACTCGCCCCTCTAATAATGCATATCCACGTACAAAGGACGAGACTGTGTCACGTGGTATACACCAGAAGGGTTGTGGTATGCTCAGGTACGACGAGAAGAACAGCAGATACAACTTCGTAGACCAGGTTAACCGTAAACTCGTTGCTGCAGGCAAACAGCCTATGAGCAAGGTGGATATGTACGATGGTATTACTACCAACCAGAATGTCATTGAAGCTATTGAGGAGTTGATCTTGGACGAGGCAGCCCTGGAACTTGCATTCGAGGGTAATCGCTTCTTCGACTTGATGCGTGTTGCCAAGCGTCGTGCTAATGCCGGTCAGTTTATGGCAGATAAGATCAAGGCTCGTGGCGAAGGTACAGGATGGGCAGATCGTCTTATAGACGAGAAGAACTGGTATCTTCCTCTTCCCGACTATAGCAACCGTCCCCAGTAAACATATGAATATGGTGGCAAGTCCACCATATTCTTAGTTCAATATCAATGAAAGGCTGTGTCAAATCAATGGCACAGCCTTTCTTTGTCCAGTACCAGTACGGTGGTACTGGAGTTTTCACACGAGAAAACTCCAGTTTCTTCTGCAGAAAACTGCAGTACCAACACGGTGGTACTGGCAAAGGGACGGGAAGGAGATTTTCTATTTCTCGGCTGAAAAGGACATGAAGGATTACCTCAAGGAGATGGAAGTTCAGTGAAGATATAGCCTGCTGCCATGAAGAGGGGAGGAATGAGAGTGGATCCATCCTCTGTCCTTTGTTGATAAGAATGCTGAAAAGTATGCCATGCATTTCTGCTTTGCTTACCCGACGTTCAGTTCCTGTTGGGGTATATAAGAAGGGAGTACTATTAGGCTGAACGGAAAACGGAAAGGTGACTGCTTTAGCTTGGTGAGCGCATGCGAATAACGTTGAAAGTCTAACGTTTAACGATGAAAGGAAGGTAGGGACGCTGTGTGCAGCGTCCGCAACTTTCCTTTTTCCGTTTTGACTTGACTAACCGTCGACCTTGGGTTAAGCCCCTTCGGGCCTCGACCTTTGGTTCGTCGAGCTTGCTCCCGTTTGGCATTGAAGTAAACTTAACTATTGTCTTCCTCCTTGTCGTTTGGTATAATTCAAACAAGTTCGATTCTCCACTCACTTCTGCGTTGGTTCATTGCTCTCGCTTACTCGCAGCCTTCACCTTTCCGTTTGAGAGGGTGAGCGTAGGTTCTTATTGATATACTCAGTATGATATAAAAAAAATCAGGAAGAGGGCAATGGTGCCTTCTTCCTGACTGCTTTTAGTGACCTCGCTGGGACTCTAACCCAGGACCTTCGGAACCGGAATCCGACGCTCTATACAACTAAGCTACGAGGCCTTTATAATGTGAAAAGTGAAAACGGAAATCGGAAACTGCTCTTAACGGTGAGAGGGTTAGCGGAATAGATTTCCGTTTACCGTTTTCACTTTTCCGTTTCTTTTACTTCATGCTCTGCTTGAAATGATTTACCAACTGGCGGAAGAGGTGGTTGCGGGTGTTGCCACCGTAGATGGAGTGGTTGCGGTTGGTGTAGGTGAGCTGGCGGAAGTCCTTGTCGGCGTGTACGAGGGCTTCGGTGTACTCTGCCACATTGCGGTAGTGCACGTTGTCGTCGGCTGAACCGTGGATGATGAGCAGGCTTCCGCTCAGGTTCTTGGCACGTGAGATGGGGCTGCAATCATAGCCATCAGGGTTCTCCTTGGGTGTGCGCATGAAACGCTCGGTGTAAACCGTGTCGTAGTAGCGCCATGAGGTGGGAGGTGCCACTGCCACGCCGGCATAGAATACGGGGCGTCCCTCGGACATGCTCATCAGTGTGTTGAAACCGCCGAAGCTCCATCCCCAGATACCTATGTGATTGGCATCGACCCAAGGCTGCTTGCTCAGGTAGATGGCTGTCTCCACCTGGTCGTGGCTCTCAAGCTGGCCCAGTTTCAGGTAGGTCTGCTTCTCGAACTCTGCACCGCGGCCGCCAGTACCGCGACCGTCCACGATGACGCTGACGAACCCTTCCTGAGCCATGTATCTCTCCAGGAGGGCGGCAGAGCAGTTGCCCACGTACCAAGAATCCTGTACCTGCTGGGAACCAGGACCGCTATACTGGAAGAGTATGACGGGATACTTCTTGCTGGCATCGAAGTTGGCAGGCTTTACCATAACGCCGTTCAGGTCCACGCCGTCCTGTGTCTGGAACTGAAAGAACTCTATGCCTGCCAGGTTCATGCCGTCCACCTTTTGCTTCAGCGCAGCATTGTCCTGCAGGGTCTTCTGCACCTTGCCCTTGTCGTTGCGCAGGGTGTAGGTGGGAGGTGTGGCGGCAGAGTGGTGTGTGAGCATCAGGTGCTTGAAGTTGGTGGAGAAGATGGCCGAGTTCTGGCCAGCCTCGGTGCTGATGGGGGTTACCTTGCCCTTGGCATCGCACTTGTAGACACCGGTGCGCAGAGGACCGCCGTCCTTGGCCTGATAGTAGTATGTGCCAGTCTTCTCGTCGTATCCGTAGAAGTCGGTGATGATGTCCTGACCCTTGCCAATCTCGCGCTTCTGTGTGCCCAGAAGGTTGTACTGGTACAGGTGTGCATAGCCAGAGCGCTCGCTAAGCAGGATGAAACCGTCCTGTATGGTGGTGAAGAGGGTATAGGCATTGTCGGCCACGTAGGGCTTCACCTCGTCGGACACGATGCAACGGCACTCGGTGGAGCGGGGATTGGCTGCCCACACCTTCAGGTTGTCCTGATGACGGTTCTGGGTGAGGATGAGCAACTTGTTGGGGTCGCTGCTGAACTTTATGCGGGGGATGTAGCCCTCGGCCTCCAGAGGAACCTTCACCTCGCGTGTGGCACGGCTCTTGATGTCGAAGGTGTGCACCGTTACCTTGCTGTTGGGCTGTCCGGCAATGGGATACTTGTATTCGTAGGCACCAGGATACTCGGCATTCTCCTGCATCTCGGGCAGCATGCCCTTGTACATGGGGAAGGAGAACAGGGGCACCTGGCTCTCGTCGTAGCGGATCCATGCCAGCATGGTGGCATCGGCATTGAAGTCGAAACTGCGGTTGGTGACGAACTCTTCCTCATACACCCAGTCGGCCTTGCCGTTGATGATGCTGTTGAACTTGCCGTCCTTGGTAACCTGCACCTCGGCATTGTCGAAGAGCAGTTTCACGAGGAAGAGATTGCCCTCGCGCACGAAGCACACCATGTTGCCGTCGGGGCTCCAGAGGGGGCACTCCTGAGGACCGCCATCGGAAAGGGGAGCCAGGGTGCGGTTCTGTACATTATATATATAATATACGGCGGTGGTGCTATGACGGTAGATGCCGCGTGTCTGTGTGCGCAGAAGGATGTTCTTCTGGTTGGGCGAAAGTGTGTAGCCGTCGATGCGTGAAAGTTTCACCTTGCCCTTGGTGTTCTCCACATCAAAGAGGATACCCGTCTGCTCGCCTGTTTTGAACGAACTTACCACAATCCTCTTGCCGTCCACCAGTTGGCTGTAACTCTCGCCGTCGGGCAGGGGATTTACACCATATATGCCATGTGCACCAAACGAACCGTTGGTGATGGACTTGAGGGTGAGAGGACCTTCCTGTGCCTGAATGCTGCCTGAAATGAAGGCGGAAACAATCAGGGTCAGTGCAAGTAGAATCTTTTTTATCATCGTGCTTTTGAGTCTTAAAACTATGCAAAGGTAGTGCTTTATGTTAGAAAAACACCCCGTATTGATACACTTTTAGTATAATTTTGATAATTCTTTAGCATTTTTGCATTGTTTTGATGGCTTTTTGTTAACTTTGCGCCCAAGTTTATACATGAAAAATGCTCATAGGCACTCCAGCACTCTCCTTTGCAGACCTTTCCACGGGTTATAGCAACAGGGTGGTATCATCCGGTTTGACCGCCGGATTGTGTGCAGGCAAGGTGACTTGCCTTTTGGGCCCCAACGGAGCAGGCAAGAGCACCTTGCTCAGAACTCTGGCAGGATACCAGAAACCTCTGGCAGGAAAGATGGACGACGTAAGTCCAGAAACCCTGGGTGTGGTGCTGACCGAACGCATGGATGCCATGGGCCTCAGTGTGAGGGAAGTGGTGGCGATGGGCAGACACCCATATACGGGCTACTTCGGGCGGCTGACGGCAGAGGATGAACAAACGGTGGACAAGGCCATGAGCCTGACGCACACCGAGGAGTTTGCAAACCGCGCCTTCCAGTCGCTGAGCGATGGAGAACGGCAGAAGGTGATGATAGCCAAGGCGTTGGCACAGGAGACTCCGATAATATTGATGGACGAACCTTCGGCATTCCTGGATTTTCCGTCCAAGGTGGAACTGATGCTCTTGCTCAGGGACCTGGCGCACAAGCAAGGAAAGGCCATACTCCTGTCCACCCACGATGTGGGCATAGCACTGAAGACGGCAGATGTGCTTTGGCTCATGCAAGACGGTGGAATGACAATAGGTACTCCGCTGGAATTGCAGGAATCGGGCGCTATAGACGCCTTCCTGGGCGAAAGCCGCTCGTATATCTAAGAAAAACAAAAGAACAATAACAATAAATTAAATTAAACAAAACAAAATCAACAAACTATGAAGAAGTTGTTTGTAGTACTGGCCGCTATGGTTATGACACTGAGCGCCAGCGCATTTGAATTTGACGGCATCAACCTGAATGCAAGTGTAAACAAGATCTCTGCTGAGATTGCAAAGCGCGGTTATTCCTACGACGAGGATAAGGACGCATTCACTGGCATGTGTCGCGGTACAGAGATTTCTTTGACTCTGAACTGGAAGAATGTGAAGGAAGGCGGCAAGTTGGGTCAGCTGATCGTTGACGTTCCCTTCAGCGACCAGAACGCTATGGGCATCGTTACCAAGATGTTCAACGTTATCTATCACGTGGCAAAGGGTGCTAAGCCCCACACCTACGAGGTTTCTGAGGATGGTACTACCGTTGAAATCAGCACTATTGCTACTGGTGTACGTCTGACTTATAACACTCCTTATTATAAGAAGTAAATCAAGACCGACATTTTTTCAGCCCTTCCTCCTTCTTGCAGACAATGCCGGGGCAAGGGTGTGATAGACGATTACTGGCGCTCCTATTAGGGGCGTCAGTACGTTTATAGGCAGTACGCTGCTCTCTGGGAGGTTGCAAAGAAGGTTGCATGCCAAGGCAATGCTTGCACCCAAGGCCATGGTGCGTGGCAGAAGTGAGCGGTGGGAACCCGAGGGAGACAGGAAGCGTGCCATGTGCGGTGTGGCAAGGCCTATGAAACTGATAGGACCGCAGAAGGCTGTAGTGATGGCAGAGAGCAAGCCCGTGGCAAGCAGGAGCATGTGGCGCGTACGTGTGGTGTTCACACCCAGGTTCTGCGCATAGCGGTCGCCAAGGAGCAGGGCATCCAAAGACTTCATCATCAGCAGAGCCATGACAAGTCCCAATGACACCAAACCGATGAAGAAGGGTAGGCGTTCCATGCTGACACTGGAGAAATTGCCCATACCCCAGAGCACGTATGCCTGAAGGCCATCATGGCTTGCCCAGAACTGGAGCAGGGAAATCAGGCTTCCCGTGATATAGGAAATGATGACACCTGTGATGAGCAGCATCACCGTGCTCCTGAGCAGGGCATTGAGGGCGGAAAGCAGAATCATTATAGCCATGGCACCAGCCAGTGCCGCCATGATGCTGAGCATGTAACCGCCAAGAGACAGTCCCCCCATTGCCATGCTACCACCGAAGAGCATCATCGCCACCGCCACACCAAGGCTGGCACCGCTATCTATGCCAAGTATGGACGGACCTGCCAAGGGATTGCGGAAGGCCGTTTGTAGGAGCAAGCCGCAGGTGGCAAGTGCCGCACCGCAGAAGGTGGCGGTAAGCATCTGGGGCACACGGCTATGCCACACGATGTACGACCACGAGGGGTGTCCCTCTATCTCCCTGCCCAGGAGTATGTCGGGCATGGCGCTAAGTGGTATGTCCAGCGAACCCCACAGGATGTTTGCCACCATCAATAGGAGGGGTAGGGCAATGAGAAGTATTGTACGGGCTTTGGCAATGTATTGTGAACCCTGACTCATCGTATTGTGTGTGGTTTGGTTGTGCATGGTTGTTTTGAGTTCTGAGTAGTCCGAGTATTCCGATTACTCCGAGTTTTCCTCTTTCCGTTTTCCGCTTTCCGTTTTCCGTTTACTTAAAGTACTCGTGTTCTGTTTTCAATCCCAGTTCGGGATGGAGCACGCTAATCAGATTTTCCAGGAGATATTCGGGATGGAAGGGAGTTTCCTCGAAGAAAGGGACCTCTTCAGTGTTGCACACCAATAGGCGTGCAGGGATGTGCTTGCATACTGGTGTGTCGTCTATGACCTGCTCCTTAGTGAGAGAGCCGAAACTCTTTATGAGCCAAAGGTCGGCATGCATGGCTCTGTTCAGCACCATCTCTATGCTTAGGGCACTGGCTCCGCTACCGGGGATGTCGTCAAAGAGATAGTCGGCACCAGCATCGCGGTAGAGTATGCCCGTGGTGCTCTCTCCGTTGGGCACATGCCATGTGCCGCTCAGCGGACGCTCGGTAAGCAGGCGAGGACGCTCCTTGCACGTAGATGCCAAGTTTTTCAACCCGTTGTATCTTTGCTCTATTTCATTGAAAAGACAGTCTGCCCGCTGCTCCACACCGAAGAGCATGCCATACACCCTTATCCACTCGGCACGTGCCAGGGGCGACACCTCCATGTAGTCGGCACACTCCATTATGGGAATGCCCATCTGCTCCAGTCGTCCGTAGCCTCCCTGGCTCTCGTAGGGCGAAGGCATGAGCAGGTCGGGCTGGAGGTCCATCACCTGCTCTATGTTCACGGCATTGCTTGTACCCAGGTCGCGGATATCACCCTTGGCGATGTCCTCCCTGAGACGGGAGTTCCTAAGATACTTGGTGTCGAAGATTCCCCCGATGTCTCCTGCTACACCCAGTTCCTCCAGCAATGCCGCATGCGTGGCAGAGTATACGGCGGCACGCTTTACGGGCACCTTCACACGTATGCTCCTCAACAGGGCAGTGGTATCCCATGGGTTGCGTATGTCTATGTTCACGATATCTCCGCACCTTACGGCACGCACATGGCGTGCATGACGCAAGGACAGAGTGTCGCCCTCTACGGCCTTGCCCGTCCTGCCGTTCGCGCACGAACAGAGGAGCATGCACGCAAGGATTATCGTCCAAAGGTGTTTCATATTGCTTTTGCTAATCATCTCTGGCCAGTTGTTTCTGTCCACAAAGGTACAATTTTAATGTGAAGATGAAAAATAATCATATAATTCTTTGTGGTTTTGATATATGTTCGTAACTTTGCGAACAAGAAACGTGATTAGAATATGACAAATAAGGATTATACCGTTAGGCAAGAGCAAGTTGCCCGTTTTGCAAAGGCCATGGGACACCCTGCACGCATTGCGATATTGCAGTTCCTTGCCAAGCAGACAACTTGCTATTTTGGCGATATTCACGAGGAATTGCCTATTGCCAAGGCAACAGTATCGCAACACCTTAAGGAATTGAAGGATGCAGGCCTGATACAGGGAGAGGTGGAAACGCCAAAGGTAAAATATTGCATCAACCGGGATAATTGGCAGATTGCCAAGGTGCTTTTCTGCGAGTTCTTTGACAGTTGTGCCTGCAAGAAGGAGAGTTGCTGCAAATGACAACCTCTTTTTTTATTAATCATGTTCGTTGTTTTACGAATGATTAGACTTTAAACTATATGTTCTGGATTTTATTCTTGTATCTAATTGTGGCATATTTGGTGCCAGAAGTGGGAGTGATTGCCATCATCTGCATGGTAGGACCAGTAGCGATGGCTGTTGGTAAGGGAAGATATTGGTGTGGACACTTTTGTCCTCGCGGCAGTTTGTATGACTGGGTAATCAGTCGTTTTTCTCCACATAAATCCATTCCTGGGTTTGTGCGTAACAAAGGATTCCGTATTTTCATGCTGGTGTTTATTTTCAGTATGTTTGGATTGCAGTTGTATCTCAACGGACTTACCCTGGCAGGTATAGGTCGCACATTTTGGAATATTATTTTAGTTACCACTTTGGTTGGAATTGTGCTTGGGTTCATCTATGCACCTCGTACCTGGTGCAGTTTCTGTCCTATGGGCACACTCTCGGCATGGGTTTCCCCACGGAAGCATAAGTCAGGATTCCCTCAAGTGCATGTTTCTGCGGCATGCCAGATGAAGTGCAAGCGATGTGCCAAAGTCTGTCCGATGCAGCTCGCTCCCTATGAATCAAGAGGAAACGATTCGGGCTATTTGCACGCGGATTGTATAAAGTGCGGACGTTGTATCAAGGCCTGCCCTACAAAAGTTATGAAGATGTGTAATTAATATATATTTAAGTATGAAAGTGTTGATTTTATGCACAGGCAACAGTTGCCGTAGTCAGATGGCACATGGATTCCTCCAATCGTTTGACAAAAGTCTGGAAGTACATTCGGCTGGTACCCAGCCCGCTTCACAAGTTAATCTGCGGGCCGTAGAAGTGATGAATGAGACTGGTATTGACATTTCATTGCACACTCCTAAAAGCGTGAACATTTACCTTGACGAAGCGTGGGATTACGTGATTACCGTTTGTGGTGGTGCAAACGAAACCTGCCCGATGTTTCAGGGCAAGGTAGGTAAGCGCATGCACATCGGTTTCGACGACCCATCCGAAGTACAAGGGTCAGAAGAGTTTGTGATGAATGAATTCCGTAGGGTTAGAGATGAAGTAAGAAAGAGATTTGCAGAGTTCTATATCACCGAAATCCTAAAAAAGGAAATGCCCAAGTGCTCTTGCGGTGGTAAGTGTTAATTGTCAAAAGTCTCTTTTTTTACAAATAATGTTCGTTATTTTGCGAATAACAAATAACTATAACGTTTTACAGCAATGAATAAAGTGTTATTGATTCTCGTCCTATCCATGGGCATGGTGGCTTGTTCAGGTGCCAAGGACAAGAGTGTAAGTGGGCAAACAAAGAAGGATGTGGTGGAGGTGCTTTATTTCCATAGGGCACAGCGTTGTGCCACTTGCATAGCTATTGAGAGGAATGCTATGGAGTTGGTCAATAAGACCTTTAGCGAGTCACTAAATAGTGGTAGGTTGGTATTTCGTTCTATAGATATAGGTAAGGAGAAGGCGCTTGCCGAGAAATATGAGGTCAGTTGGTCATCGCTTGTCTTGGTGGATTTTGACAAGGGTGGAAAGGAAAGTTTGATAAACTTGACCGAGTTTGCATTCAAGAACGTCCGCAATGATTATGGCAGGTTCAAGTCGGTGTTGTCGGAACATATTGCAGAAATGCTCAGCAACTGATGCTATGGAGTGGATACAGACATTACTGGAAAGTTCGGCAACACCGGCACTGACGGCATTTTTGCTTGGTGTGCTTACAGCTCTTTCGCCTTGTCCATTGGCAACCAACATTGCTGCCATTGGCTACATAAGCAGGAACATCGAGAGCAGGAGCGGAGTGTTTCTTCAAGGGATGCTTTATACCTTGGGCCGAACGATTGCCTACACATTCCTTGGCATTGTTCTAATCGTTATCTTGAAAGGCGGTACGAGCATGTTCGGTATTCAGGAATTCATAGCAGACTCTAGCGAAATGATTTTGCCTCCAGCTTTACTGCTTGTTGGTGTGTTCATGCTTTTGGGCAACCGGCTAAGATTGCCATCAGCAGGTATCGGTAGAGGAGGCGAAGGGCTTGCCCGAAAGGGTGGACTTGGAGCCTTGATATTGGGAATGCTTTTTGCTATGGCATTCTGTCCGACAAGCGGAGTTTTCTACTTTGGTATGCTGATCCCCATGTCGGCAAGTGCAAGGTTGGGATATTTGTTGCCTGTTGTTTTTGCCATTTCTACGGCGCTTCCTGTGCTCATCGTGGCATGGATTTTAGCCTTTGGCGCAAGGCATATAGGGAATGTTTATGGCAAGATGAGGGTAATTCAGAAATGGCTCAATACAGCAGTAGCCATACTCTTTATGGCAATAGGAGTGTATTATTGTATAACAATTTATATTTAGAGATTATGGAAATAAAGATTTTAGGAACAGGTTGTGGCAAGTGCAAGACAACCTATGCCCTTATTGAAAAGGTCGTCAAGGATAACAACATCACGGCAACAATTGCCAAGGTCGAGGATATTGTGGAGATAATGAATTACAATATCCTTGCAACACCTGCCGTGGTGGTAGATGGTGAGGTGAAGGTAAAGGGCTATGTGCCGAGTGAAAAACAGATTAAAGAGTTGCTTGGCTTATGATACAGAGATTTGCAGATTGGCTGGTATATGGTATCTTCGGGCTGGATGCCGCCACGCCATTGGGTATGTCTGTCAACTTCTTCTTTTACGACAGTATAAAGATAATGGTCTTGCTTTTCAGCATCAGTTTCCTTATGGGCGTTATCAATGCTTACTTCCCGATAGAGCGGCTTCGCCAGTACCTTGCCTCTCACAAGTTGTATGGTCTGGACTACTTCCTGGCGGCTCTGTTTGGTGGCATAACACCCTTCTGTTCGTGCTCGTCCGTGCCGCTCTTTATCGGTTTTGTAAAGGGTGGAATACCCTTGGGCGTGACGCTGACCTTCCTCATCGCCTCGCCGTTGGTCAGCGAGGTGGCTGTGGCCATGTTTCTCGGTACGTTTGGATTGAAGGTGACATTGGTCTACATCGTCAGCGGAACGCTATTGTCTATGGTGGCAGGCTACATTCTGAGCCGTATGCACCTTGAACCATACCTGAGCGATTGGGTAAAAGCTGCCCAGGTTCAATCTACGGAGCAAAGCGGGAAGTGGGAGGCAGAGAGCACACCTTTCATCAAGCGTCTGCCTGTCATCACCCGTGAGTCGTGGGGCATTGTTCGCGGTGTGTTGCTTTATATCCTGATGGGCATAGGCATTGGAGCAGCAATGCACGGATATGTGCCTGAAGCCTTCTTCGAGCAATATCTGTCGGCAGAGCATTGGTGGGGTGTTCCCCTTGCCGTTGTGCTTGCCGTACCCATGTATGCCAATGCTGCCGGCATAGTGCCCATTGTAGAGGTGTTTGTTGCAAAAGGCATCCCTCTGGGTACAGCCATTGCCTTCATGATGGCAGTTATCGGACTCTCACTTCCCGAAGCCACCATGCTGAAAAAGGTAATGACCTGGCGATTGATAGGTATATTCTTCGGTGTTGTTACTTTGTTGATTATCATGTCAGGATATTTGTTTAACTGGCTCTATATCTGAATGACGAAGGGTGCTGCAAGCGTTGTTTTGCCTGCTTCTGTGAATGTATGTAGAGGCAATAGACACGATTATTTTGATTTCGGTTGAATATTCCAAGGCTTTTTTGTAACTTTGCGAGGAAATAACATCAAATACTAATGATTATGAAGAAAAGATTTTCTCTTTTGGCTTCAGTGATGTCGTTTGCATTGCTGGCTATGAGTTGCTCGGGAGCAGAATCATCTGCCGAACAGAGTGAGAGTGTTGTTACCTTGTCGGGCAATGCGTACATAACAGCATCTGCCGAGAGCGAACCTGCCTTCATCGACGAGGGCAGATGTGCAATCCGCAACTGGGACGACCAGGAAACGGTTGTAAGTTTCTACTTCAGAGCAATGAACAAGGGCAAGATGACCGTTTCGTTGCAGGCAATGGGTCATTCTCAGGTGGAGGTTTCTCTGCTGGGCAAGACCGAGGAAGTGGAACTGGCAAGCGACACGCTGACCCTTGTGGAGGTTGGCACCTTCAAGGTTAAGGAACCCGGTTACGTCAAGGTGGACATCCGTGGCAAGAAGATTAACGCAGGCGATAGTTTCGGCAATGTGGAATCTCTTGTCGTGAAGGGCAATGTAGGTCCCGTAGTATGTGTAAACGGCGACTTCAGCACCCATTTCGGACGCCGCGGTCCCTCCACTCACATGAGCTACACTCTGCCTGAAGGAGATGTGGAATGGTTCTACAACGAGGTTGTGGTACCCGAAGAGGGCGACATCCCCAGCAGCTATTACATGGCTTGCGGTTTTGGCGAGGGATACTTCGGTATGCAGAACAACACTCCTTACCCCAGAAGAATCCTCTTCTCCGTATGGAGCCCCTTCGTAACTGACAATCCTGCCGAGATTCCCGACTCAATGCGTGTACAGCTCGTTAGAAAGGGTGCCGAGACAACCATAAACGACTTCGGCAATGAAGGTTCCGGCGGCCAGAGCTACATGCACTACGACTGGAAGCCAGGCGAGCGTTGCCGCTTCCTCATGGGTGTGCGCCCCGACAAGAACAATACCACCGTCTATACCGCCTACTTCTACGACAACAACAAGAGCAAGTGGTCGCTCGTAGCATCATGGCGCCGTCCCCAGATAACCACATGGTACACCCATGCATATTCATTCCTGGAGAACTTCAACCCCGTTATGGGCCATATCACCAGAAAGGCATACTATTGCAACCAGTGGGCACGCACTGCTGACGGCAAGTGGGTACCTGTGACACAGGGCCGCTTCACATGCGATGCAACAGGCAACCAGAAGCAGCGCCTCGACTACAAGGGCGGTGTGGAGAACAACGACTTCTTCCTCACCATGGGCGGTTTCTTCAACGACTTCCTGGAGTCCGGCACACCGTTCACACGCGAGGGCAACGTAACAGAGGCTCCCGATGTGGACTTCTCTACATTGGAATAATACCCTGTTGTCCTAAGCCATAGTACAACGGGAAATATCATTTGCAATACACCTTTGCGATATAATGAATAAACCATATTCTATATGCAAAACCATCCAGAACCAGATCCTGCATCTGGTTCTGGTTCTTCTTTTATTGCCCCTCCTGTGCGGATGCAATTCCAATCAGAAACGTAGCATTGTCATCATCTACGAGAACGATGCACATTGCGTTGTGGACGGATATGCACGTCTGCGCGGTTTGGCAGATGCCGTCGAGGACACCTCGTGGGTGGGACTTACCAGTAGCGGCGACTTCCTGCACGGAGGTACCGCAGGAGCAATCTCTGGTGGCAGGTTTGTGGTGGACATAATGAAGGAAATGGGTTACGATGCTGTGGGACTGGGCAATCACGAGTTCGACTTCGGCACACCGCACCTTACCCAACTCATGGAGGAAAGCCAATTGCCCGTGGTGAACATGAACCTGCGCTCCCTGCATCAGGACTCCCTGTTCTTCACACCTTATATTATTATGGACTTCGGCGGAACGAAGATAGCCTTCGTAGGTGTTGTCACTCCCGAAACGCTGATAAGCGAGGCATACTCCTTCTTCGACAAGCAAGGCACGCAGATGCTGGGACTTTGCGAGGACAACCTGGTGGAAGAGGTACAGAAAACCGTGGACGAGGCCCGCAAGGAAGGTGCCCATTATGTTATCCTTCTGTCTCACCTGGGTGAGGCTTCGGCAAAGAACTTCCTTACCAGCCATCGCCTTGTGAGCAGTACGCGTGGCATAGATGTGGTGCTGGACGGACACACGCATAGCACCATTCCATGCGATACCGTGTTCAATGCCGAGGGTGAACCTGTGCTCATAACGCAGACGGGGTCCAGATTCAAGAACGTTGGCAAACTCGTTATCCGCCCCGACGGACACATGCACACGGAACTCATCCCCATGGACTCCCTGAAGCAAGAGAATGCCCACATCCGCCAGGTAACGGATAGCATAAAGGCCATGATGGAGGAGGTGACAACAAAAAAGATATGCCATAGCAACTACCGCATGGACATCTTCGACGAGAACGGGCGCCAGATGGTCAGAACACGCGAAACGCCCATTGGCAACCTTGTTGCTGACGCTTTCCGTGCCGTTACAGGTGCACAACTCGCCGTGAACAACGGTGGTGGCATACGTGCTCCACTTTCGGCTGGCGACTGGTCGTATGGCAACATCGTGGATGCCTTGCCTTACAACAACTACCTCACCGTGGTCAGGATAAAGGGTTCTAAACTATTTGAACTCCTTGTTGCCACCACTTCCAACTCGCCCATGGAGGACGGTCAGTTCCCCCAGCTTTCTGGCTTCCGCTTCAATCTCAACACGAAGGCCGTAGGCAAGGCCCGTATCTCTAAGGTGGAGGTACTTGACGACAAGACTGGTCGCTACTCTCCATTGAAGATGGATGCCGAGTACACCCTTTGCACTACCGACTATTGCGTGACTGGCGGTGGCATGTACAATGTCCTTCGCGATGCCCACATCCTTCAGGAAAACATCATGCTCTACAACCAGGCGTTTATCAACTATGTTTCCGAGCACCTCAAGGGCGAGATTCCAGAGCGATATGCCCAAACCGAGTGCAGAATCAACATGAAATAAAACTTCCCCCTTACCCTCTATTGGGCAAGGCTGGATGATAAATTGATACGCATTTTTGCCGGTATCGGCAAAAATGCGTACTATTTTAGTGCTATTCACGGCAAAACTTGCCGATAGAAAGGAGTATGTGTCTACTCCTCCGTTATCTTTTTGTCTTCACCTTCTTCCTCTGCATCAGGGAGAGGTGCTTTCGGTTCAAGAAGTTCCTTCGGCATCAGCACTACGGCTTCCTTCTTCATGCCGTCTATCTTGATGGTAAGGGGTTCGCTGAGGCGGACGTGTGCCACATAGTCGGTTTCCTGTACTACGGACAAGCCTTCAAACAGGGAACAGTCGTACTTGCCATTGCCCCGGAAGGCATCTATGGTGAGGTATCCCACACCCAGGGAGGTGAGGTTCTGGAAGAAGTGCGTGCCTTGCGAGGGATCCACCTGGAAGTTCTCCAGGCCTGCCTCCACGATAACCTGGGCACTGCTTATGTGAGGCCATTTCACAGGTATTCCCAGCCATGAGTCGCTTGAGCCCCAGCGTCCCGGACCTATGAGCAGGCATTTGCGCTCTTCCTGGAGCAGGGTGCGGTTTATGCGCTCCACCTCGTCGGCAATCTGTGGATTCTTGCCGGGGGTATACTTTGACTTTTCTCCCGTCTTTATGTATACGATGTCCGTGATGTCCGTGATGTTGCCATGGCCGATGGCATTGTGGCTTCTGAGCAGGCATTGCTCGTCGGGGATGGCAGAGAGGTCTTCGTCCAGCTGCATGCGGTTGTCCACCATGGGGCGTATCTGCAGGAGGTAGAAGTCGCCCGTCTTGTCCTTGTTGATGTTGCATGCAAACTCTATCTCCACGGGTCGTTTCATCTCCTCCTGGCCAAGTTTCAGCACCAGACGAAGGAGTTCGGGCATGGGCCACACTCCATTCTGGAGCACACCGGCAAAGGAGATTAGTTTGCGGTTGCGTCCCTCGTAGAACCCGTCGTAGATGCATTGGTCCACAGGGTCGAAGGTGGAGCAAATCCATTGCAGGGAGCCGTCCTGTTCGGCTTCGCGCACTGGTATTTTCACCAGGTTGAAACCGTCGTCCACCTGGAACACGGTCTTTATCCTGTATCCGAACTTGTCCTTCGGTATGCTGGTTTCCAAGGCATAGAACGAGGTTTGCGTGTCGCGCAGGGCAATGTCCATTTCCGACATCTGCAGAACCTGCGTGGGGTGATATGGGCACACGCGCAGGGAGGTGCCTCCGTCTACGATGTACTTGCCCAGTCCCATTGCCAGGGAAACGGTGCCCTCCTCGGCCTTCTCATCGCCGATGGGGTAGTAGTTTACGGAGCGTGCCACGCCCGATACGTTGGGATAGAAGCGGGTGCCATACTGCTGGCCCACCACTTCCTGCAGGATAACCGCCATCTTCTCCTGGTCTATTACGTTGGACGTGGCGGTCATGTAGTCCTTGCTTCCACGGAAATACACCGAGGCATACACACCCTTGATGGCATTGGCAAGCATCTCCAGACGGCAATACTTGTCCTCGTCGTAGGGAATCATGTAGGTGGAGTAGATGCCGGCAAAGGGCTGGTAGTGGCTGTCCTCCAGGAGCGAGGAACTGCGTATGGCCAGAGGCGTCTTCACCACCTCTATGAACACCTCCAGGTCGGCAAGCAGCCTGTGTGGCAATCGTCCGCGCAGGAAGCAGGCAAGCATCTCCTCGTCCGAGATGTCGCTCATGGCTATGGAGTAGAGTTCGTTCGTCTCCATGAACTCGTCGAAGATGTCCGTGCAGAGCACCAGTGTCTTGGGGATGTGCAGCAGGTCGGCATGCTCTATCTCGTTCTCCCTCACCTTCTTTATCATGCGGTCCAGGAAAGCCAGGCCACGGCCTTTGCCGCCCAGCGAACCTTCGCCTATGCGGGCAAAGTTGGAATACTGGTCGAAGCGGTCGCGCTGGAACACCGCCACCACGCCCTGGTTCTTCATTCTGCGGTATGCCACGATGGCATCCAGGATTATCTGTCGGTGCACGTCCACATCCTGCTCCTTGTCCCACGTAATCTTCTTCAGGAACTCGGCAATGGGGAACAGGGCACGGCTGGAGAGCCAGCGGCTCACGTTGTTGTGCCTCAGATGGTATTGCAGGGAGTCGAATGGCAGGGTCATGATGTTGTCCTGCAATTCCTTCAGATTGTGTATGCGTGCCACCTCGTTCATGGTGGCAGGGTCGCGGAACACGAAGTCGCCGAAACCGAAGTAGCGGCTCAGCAGGTCGCGTATCTCCACGTTGAGCAGCTTGGAGTTCTTGTCCACGAAGTTTGCCCCGCACTTCCAGGCCAGTTCCTTGCGTGCCACCTCGCTCGACTCCATGATAAGAGGTACGTAGGGGTCGCGGGCACGTATGCAGCTGAGCAGTTTGTAGCCAGCCATCTCGTCCTTCTGCGTACTGTTGTTGTAGATGGGGAAACGGCAATCGGAGATGACGCCCAGGGTGTTGTCGGCAAACTGTTCGTACAGGCTCCATGCTTCCTCGTATGTTCGTGCCAGCACTATCTTTGGTCGGCCGCGCATGCGCAAGGTCTCCAGCGAACTGTTCAATGCCTCCGTGGCGAAGGCCAGGGACTGGTTCAGGATGTATTTGTACAGGTTGGGCAGAATGCTGGAGTAGAAGCGTATCGTGTCCTCCACCACCAGGAGCATCTGCACACCTGCCGAACGGATGTCGTGCTCCAGGTTCATCTTGTCCTCGATGAGTTTGATGATACTGAGCAGCAGTTCCGTGTTGCCAAGCCAGCAGAACACGTATTCGAAGGCCGAGAGGTCCTCGTCCTTCATTCTTCGTGTCACACCATGGCTGAAGGGTGTGAGCACCACGATGGGGATGTTGGGGTTGTGGCTTTTCACACTGCGTGCAATGTCGAACACGTCGTTGTTCTCTGCCGCCGGCATACAGATGACCAGGTCTATGTCGCCATAGAGCATCTTTTTCCTTGCCTCGGCCTTGGTGGACACCTGTATGAATCGGGGAGGGAAGCGAAGTCCCAGTTTGGCATATTCCGTGAAAATCTTCTCGTCTATGCGTCCGTCGTCCTCCAGCATGAAGGCATCGTAGGGGTTGGCTATGAGCAGTACGTTGCAGATGCGTTTCTGCATCAGGTCAACGAAGGGAGTGTCTTTCAGTTGCATGTGTGCATGTATGTATTTCAAGACAAAGATACGTTTTATTTGTTACAATGTGCCCTTGTCCTCCTGCCTTTTTTGCTTGTCCTCCTTGTTTTGTGCCGGTATCGTCATGAGAACACTCCAGTTCTCTCGTTAGGGAACTTCAGTTCTCTCGTTAGAGTACTCCAGTTCTCTTATTGGGAAACTGTTCTATTACTATTACAAATAAACCCCGAAAGCCTTTAAACTTCCGGGGTCTGCATTTATAGGTTGGAATTTATAGTTTAGGCTTCGCTCACCCTCCCTGCAGGGAGGGCGGGGTGGGTCTTTTTTACACCACGCCCTGAGCCATCATAGCCTTGGCAACCTTCATGAAGCCAGCCACGTTGGCACCCTTCACATAGTTTACATAGCCGTCGGCCTCGGTGCCGTACTTCACGCAGTTCTCGTGGATGTTCTCCATGATCCAGTGCAGCTTGTTGTCCACCTCCTCGCTTGACCATGAGATACGGCCAGAGTTCTGAGACATTTCCAGACCGCTCACCGATACACCGCCAGCGTTGCTTGCCTTACCGGGAGCGTACAGGATCTTGGCCTCCTGGAACACACGGATAGCGCCGGGTGTAGAGGGCATGTTGGCACCCTCGCTCACGGCAATGACACCGTTTGCCACCAGGGTCTGTGCCTGCTCCTCGTTCAGTTCGTTCTGTGTGGCAGAGGGCAGAGCAATGTCGCCCTTCTCGCCCCAGGGACGCTCGCCAGCCACATACTTGGCATTGGGATAGCGGTCAACATATTCCTTGATACGGCCACGGTACACGTTCTTCAACTCCATGATGAAGTCCAGCTTCTCGCGGTCGATGCCTTCGGGGTCGTAGATGTAACCGTCGGAGTCGGACATGGTCATAACCTGGCCGCCCAACTGGAGCACCTTCTCTGCGGTGTACTGGGCCACGTTGCCGGCACCAGAGATGAGCACCTTCTTGCCTGCTACGCTATCGCCCTTGGTCTTGAGCATTTCCTGCAGGAAGTATACGTTGCCGTAGCCGGTTGCCTCGGGGCGAACCAGTGAACCGCCGAACTCGCGGCCCTTGCCGGTGAAGGTGCCGGTGAACTCGTGGGTCAGCTTCTTGTACATGCCGAACATGTAGCCAACCTCTCGGCCGCCCACACCGATGTCGCCAGCAGGTACGTCCACGTCGGGACCGATGTGGCGTGTCAGTTCCAGCATGAATGCCTGGCAGAAGCGCATAACCTCGGCATTTGACTTGCCACGGGGGCTGAAGTCGGAACCGCCCTTACCGCCACCCATGGGCAGGGTGGTGAGGCTGTTCTTGAAGGTCTGCTCGAAAGCCAGGAACTTCAGGATACCCAGGTTCACAGACTTGTGGAAACGGATACCGCCCTTGTAGGGACCGATGGCGTTGTTGTGCTGAACACGGTAGCCCATGTTGGTCTGGATCTGACCCTTGTCGTCCATCCATGTAACACGGAACTGATATACTCTGTCGGGAATGCAAAGGCGCTCTATCAGGTTGGCCTTGTCAAACTCGGGGTGCTTGTTGTACTCCTCTTCAATAGTTGCAAGAACTTCCTCTACTGCCTGATGATACTCGGGCTCGTTGGGGAAACGTCTTTTCAAATCTTCTAATACCTTAATTGCGTCCATATCGCTTGCTTTTATTTGTTTTTGTTAGTGTTAATTTTAATTTGGCGCAAAGTTAACATAAATCTTGTATTCTTGCAACAAAATGAAAGAAAAAGTTGCCTTCGCCCACAAACTTCGTGAAAATGCAAGCAAAACCAACTTTTTGATTTCTTTTTGACAAGGAGGGCTCGGTGTTGGGTATCTTGGCAATACGGCATACAATCCTCCACAATAAGCATGTCGTTATGTCTTGACACATGTATTTTTGTGTTATGTCTGCTACGATGTGCTATACCTTATTATATATAGGTGTTTTCATGAACACGATACATTCGTTTTGCGAAGGCAGAGATTTGTGCCCAAATAGTATTAAAAAGGTTCTTTCGAGGGCCGAGGCGTGAGTTCCGGGTACTCTCAGGTCGGTCCTCGGGAGGACAAGGCTTTGCCCTCGGGAGGGCTGTTTTGTGGGTATTTTAGGACTGAAGATTTATCTTAGTTTCGGTTTGGTATTTTAGTCCATTCCTGTATGTAGTCACTTCCGCTCTTAACGACTTTTGTGACCATCTTTTTATCGGTGATCTCCAAGACTTCCCATATACCCTCAGCATGTCCATTAGACATGTACCAGGTTAAAACATTGTCTTCATAAGTGTAACTTCCACGGTCTGATTCATCTCTGGTATCACTGAACTCTTTCCTGATGAGAGTTCCTTTACAGCCGATTGACATTTGTTCGTATCTGTCGTCCCGTGTTATGCGCCACGTTCCAATAATAGGGGCAAATGTTATGTTAGACTCCAGTCTTTTGAAGATATAGCGGTTGGTGCTTTCTGTATGATTTTCCTTTGTCCATCCCACAATGCGGTCATTGCTCAAGAACTCTAACCACAGAGATATGTCTCCTTCTTTTTGGTTAAAGATAGTTAGTTTCTTTGTTTCATCATTGTATTGATAGGTTCGTTCGGAACTCTCTCCAAATTCGTCGTATCCAATGGCAGAAGCATTTGCCTTAAACTCTATGTACACCAAGTTTTCTGCACCTTCAACTTCAAACTTGCCAACGAGATTGTTTGTCTCATCTTCCTCCTTTTCTGGTTCCGGTTCTTCATTTCCGCATGAAGACAGGCTGAATGCCATTGCTGATACGAACATTACACCAATAAGGCCAATAATAAACTTTTTCATTGTCTTGTCCTGTGTATTAATATATTTCATTCCTCAACTCTTGTCCAGATTGTTTGTCGGTTACCATGAGTGCCAGTTTCTTCATCAACATTGTATGTTACCATAGTTGACTCATAGAGTTTATACACGTACCATATAGCTTCTATATCATTATACCTCCCGTACCAAGTTATATATCCATCTTCATATGTGTAAGTCCAATATGAGATTTCGCCGTGGCCACTTGTGTCGTGCCAAATCAATGTTCCATCTTCTTCAAGAGTGATTTGTTTATACTCGCTTTTTGCTTCGTCTGTATAGTAACGCCATGTTCCGATAATTGTCACTTCATCTTCCTCCTTTTCAGGTTCCACTTCTTCTTTGCTACATGAAGACAGGCTGAATGCCATTGCTGATACGAACATTACGCCAATAAGGCCAATAATAAACTTTTTCATTGTCTTGTTTTAATAATTAGAATCTCCCTACTCACTTATACGGCTTTTCGGTTGCTCCGTTGTTCCAGTTTAGGGGGGAGGTACGCACACAAAAAAGCGCGGAACTTTCAGTTTATTCTCATTTCGAGGTGTTTGGCGTAACCTGTTCTGATAGAATAACCAAAAGCCCACGCCATATAGCGCGAGCATTCAGCATTATTCTCATCAGAACTTCCTTTAGTCGCCAAACTTTCGAAATGATAGAATAAAGCTAAAACGCATTTCCAAATATGTCTTACAGTGTGCGTATAGTGCTATACGCTATGCTTCATAGGCAGAGATGTGTTTGTGTTTATACTAAGGTTGGTTTATCAGATTATTTGTGTGCTTGATTCAGCAGATAATAATCCAGTATGGTCATTGCCGTCATTGCCTCCACCACTGGAACGGCACGGGGAAGCACGCAGGCATCGTGTCGTCCGCGTGCTTTTAGGGTAGTGGCTTGGCCGTCATCGGTAACGGTGTCTTGTTCCATCAGTAGGGTGGCAACGGGTTTGAAGGCAACGCGGAAGTAGATGTCCTGTCCGTTGGAGATGCCTCCCTGTATGCCACCGCTACGGTTGGTTAGGGTGGTGATGCCTCCCTTGCCGTCGGGGATGAAGGTGTCGTTCTGCTGGCTACCCCTTAGTTCCATCCCAGAGAATCCCATGCCATACTCAAAACCTTTTACGGCATTTATGCTGAGCATGGCCTGTCCAAGGGCGGCATGCAACTTGCCGAAGCATGGTTCGCCAAGTCCTACGGGACAACCCTTTACCACGCATGTGATTATGCCCCCGATGGTGTCGCCCTTGCCCTTTACCTCCATGATGAGGTCCGCCATGCGTTGGGCGGTGATGGGGTCGGGACATCGCACTGGATTTTCCTCTATGCGCCCAAGGTCATAGTCCTTGTATGTGCCAGGCAGGGCAATGTCTCCCACCTGAGAGGTATAGGCACAGATGCTGATGCCAAGTTGGCGCAATGCCAATGTGGCAAAGGCACCGCCCACGACACGGCTAATGGTTTCGCGTGCCGAGGAACGTCCTCCGCCCCGATGGTCGCGAAAGCCGTACTTGGTGGCATAGGTGTAGTCGGCATGCGAGGGACGGAACACGTGGCGCATGTTCTCGTAGTCGGAACTATGTGGGTTGGTGTTCCTTACCATGAAGCCAATGGGGCAACCAGTGGTGCGTCCTTCAAAGACACCGCTGAGC
This sequence comes from Bacteroidaceae bacterium, assembly GCA_045659645.1. GTDB lineage: Bacteria > Bacteroidota > Bacteroidia > Bacteroidales > Bacteroidaceae > Physcousia. The sequence continues at coordinate 12,426 of JAZRCG010000002.1, read as the reverse complement.
AGTTCCACCCGGTCCTCCTCCTTGCGTGCCGTGGTAAGACGGCTCTGGCCTGGACGTCGGCGTGCAAGCTCGCCTTGAATGAAATCAAGGTCCACTTCTATGCCGGCAGGCATGCCGTCAATAACGCCACCTACAGCCTCGCCATGGCTTTCGCCAAAGGTGGTAAGGCGGAATATGTTGCCAAATGTGTTCACTTATGAAAACGGAAATGTGAAATGTGTAAACTAACCGCTCACGACTAAGACGATTTTATCCACCCCCTCCGTCGCTTCGCTCCTCGTCCCCCTGTCTCAGAGGGACAATTGGCTGGCGCGGTGTTTCTATTGTAACTGACTCTACCCCTGAGACAGGGGGAGTACCCCGAAGGGGGGGAGGGGGTGGATAAAAACGCTCACCCGCTCACCTTTAATTACAACAGCATCCTCCTTCGCCGCAGGAACCGCCACAATCGCCGCCTCCGCAACCGCCACATCCACCGCAACCGCCCTGGCTGTTGAGGTAGTCCTGGATTTCCTGGTTGGTGGCAACGCGGTTCTCTACTACGGTGCCTTCGAAGGTCAGTTCCTTGCCTGCCAAGGGATGGTTGAGGTCAACGACAACAACCTTTTCCTTAATTTCGGCAATGGTGCCGTTGAAGCGCTCGCCATCGGCATTCATCAGGGGAACAACGGCGCCTTCATAGATATGCTCGGTGTCCAGTTTGCCCTCGATAAAGAAAGCCTCCACGGGCACTTCCTGCACACCCTCGGGGATGAAGGGACCGTATGCCTCTTCCTCGCTGAGGGTAATCTTGAATGCCTCGCCCTCCTGCATGGGGTAGAGCTTGTTCTCCAGAGCCTCCAGCACCATGCCCATGCCGCTGATGAACTGGAAGGGCATGTCGGGGCGTGTTTCCTCGATCATTTCTATCTTTTTCTCCTCGCCCATGGGAGCGTAGAGCTTGTACTGAACTTTAATGTTGCGATTTTCCATAAATACGTGTTTCTTTGTTATACAATCCTTTGCAAATGTACGAAAAATATCATGAATAAGGTTCTCGCTTGCCTTGAAAATGCCGTGGTGAAGTCTTTTTGGCTGGAAAATGCTATGTGTGGCATACGTCTTAGGCCTTTTTTCGCTATCTTTGTACACTGATGAAATACATTATTATATTAGCGGCACTGTTTGTGTCGGCAATCTGCAAGGCAGAGGGCAGTCTGTCCCCCAAAGAGAAGACGGAGTACAAGGATGCGGCGCTCAATCCCAAGCGCGAATTTCGCGGCGCTTGGATACAGTGTGTCAACAACCAGTGGACGGGCATCGGCCGTGAGCGGATGCAGCAGACACTGACCATGCAATTGGACGAACTGAAACGTTGCGGCATCAATGCCATCATGTTCCAGGTGCGTGCCGAGGCTGATGCCCTGTACGAGAGTAAGATGGAACCATGGAGCCGCTACCTGACGGCAGAGCAGGGACGTGTGCCCCAACCCTATTGGGACCCCTTGGCGTGGATGGTGGAGGAGTGCCACCGTCGCGGTATGGAGTGCCATGCATGGATAAATCCCTATCGTGCCAAGACGAAGGGCACGACGGCATTGGCTGCCAGTCATCCGTATTTCAAGAACCCCGAGCGCTTCTTCCATTACGATGGCCTCATGCTCTTTGATCCCGGACAGCCGGAGAACCGCGACTACATCTGCCGCGTGGCAATGGACATAGTGGAGAGGTACGACGTGGACGGTTTGCACATAGACGACTACTTCTATCCATACCCTGCCAACGGACTTCCCATACCCGACGATGTTTCGTACGGGAAGTATGGCAACGGCATGTCGCGCGACGACTGGCGACGCGACAACGTGAACAAGTTCATCAAGCAGCTGAACGAATCGGTCAAGAGCGTAAAGCCCTGGTGCAAGTTCGGTGTAAGTCCTTTTGGCATTTACCGTAACAAGAAGAACGACCCCAATGGTTCCGAGACCAATGGTTTGCAGAACTATGACGACCTGTATGCCGACGTTCTGGAGTGGGTGCGCCAGGGATGGGTGGACTACAACATTCCCCAGATATACTGGCAGATAGGCCATCCCACCGCCGACTATGAAACCCTCATAAGATGGTGGAGCGAGAATGCTGGTGCCAGACACCTGTATATCGGTCAGGACGTGGAGCGTACCGTAAAGTACAACGACCTGCGCAATCCCTATGAGCATCAGATGCGTGCCAAGTACGACCTGCAGCGCTCTCTGCCCGGAGTGGAGGGCAGTTGCCAGTGGTATGCCAAGGCCGTAGTGGACAATCCCGGTAATTATGCCACTATGCTCAAGGATTCGTATCATCGCCATCTGGCCCTGGCTCCTCTGATGCCCTGGATAGACAACAAGGTACCCAAGAAGGTACGCAAACCAGCCATCATAGCCACCAAGGACGGTCCTACGCTCTTCTGGACAGCACCCAAGGCCAAGACGCCCATGGACCAGGCTGCATGGTATGCCATATACCGTTTCCGCAAGGGAGAGAAACAGAATCTGGACGATGCCACCAAACTGGTGCATATCACACGCAACACGTTCTACAATCTGCCCGACGATGCACTTGGGCATGTCTACGTGATAACTGCCCTTGACCACATGCAGAACGAGAGCAAGGGGGTGAAGGTGAAGTTGTAGTTTTTTTTAGTGTCCTTAAAGTCTCTAAGGTCTCTAAGGTTTAGGGGCATTAATCAGATAATTGTCATGGAAAGCATAAAGATAAAAGGCGCCAGGGTCAATAACCTGAAGAACATAGACGTGGAGATACCACGCGACAAGCTGATTGTCGTCACGGGTGTATCCGGTTCCGGCAAGTCAAGCCTTGCCTTCGACACTCTGTATGCCGAAGGTCAGCGCCGTTATGTGGAAAGTCTTTCCAGCTATGCCCGCCAGTTCCTGGGTCGTATGGGCAAACCAGAATGCGACTATATCAAGGGCATTCCACCAGCCATAGCCATAGAGCAGAAGGTAAGCAGCCGCAATCCTCGTTCCACCGTTGGCACGAGTACCGAGATATACGAATACATGCGCATGCTCTTTGCCCGAGTGGGGCGCACCTATAGTCCCGTCAGTGGAGAGGAGGTGAAGAAGCAGGGCGTGGAGGACGTGATAAGGTGCGCGGCATCGTACACCCAGGGTACACGCTTCGTGGTGCTTGCTCCCATGCATCTATGTAAGGAAAATGGCACGGCAGATGTGCGAGAGTGTCTGAAGAAGTACCAGCAACAGGGTTTCGTGCGCATAGAGGTGGACGGACAGATAACTACCATAGACGAGTATCTTGCCACGGAGAGCAAAGCCCTTCCCTCGGAGGTGTATTTGGTAATCGACCGTCTTTCCGTGCGCGACGACAACGACTCCATCTCCCGTCTTACCGATAGCGTGGAGACGGCATTCTACGAGGGTGGGGGAGAGATGATGCTCAGGTTCCTGCCAGCTGGCATACTTCATAAGTTCAACTCACGCTTTGAGGCAGACGGTATCGTCTTTCAGGAACCCACAGACCAACTCTTTGCCTTCAACTCCCCGTTGGGAGCATGCCCCGAGTGCGAGGGCTTCGGCAAGATTATGGGAATAGACGAACGTCTGGTGATACCCAATTCCGCCCTTTCCCTCTACGAAGGTTGCGTGCAATGCTGGCGAGGCGAGAAGATGAGCGAATGGAAGACATGGTTCATACGTTTCAACTCCGAGCGAGGCTTCCCCATACACAAGCCATACTACGAACTCACACAAGCCGAGAAGGATTGGCTCTGGCACGGTAAACCCAGCGACAAGGCCCTTGCCGAGTGGACACTTTTCCCCGAGGAGCAGGAGTGGGGACTTATCTCCATAGATGCTTTCTTCGAGATGCTCAAGGCTGGCCAGTACAAGATACAGAACCGTGTGATGCTTTCCCGATACAGAGGCAAGACCACGTGCCCCAAATGCCTTGGCCGTCGTCTGAAGCCCGAGGCGAACTATGTCCGTGTGGCCGGACGCACGATATCCGAATTGGTGGAATGGCCTATCTCCAAACTTGCCGAATGGTTTGCCAAGGACCTGACCAAGGACCTGACGGAGAATGAACAGAAGATAGCCATGCGTCTGCTCGTAGAGATAAGGTCCAGGCTTCAGTTCCTGATGGATGTGGGCTTGCCCTACCTTACTCTGAACCGCTTGTCCAACTCCCTGTCGGGTGGCGAGAGCCAGCGCATCAATCTTGCCACCTCGCTTGGCTCGGCTCTTGTGGGCAGTCTTTATATCCTGGACGAACCTTCCATAGGTCTGCACTCTCGCGATACGGAAAGACTAATAAAGGTGTTGCTTCAACTTCGCGACTTGGGCAATACCGTCATAGTGGTAGAGCACGACGAGGACATCATGCGTGCCGCCGATTGGATAATAGACGTTGGTCCCGAGGCAGGGCGCCTGGGCGGACGGATAGTATATAACGGCCAAGTGAAAACGGAAAACTGTGCGGACGCTGCACGCAGCGTCCCTACTGAACCATCTGCTGACACGTTCACCGCCCATCCTCTTTGTCCCCCTGAGACAGGGTGGACGAGCGAAGCGGAGGGGGGGAATAAAACCTCTTACCGTTCACCGCTCACCGTTCCTTCCTCACCTCTCACCGAGATACATTCCCATACCCTTGATTTCCTCTCTGGTAAGGACAGCATTCCCGTACCCGAAGGACGCAGGAAATGGAATCGCTATATAGAAGTGCGTGGCGCCCGTGCCAACAACCTCAAGGGAATAGACGTGCGTTTCCCCCTGAATGTGATGACTTGTGTGACTGGTGTCAGTGGTTCCGGCAAGTCAAGCCTGGTACGCGATATCCTGTTCAATGCCATCAAGCGCAACCTTGATGAGGTGGGAGAGCGTCCTGGTGAGTTTGCCGCTTTGGAGGGCGATACAAATGCCATTCAGGCGATAGAGTTCGTTGACCAGAACCCCATAGGCAAGAGTTCGCGCTCCAACCCTGTCACATACGTTAAGGCGTGGGATGAAATACGTAAACTCTTTGCCCAGCAGGCCCTTTCCCAACAGATGGGTTTCACGGCGGCATACTTCAGCTTCAATGCCTCTGGAGGCAGGTGCGAGGAGTGCAATGGAGAGGGAACCGTTACCGTGGAGATGCAATTCATGGCCGACCTTGTCCTTGAATGCGAGTCGTGCCATGGCAAACGTTTCAAGCAGGAGATCCTGGAGGTTCGATTCCACGAAAAGAACGTCTATGACATTCTGGATATGACCATAAACCAGGCCATTGAGTTTTTTACGGAGTGGGGAGAGAAGAAGATAGTGAAACTTCTCAAACCTTTGCAGGACGTTGGTCTTGGCTACATCAAACTTGGCCAGTCAAGCAGCACCCTTTCTGGAGGTGAGAACCAGCGCGTGAAGTTGGCCTACTATCTGGGCATGGACAAGCATGCACCCACGATGTTCATCTTCGACGAACCCACCACAGGCTTGCATTTCCATGACATAAAGAAACTGCTTGCCTCTTTTGATGCCCTTTTGAAGAAGGGTCACACGCTTGTCATCATCGAGCACAATCTGGACGTTGTCAAGTGTGCTGACCATGTTCTGGACATTGGTCCTGAAGGCGGTGAAAAGGGTGGCTACCTTGTGGCATGTGGCACTCCCGAAGAGATAACCCAATGCAAGCAAAGTTACACCGGTCGCTTCCTGAAAGAGAAATTAGGGTAGTTGTATCCCCCACAGATACATAATGGCGATGTGCCAGATCCAGGGGGCATGGAGTAATTCCAAGCAAGTAAATATTTTAAATTATGCAGATAATTGAGACTATAGGCAATCAAAATTTAATGAATAGAGAAAAAACGCTATTTCTCTGTTCCAAGATGACGCCGATAGGACTGTATGGCAAAGTGTTCAAGTGGACGGATAGCCTAACAGAAAAGGACTGCATTGCCTGCTTCAATTCTACCGACATGGAGTCGGAGGTACTGAAGGCGCTACTCGTTGCCAAAGTCCCTACTATTTTGTTTGTAATGAACCGCTTCACTGACGAAAACAACATTCAGATAGAGCGGGCACTACAAGAAAACAGAATGCTTATTGTTGTTCTGAGACGTGATGAACCAAGAGGAAAAGGAGCTACGCCCAGACTGAGAAATGAATATGTATTATCCATTTGCCAGCATGTCGTTTGTGGTTATGTCAATAAGAATGGCAGTGTGTTCCCCTTGTTGGCAGGACGAGAAGATGTTGTAAACCTTGTTGATGAAAATACATGTTCTATGGTAGCAGAACAAAACAGTCAACATGAACGATGGACTGTGGCACAGGACAAGATATTGCTCCGGATGTTTTACAATGACATGGGAATCCATGCCATCCATAAACAACTGCAAAGAACATATACTGCTATCTATTCACGCCTTCACTCCATCACTTTATCAGAAGAGTTGCTAAAAGGACGAGAGTTTGAGGATTATGTGCTCAGCCTGTTTAATATTCAGGAAGATGACGAACTCATTCTGCAAGAATGGCAAGGTGACAAATCGTATGGAAAGGTTAAGGCTGAAAATAACAGCAATCCCGATTTCGTGTTCCGATACAGGCAAAACGAGTTTGCCGTAGAATGTAAGTGGCGCGAGAAACTAAGCCGTGATTTGAGCAAGGACTTGTTTCCGATAAAAAGGATTGAGAATTATAAGCATTTCTCCGAAGTTCGGCACATGCCGGTAACAATCATCCTTGGTGTTGGCGGTGAACCATGCAATCCGGAACTTCTTTACAAAATTCCATTAAATGAAATCGCACCTATCACCTCTGGAAATCAATCGATAGCTAATTATCTGCATCCAGTATTTTCTTTTGATGTCTCTATGTTCTTACGTCCAGAGGAGAACACCAAGGAGAGAGCATATACACTTAGCGAGAAGCGCGAGAAATATCCGAACGCCTATAAACCTTGGAATACCGATGATGATAAATTACTTGTTACTCTACATTATGAAAACAGAAGCATAAAAGAACTTGTGTCAATATTCAAACGCAATGAGGGAGCAATACAATCAAGAATTAAGAAACTAATAGACAAGGCCAATAGAGAAAAATAACGAAGGTAACCCCCAAATCGGTCATTAGACCGTTATGCGCTAATAAAACCTTCTACCCGAACAACCAAAAGAAAAGGCATAAAAAGCACAAATCTGCCACATTTTATTGATTTTGGATTAGCTATGTCTGTTGTTTATTTACTTCTTCATTTAAAAGTTCTATCAATTTGTAGATGCCCGTTGATGGATTTTGGAACTCTTTCAAACCTTTAGCTCTATTAATTGCAATAACCATATTAGACAACAAGAATGTCTGTTGGTCTTTTGTGAATTCGGATTTCTTGTAGTTCTTCCATACCGATAGACTCTTCCTTAGTTCTTTGACTACGTCATCCGTTTTGATTTCAGACTTACGTTCTGTAGCATGGAGCAACAACCACAACTCAAAGCATGGGTTCGAACATAAAAGTGTTGCATCAGGAATTTTCTTTAAACGTCCAAGCACAGATGGCACATCCAAATCGTACATCAAGAAGGTGCGGTCGTCTTTTGTTTGAAGATATGCTTCTTTACAACGTTCTACAAGTGCAGGAGTAATATTGAGCAATGTCTTCTTTGCGATAATATGAATTGGACATCGGAAATGTGCACGAAGCATCTCCACATATACCACCTCTGTTTCACCTTCGCAAAATACGAAGAAGTTCGGGGTCATGAGCTTGCCTTTTGATTGTCTCGTTTTTCTTGCCATAGGTTAGATGCGTGGTTTTTGAAGGAAAGGAATGGCATCGAAACGACCCTGCAAATATGCCTTCTCCATGTCAAAAGTATCTCGGAAATCCTTGAAATCGTAAAGAGAATACAGGTCGCTACATCCATCTATGCGTTTGTTCACGAAATAAACCTGATCTCGACGCTGGAAATCTGTGTTCAATAAATGTGTGTTGTGAGTTGTATAAATGAGCTGGGCATTTACGCTATTGTTGAACAGATTGATAATGTATTCAACAAGGTGTGGATGTAAGCTTGTTTCAATTTCATCTACAAGCAGAGTCCTTCCATTGCGAATGATGTCAATCATACTGAGCATCATTTGAAACAAAGTTTTGGTACCTTCTGATTCTTCTGTATCAAAGTCAAATGCAATGTTAGGATTGCTACGGTGAAATGTCTTCAACGAATTTCCTTGAATTTTTATATCTACGATGTCACTATCTGCCGTGTTGAGTATTTCAAGGATATTTTCTCTCTGGTTCTTTATGAAGTTTTCTATTGGCATAGCAGACTCTTTGTAATCCAAGACAATATCTTCAGAAAAAAAACGGTATACTCGCTTTGCGATATCCCTATCCATCTGGCTTGCTCGTGATATAAATAAAGACTTGCGCGAAGTGTTGGCAGCCACATCCATTGGACGCTTAATGACTTGTTTGAACTCGTAAATATTCTTCTTGTCTTCACCCTTCGTTTCATCGCGGCTGAAAACAAGAGAGCGCCGACCTTTTGGATAATAATATAGTTGTTCCGTCAGAATCTCAGTTCGAGTCATCGTAAAAGAATACTCGTATTCAATCTCATCAAGTATGAAACGAACAAAGAACGAACTTGGCTTTTGATCATATCCGTCAAATTTGAATGGTACAACACTAAAAATTGTCCCTTCATTATATGTATGAGAAGAACGTATCATGTCAACACATGCAATTATGCCCTTAATCACATTGCTCTTTCCTGAAGCATTAGCTCCAAAGATAGAGATACTTTTCAACGCTTGGCCTCCTGCTATATCGAAAAGATTGCCATTTAAAGCCTTTCCTTTCTCTGTCTGTATCTTTGCTGCTTGAAGGTCAAGAGTGATCTCATCTCGAAATGAGAAGATATTACCTAAACGAAACTCTAATATCATTTTAAGTCGGTTTTTTGCTATTTGCTTGCAAAATTAGCGATTAAATTCAATTTGCAGTCATTTTTACGATAAAAATAGTCTATCATCATATTTATTTAACATTTACTATCCTAAAATGCATCCTCAATATACTCAAAAAGGAGTACAATCATGTTTTAAGTCAGATTTTAGCCACCTTTTTACAAAAATAGAGGTTAAAATGCTTTTCTTGTAGTGTTTGTCGTTCATGCAAAGTAGTTCAAGAGGTAAACTTAAAAAATATTGCAGTGTTCAGTATGAAGGGTATGTTCAATGCCATTGAACATGTAGTATTTATTGAACAATAGCTTTGGGGGTACCTTGCTTGATGATAAAAACAACTACATGCCAGTTGTAACATTGACCATTATTTATACAATTCTGGTCGTCTGGCTTTATTGTACTCTGTTATCCTTTTGCTCACCTCCGAATCAGATGGGATAATTTCATAAGAAGAACGATTGGAGTTTATCTGTTCGTAATGTTCATCAATTAATGCTAGCGCATCATCTATTGTGATTTTTCCTTCTATCTCCTGTCGAGCTACCTGGATAAGAAAATCAGATACACTAAGTCCATCTACACATTGAAGTCCAATAGCGATTGCCCAATTATTAGCCCTTTCCCAGACAAATGGGTCTGGATGGTTCTTGTATTCTTCAAATAATGCCATGTTTTTTCTTTTAAAGTTACGAAAAAGGCACGAGATGAGCAAATCCTGACCATAGAATTCTTTATTTTGGAATATATTTAATATATTTGCGTTAGGATTAAATATATTTGGAAATAATGGCAAATCTAAATCGTATCAAAGTAGTACTTGTTGAACAGCAAAAGACAGGCAAATGGTTGGCAGAACAAATGGGAAAATCCACTTGTACAGTCAGCAAATGGTGTAGCAACTCCAGTCAACCAGACTTGGCGACTTTAGATAAAATCGCCACTCTTTTAAATGTGGATAGACGAGAATTGATTGCACCTTCAAAATAGAGACAATCTAACAAATCATTTGAAAAGATTATGACCAATATAAAGAAACTCGAAGCTGAATTATGGGAGTCGGCCGATTTGCTCCGACAAGGCAGTAAACTTACCAGCAGCCAGTATTGTATGCCGGTTCTTGCCTTGTTGTTCCTTCGCTATGCCTATAGCCGATTCAAGATGGTAGAAGCAGAAATCTTGCAAAACAGACCATCAAGAGGTGGAAGAGTGATGCCTGTCGAACCCAGCGACTTTGCGGCTAAGAGTGCCTTGTATCTTCCTCTCGAAGCACAATACGACTATTTGGTGAATCTTCCCGAAAACATTGCCGATGCTGGGTTGAAGACCAAGGACGGGCAAGACATCAATTCTTTGGGCGAAGCCGTGAATTATGCCATGCAATTGGTGGAGAGTCAAAGCGAGCAGCTTACTGGTATTTTGCCTAAAAGCTACACCATGTTTGCAGATGATTTGCTCAGCGATTTGTTGCGTATCTTCAACAACAAGACCATCGACGAGGTGGGTGGTGATGTAATTGGTCGTATCTATGAATATTTCCTTTCCAAATTTGCCAAGGCAGTAGCCAGTGACGATGGTGTGTTCTTTACTCCCAAATCATTGGTAAAGATGCTGGTCAATGTGTTGGAACCCACATCGGGCACCATGCTCGACCCAGCCTGTGGTTCGGGCGGCATGTTCGTCCAGACGGGCGATTTTGTGAATCATGCAGGATTGAACGCCAATACCCAAATGACTTTCTACGGTCAGGAAAAGGTGGAATACAATGCCCAACTTTGTTTGATGAACATGGCGGTTCATGGATTGAACGGAAAGATTGTATCGGGCGACGAAGCTAATTCCTTCTACCACGATACCCACAACTTGGAAGGCAAGTGCGATTATGTAATGGCCAATCCCCCGTTCAATGTGGATAAGGTAAAGTCCGAATCTGCATGGGCAGCCGGTCGTTTGCCTTTCGGCTTGCCGGGTGTAAATGCCAAGAGTAAGGAGATTGGCAATGCCAACTACCTTTGGATTAGTTATTTCTATGCCTATTTGAACGACCACGGACGTGCAGGCTTCGTTATGGCAAGTTCGGCTACGGATAGTGCTAACAAAGATCGTGATATTCGTGAAAAACTGGTACGTACAGGCGATGTAGATGTGATGGTAAGTGTAGGTAAGAATTTCTTCTACACCCTTTCACTTCCTTGTTCGTTGTGGTTCTTTGATAAGAATAAACGTGCAGAAAATAGAGATAAAGTACTCTTTATTGATGCACGCAATTACTACACGGTAGTTGACCGTACCCTTAATAAATGGACCGAATGGCAGCTTCGCAACTTGCAAGCCATCGTACACCTATATCGTGGTGAAACGGAGAAATACCAAGCATTACTTAACGATTACAAACAAGTATTAGGCGATACAACAGTAGCATCTGCCCAAGCAGCACTTGACAAGCAGAAAGCTGAAGCTAAGGAAGCTATTGCCAATGCCTCACGCAAGGACAAGAAACGCATTGAGGCAGAAATGAAAGCCATAGAAGATGCGTTGGAAGATACTTTGGAAACCGCTCGTCAATACGAATGGCTCACAGAAAAGTTTGGCGAAGGTGTATATAAGGACGTACTTGGTCTCTGCAAGATAGCCACTATCCAAGAAATTGAGGAAAAGAACTATTCGCTCACCCCTGGTGCTTACGTGGGCGTAGCAGAAGCCGAAGACGATGGTGTAGATTTCCACGAACGTATGAACGAAATTCATGCAGAATTGAAACGCTTGAACGACGAAGCCAACGTGCTGATGTGTGAGATATTGAAAGGTTGGGAGGAACTGAAATGAGCAAAGAAAGTCCATACGAAAAATTGTTGGCTTTACTGGATGAGTATCATCGTCTGGGCATTGCTGAGCAGATAGACTATCAGAAGTTCTATCTCTACTCTCTTATTACACATTCCACCGCCATCGAGGGAAGTACCGTAACGGAAATAGAGAATCAGTTGCTTTTCGATGAAGGTATCTCTGCCAAAGGAAGAAGCATTCAAGAGCAAATGATGAATCTTGATTTGAAGAACGCTTATGAGCATTCCATGCAGTTGGCTCGCCAACATACCGACTTCTCCGTAGAAATGCTGAAAGGATTGTCTGCAGTGGTGATGAAGAATACTGGTAGCGAATACAATACCATGCAAGGTACATTTGATTCTTCCAAGGGCGACCTTCGCTTGTTAGGTGTTACTGCAGGGATGGGTGGTAGTTCGTATATGAATTTTCAGAAGGTACCGGCCAAATTAGAAGAATTCTGCAAACAACTGAACGAACGAAGAAAAGCATTGTTGCTGAGCAATGATGTTATTGAAAAATATCTATTGAGTTTCGATGCTCATTTCCAGTTAGTAACCATCCATCCGTGGGTAGATGGCAATGGTCGTATGTCACGATTGGTGATGAACCATTTACAATACGAATTTGGCTTGATACCATCGAAAAT
>JAZRCG010000001.1:0-67528 GCA_045659645.1 Bacteroidaceae bacterium | reverse complement strand
CCCATCTGAGGAAAGTGTCAACAGCCACAGCATGGAATCAAGGATACCGTAAACATCAACAGTATGGATAGAGAAAAGGTGTAAATCTTTTCAGCTAATGAAGCAAAAAAACGTCTACTGAAATCAGGAAAAGACAGTCCTCGGGACGTCAAGCCTCGGTCCTCGGGATGTCGAACCTTGGTCCTCGGGACGTCAAGCCTTGGTTCTCGAGACGTCAATCCTTTGTCCTCGGGAGGCCCTTTTTGTATATGTGCGAGGTTCTTTTGAGGAACGAGCATTGCAGACCTCCAGTATTTTTCAAGACTATGTTGGCAAAAATGAGAAAAAAATATTACCTTTGCACGATGAAATGTTATTGATTGGTGCATTGTATGGTGTTGCCAACATGTATTGTTTAGAATAAGGTAGTAGATTATCATGGGATTGTTTTCATTTTTCAGCAAAGAGAAGAAGGAGACCCTGGACAAGGGACTTGAAAAGACAAAGACAGGATTTTTTGATAAGATTGCCCGTGCAGTGGCTGGCCGAGACAAAGTGGACGACGAGGTACTGGACAATCTGGAAGAGGTTTTGGTTACCAGCGACGTGGGTGTGGACACGACACTTCGCATAATAGAAAGAATCGAGGCACGAGTAGCCCGTGACAAATATGTAGGTACTGGCGAGTTGAACAAGATACTCCGTGATGAGATAGCTCAATTGCTTACAGAGAATAATACGGAGGATACCGAGGGATTTGTTCTGCCCGAAGGTAAACGCCCCTATGTCATTATGGTGGTAGGAGTAAATGGCGTTGGCAAGACCACAACGATTGGCAAATTGGCATACCAGTTCAAACAGAGCGGCCTGAAGGTTGTGCTTGGCGCTGCCGACACATTCCGTGCGGCTGCCGTAGAGCAGATTGTTATCTGGGGAGAAAGGGTAGGAGTGCCAGTCATCAAGCAGCAGATGGGCAGTGATCCTGCGTCTGTTGCCTTCGATACTTTGCAGAGTGCTATGTCTTCTGGTGCAGATGTGGTAATCATAGATACAGCAGGACGTCTCCACAACAAGAAGGGTCTTATGGACGAACTTTCCAAGATAAAGCGTGTGATGCAGAAACTAATGCCCGAGGCTCCCAACGATGTCATGCTTGTACTGGACGGCAGCACCGGACAGAATGCCTATGAGCAGGCAAAACAGTTCACAGCTGCCACAGAGGTCACAAGCATGGCGGTAACTAAATTGGATGGTACGGCCAAGGGTGGTGTGGTAATTGGAATTTCCGACCAGTTCAAGATTCCGGTACGCTACATTGGACTGGGAGAAGGAATGGAGGACCTGCAACCCTTCAATCGTGTGGAATTTGTAGACTCCTTGTTCAAGTAGCCATCTTATAGTCATTAGCCATGAAGATAGACATCGTAACCCTTGGATGTAGCAAGAATCTTGTTGATAGCGAGCGTCTGATGCGACAACTGGAGGCTGTAGGTTATGAGGTGACTCACGATGCCGAGCAGTTGACAGGAGATATTGCCGTCGTTAATACATGCGGATTTATTGCCGATGCTCAGGAGGAAAGCATAAATATGATTCTTGAACTTGCACAGCGCAAGGAGGAAGGTTCGTTACAGAAACTCTATGTGATGGGATGTCTGAGCGAGCGTTTCATGGATGATTTGGGCAAGGAAATCCCCGAGGTGGACAAATACTATGGCAAGTTTGATTGGACAGATCTCTTGAATGACTTGGGACATGCCTACGACCACTCCATTTCCAGCCAGCGTCACATAACCACTCCTCCTCACTATGCCTATCTGAAGATTTCCGAAGGCTGCAGCCGCAAGTGTGCCTATTGTGCCATACCCATCATAACAGGACCCCATCGCTCCCGCCCAATGGAGGAGATTTTGGATGAGGTGCGCCATCTGGTTTCGCAGGGAGTCAAGGAGTTTCAAATCATTGCACAGGAACTTACATTTTACGGAATAGACCTATACAAGGAGCGCCGTATAGCACAACTGGTTCAGGAAATAGCCGACGTGCCGGGTGTGGAATGGATACGTCTTCACTATGCATACCCCACTGATTTCCCCATGGAACTATTGGACGTAATCAGCAGGAATGGCAATGTTTGCAAGTATCTGGACATTGCTCTGCAGCATATCTCGGACAATATGCTCCAGGCTATGCATAGGCATATTACCAAGGAAGAGACTTATAGGCTGATAGAGCAGATACGCACTAAAGTGCCCGGCATTCATCTGCGCACCACACTGATGGTTGGCTTTCCCGGAGAGACAGATGAAGATTTTGAGGAATTGATGCAATTCGTTCGCTGGGCACGCTTTGAACGAATGGGGGCTTTTGCCTATAGCGAAGAAAGCGGTACCCCCAGTGCCAGACTGTATCAGGACAACGTGCCAGAGGAGGTAAAACAGGAACGACTCTCCAAACTGATGAGACTGCAACAGAGAATATCTGCAGAGATACAAGAAGATAAGGTTGGCAAGGAAATGACTGTTGTGGTAGATAGAGAGGAAGGTGACTGGTACATCGGACGCACGGAGTATGATTCGCCTGATGTGGATCCGGAAGTGCTTATTCCACAGACTTCACCGGGCATTGCACCAGGACTATTCTGTAAGGTGTGCATAACCCAGGCAGACGATTTTGACTTGTATGCCGAAGTTTCGGAATAATACCATAATAGAATATTAATAGATACCCGTAATACAATATGAACAACAAGGAATTCATAGCAGAGTTGGCACGCAGGACCAAGTCCAATGCCAGAGAGACCCAGCATAGAGTGAATGCTCTGGTACAGGGAATTACAGAGCATCTGTGCGAAGAGGATTCTATAATGGTATCTAACTTTGGCACGTTCGAGACCAAGAAGCGTTTGGAACGTGTTCTCGTTTCGCCGACAACGGGACAGAGAATGCTGGTTCCGCCAAAGATAGTGGTAGGTTTCAAGCAGAGTACCAATCTGAAGAACAAGATACAATAATGTTTAGGAGGAATGTAAGATGAACAACAAACTGAGTATTCAGGACTTGGCATCCGTTCTTGCAGAAAAGTCAGGTATGGATATGAAGACGGCAAGTGCCTTTATTAAGACCGTCTTTGAGATTGTTGAGGAATATATAGCTATTGACAAGATAGTGAAAATTAAGGGTTTCGGTACATTCAAGCTGATAAATGTTTCCGACAGGGAGAGCGTCAATGTCAACACAGGAGAACGTATCGTTATCGCAGGTCATACCAAACTGTCTTTTACTCCAGACTCAGTTCTTAAGGAAACGGTAAACCGTCCTTTTGCTGATTTCGAGACAACTCTCCTGAACGAATCCACCTCTATAGAAGAAATGGAACGTATTCCTGAGCAGTATAACGAGCAATCTTTGTCGGATGCTGGATTGGATGAGACTCCTGGAATTGCCATAGAGGCAACTGCAGACACCGACGACACCGGCGAGTTGAAGGAGGAAAGTCAAGAGATAACTGAAGAAACCGAATCGCCTGATGTTGTTCAGACGGAAGAGGAGGTGAGTGTTACTGCCACTGATGAAAACCAAGTTGTATCACAACCAGATTCTGTTGCAGTTGAAACGGTAGAGTCCAGGGTGGATAGTCATATCAATGAGGAAAATCCCTCATATCCTATGGCATCAGACAGTGTGCTTTCTTTGGAATCCGATTCCAAGGGGTCGACGCACAAGTGGTTGTATGTTATTTCCACAATCCTTCTTATGGCGCTGTCTTATGCAGCAGGACGTTATCAGGTGCTCTCCAGATTTGATATAGCCTTATATCCAGAGCATCTGGACGAGGGTACTGCTGCAAAGGAGGTTGGACAGCCTGCTCCACTTGAAATGCAGGCGCCGGCAGAGTGTACAGACACATTGCTTACAGATACCTTGACGACAGATTCTGTTGAAACTGCAACAGATACGATAGCGAAACCAGAACATGTGGTAAAGGAAGAAGATCCTGCAGAAATAGCAAAGTATTTCCCACAGGTGCCTGGCGGCGAATATTGGATTGTGGGAGATGCCGGACGAGTGCATTATATGCAGGTAGGTGAAACCTTGTATAAGATTGCCAAACAGGAACTTGGAGACAGGGAACTCGTGCGTTACCTTATTGTGTTCAATGACTTTGAGGATCCAAACATCATTCACACTGGGGATAAAATCCGAATACCGAAATTGGTAAAGAAAACCCCGGTAAACAGGTGACAGACATCAAATCCCGATAAATTACGGCAATAGCATGCATGATGTAGGCTATTGCCGTATGTCCGTATTAATGAAGGACCTTTCCGTATATCGTTTTCACTAGTATTGACGTTTAACAATTTTTTACCAGCATTGTGCGTTGTATAGGACTTTTTAAACATTTCGTCTTTGGAATATAATATAATCTTGTTACCTTTGCAAACGGAATAATTAAAGCTATTTTATAGGAATATGAACTCGTTTGATATCCGTGCTCTTAATGAGCAGATTGAGCGTCAGAGCGCATTTGTGACCAACCTTCAGACAGGAATGGCACAGGTTATTGTTGGACAAAAGCATTTGGTGGAATCTTTGCTGATAGGTCTTCTTAGCGATGGTCATGTACTGCTGGAAGGTGTACCTGGTTTGGCAAAGACTCAGGCAATTAAAACTTTGGCATCCCTTGTTGATGCACAATTCAGCCGTATTCAGTTTACCCCAGACCTTTTGCCTGCTGATGTTATCGGTACGATGATATATTCCCAGAAGGAAGAGAGTTTTCAGGTGGAGAAAGGTCCTGTATTTGCCAATTTCGTATTGGCAGATGAGATAAACCGTGCACCGGCCAAGGTGCAGAGCGCTTTGCTCGAGGCCATGCAGGAGCGTCAGGTCACAATTGGCAAGGAAACCTTCAAGCTGCCCAAACCATTTCTGGTGCTTGCCACCCAAAACCCAATTGAGCAGGAGGGAACATATCCTTTGCCCGAGGCACAGGTGGACCGTTTTATGCTAAAGGTTATCATTGACTATCCCAAGCTGGAGGAGGAAAAACTCATCGTTCGCCAGAATATCAAGGGCGAGGCTCCGGAGGTTAAGCCACTAATGACAACCCAAGAGATTATGGAGGCTCGTGCAGTTGTTCGTCAGGTTTATCTTGACGAGAAGATAGAGCAGTACATTGCGGACATAGTGTTTGCAACCCGTTATCCCGAGAAGTATAATCTGAAGGATATCAAGGATTACATAGAGTTTGGAGCAAGTCCTCGTGCCAGCATCAATCTTGCTTTGGCAGCCAGAGCCTATGCCTTCATCAAGCGTCGTGGATATGTAATACCAGAAGATGTTCGTGCCGTGGCTCATGATGTACTTCGTCATCGTGTAGGTTTGTCTTACGAGGCAGAAGCCAATAACATTACAGCCGAGGAGATTGTTAGCAAGATAATTAATAAGGTAGAGGTACCCTAAGTGTTACCAACGCATCGTGCAAACAAGGCGGCATGGAAACAAATGAATTGCTTAAGCGAGTCAGGCAGATAGAAATCAAGACAAAAGGTCTGTCCAACAACATTTTTGCAGGCGAGTATCATTCTGCCTTCAAAGGTAGGGGTATGGCTTTTGCTGAAGTGCGTGAATATCAGTATGGCGATGACATCCGCGATATAGAATGGAATGTAACGGCAAGATTCAATAAACCCTTTGTCAAGGTCTTTGAAGAGGAGCGTGAACTCACAGTTATGCTCTGCATAGATGTCAGTGGCAGTTTGGAGTTTGGCTCCAGTGTACAGACCAAACGCAATATGCTGACAGAGATAGCTGCCACTTTGGCCTTCTCTGCTATTCAGAATAATGACAAGATTGGCGTCATCTTCTTCTCTGACCATGTAGAGAAGTTTATCCCTCCGAAGAAGGGACGCAAACACATCTTGTATATCATTCGTGAGTTGTTGGAGTTCCAACCCGAGAGCAAATGTACAAATGTTGGTCAAGCAGTAGAATATCTTACATCGGCAATTAAGCGTAGATGCACCGCCTTCCTTATAAGCGATTTTATTGATGAAAAGGACTTTAGGCAACCTCTGACAATCGCTAATCGTAAGCACGATGTGGTTGCTGTTCAGGTATATGACCGCCGTATGGCCGAGTTGCCAGATGTAGGCTTGATGCAGATACGTGACGCCGAGACGGGAGAAGAAATGCTTATAGACACCAGCAGCAAGAAAGTGCGCAATCAGCACAGTGCCTGGTGGAGAAGTCAGCAGAACCATCTTCGGGATACGTTCACACGCAGTGGTGTGGACAATGTCAGTGTACGTACCGACCAAGATTATGTAACAGCCCTGATGGGACTTTTCAAGCAGCGTTCTTGATTGGCTGCCCAGCCTCTTGTGAACAGAAGTAAATGATTCTCTGAAATGCAAAAGAACATGATGAAGACCTTTGTCGGGTATTTGACTATATACAACAGAGTGATTGCCATGATAGCAGTTGCTTTGTTTCTTGTTTCCACCTCGTTTGCTCAGGTTACTGTAACAGCCAGATTGGATAGTGTCCAATTCTACGTAGGGCAGCAAGATGGTCTTGAGTTGCAGGTAACCATGCCTGCGGAAAAGACATTGCAAATGCCAGTGTTGAAGAAGGGTATGGAGATTCTCCCTAACGTAGAGATAGTTGAGGTGGACAATCTTGATACCGTTGAAATTAATAACGGTAACCAATGGCAGATAACCCAGCGCTATGTTATTACGGCTTGGGATTCTGCTTATTATTATCTTCCCCCAATTCAGGTAAGTGTTGATTCTGCAGTCTATGAAAGCAAACCTCTGGCCTTTAAGGTCTATACCCTTGAAGTAGATACGCTTAATGCCGAGCACTTCTTTCCTAATCGTGACATTCAACAACTGCCATTCAGTTGGGAGGACTGGGAGCAGATAGCCTATGGCTTGTTGATGACAATCCCATTTATTGCACTGATTGTTGTCATGAGTATTCTAATTAAAAAAGGCAAGCCAATATTCCGTCTTGTCCGTAGAAAGAAGAAGATACCGGCACATCAGGTTGCTATCAACGAGATAGAGCGCATAAAGGAACAGCGCACATGGGCTAAGGAAGATAGCAAGGAATACTATACGTTGCTTACCGACACACTTAGAACATATATTAGGGACAGGTATGCTTTCTCTGCTATGGAGATGACAAGTCATGAGATAATTGACCGTCTGATGCAAGAGGGTGATGAGCAGAGTTTAGAGGAGCTGCGCGAGATTTTCCGTACTGCCGACCTTGTGAAGTTTGCCAAATGGAACCCTCAGATTAATGAGAACGATGCCAATCTTATGGCTGCCCTGCAGTATGTTAATGAAACAAAGTTAGAGGAAGAACCAAATGCCAAGCCAGAACCCGAGGTTGTTAAGGAGACGGACAAGCAACGTCAGATGCAGGTTCTTGCTATGCGCATTGTATGTGTAGTTTCAGTCTTGGTGATAGTCTTCATCTTGGGCTCAATAGTAATGCGTTTATACGAAATGTTTGCATAGGGAGTCCGCCATTTAGATATAGTTAAGACAGAATAGACGGTTTACATTTATGGAATTTTATAGTCCTTGGTATTTTCTACTATTGTTGTTGCTTATACCTTATATTATATGGTATGTGCTTAAATACAAGAAGTCGACTCCTTCGTTACAGGTTAGTTCGACGTTAAGCTTTTTGCGTACCCCTAAGACTTGGAGGGTTTGGCTTATTCATGTTCCATTTATATTGACCATCATAGGGTATGTTGCTATGGTGTGCGCATTGGCTCGTCCGCAGACAGCCAATTCTTGGAGCAATAAGAGCGTAGAAGGCATAGACATCATGTTGTGTATGGACGTATCTACCAGTATGCTTGCAGAAGACCTGAAACCAAATCGAGTCCATGCAGCACGTAACGTAGCCATTGAATTTGTTAAGGGCAGAGAGAACGACAACATTGGCCTTACGATTTTTGCAGGCGAAGCTTACACCCAATGCCCCATGACAATGGACCATACAGCTTTGTTGAATCTGTTGAATGGTATTGATTGTAATATGGCAATGCGAGGAATGCTGGAGGATGGAACCGCCATCGGTATGGGGCTTGCCAATGCAGTTTCTCGTTTGAAGGAATCAAAGGCAAAGAGTAAGGTTGTTATACTGCTTACAGACGGAACCAACAATAGTGGCGACATTTCACCAGGCATGGCAGCCGATATAGCCAAGAGCTTTGGTATCAGGGTTTATACCGTGGCTGTAGGCACCAATGGAACGGCTCCATATCCGCAAATGGTAGGGGGACATAAGGAATATGTCAATGTACCTGTGGAAATAGATACCAAGACTTTGTCAATGATTGCTGAGAAGACTGACGCCAAGACGTATCGTGCTACTAATACAGAAAAGTTGTTTGAGGTGTATCAGGAGATAGATAAGCTTGAACGTACCAAAATGAATGTGCGTAAATATTCTAAGCGCTACGAGGCTTACCAATCCTTTGCCATTGTCGCTTTTTTGTCTTTGGCTCTATCCTTACTCTTGAAGGTTACTGTTCTGAAGCGCATACCTTAATATATCTATATTGACCTATGTTTAGATTTGAGAATCCCGAATACCTATATATACTGTTTCTGCTTCCTCTGTTGGCAGTACTGCACTATGTTTGGACATACAAGAAGATACGCAATCTCAAACGCTTTGGCGACCTTGCATTGCTCAAGCCTCAGATGAAGGATGTGTCAAAGTTGAGAAGAGAACTGAAGTTCTGGTCCTTACTGTTATCTTTGCTCTTCTTGGTAATTGCTCTTGCACGTCCACAGTATGGTACCAGAGTGGACACTCGCAAACGTAGTGGCATTGAGGCCATCATCGCTATGGACATCAGTAACAGTATGCTTGCTGAGGATGTTCGTCCCAATCGTTTGGAGAAGGCCAAAATGATGGTATCCAATCTTGTGGACAATATGACTGATGATAAGATCGGTCTTATCATATATGCCGGTCAGGCATATGTCCAGTTGCCTATAACCAGCGACTATGTTTCTGCCAAGATGTTTCTCCAGACAATATCCCCTGCGCTTATAGAAATGCAGGGTACTGATATTGCTGCAGCCATATCGCTGGCGACAAATAGTTTCACATCAAACGAGGATGTTTCCAAGGCTATCTTTGTTATTACTGATGGCGAAGACAACGAGGGTGGGGCAGTGGATGCTGCCAAGGAAGCTGCATCCAAGGGTATGCATGTCTATGTTCTTGGTGTTGGAGAACCATCGGGAGCACCAATTCCTATCCCAGGTACAAGCCAGTTTATCGTTGATAACGAGGGTAATACGGTAGTGTCCCGTCTGAATGAAGACATGTGCCGTGAGATAGCCAATGCAGGTAATGGTAATTACATTTATGTGGACAATAGCAGTTCTGCTCAAAAGAAACTGAACAAGTATGTCGAGAATCTTGGCAGAGTAGAGATGGAATCAACAGTCTTCTCTGAGTATGACGAGCAGTTCCAGGGATTCCTTCTCCTTTCGTTGTTCTTCCTCCTTTTGGACGTGTTCATTATGGAACGGGAGAATCATATCCTGCAGAGATTTACCTTGTTTACGAAGAAACGATAATTCAGCAATTTATGTTAAAGTCATGAAACGTCTATTTATACTTCTCTTTCTCTCTGCTTGCTTTTGTGTAGTCTCTGATGCACAGAATGTTCGTGACTATGTACGCAGAGGCAACCGACTGATGTCGGATACCCTTGGAGGAAACGACTTTTCCGAAAAGGCTATCGTCCAATACAAGAAGGCTCAGGATATAGATTCTACTTTTGCAATTACCCGATATAATCTTGGCAATGCCTTTCTGCGCCAAAATAATGCACAAGAAGCAATGAAGGAATACCTGGCTGCATCCAAATACGAGAAGGATAAGCAAAGGCTTTCCGACATATATCACAACATGGGTGTACTGTTCCAGGCTTCCAAGAAATATTCCGAGGCTGTGGAATGTTATAAGGAGTCTTTGCGGAATGATCCTTCCAACGACGAGACACGCTACAATTATGTTCTTGCCAAATGGCATCTGAAGAACCAGCAAGACAATCAGCAACAGCAGCAGGACAACAAGGACGAGCAGCAAAAGGAGCAGCAGAAGAAGGACGAAAAGAAAGAAAATCAGCAAGACCAGCAGAAAGAGGAACAGAAGCAGGAACAGAAGCAAGCCCAGCCTCAATCTCAGGATAAAGCCGAGATGTCAAAAGAAACTGCCGAACGTTTGCTACAAGCCGCAATGAGAAATGAAAAGGAGACTCAGGAGAAGATACAGCGACAGCAGCAAGAGGCTCCACGCAGAAGGTTGCAGAAGCAATGGTAAGGTTCGTGCGATGTTATTCAGACCCAGGAATTTGAACATAACAGATTATAATACAATACAACCGTGAAGAGGATATTTCTAATTCTATACGTCTCTATTGCAAGTTTTATAGCCTCAGTAGCACAGACAGTTCGTCTGCAGGCTCCTGAAACATGCGAGGTAGGTCGTCGTATAAATGTAAGCTATGTAGTCGATACTCAGGATGTGGAAGACTTTCGTGTCGGTGATTTTCCAGGTTTTGAGGTTCTTTATGGCCCTTCCACCAGTCATCAGAGTTCTTTCCAATCAGTTAATGGCAAGACAACTCATTCCAGCAGTATCACATTTACATATGTACTTTTACCAAAGGAAGAAGGCGAATTCACTTTACCTAAGGCAGATGTTAAAATCAGTGGCAAGACGGTTCAAAGCGGTACTGCAAGCGTAAGGATATTGCCAGCATCCCAGAACTCTCATTCCGGAGGAAGTTCTGCTTCTCGCAGTTCTCGTTCGCAACGTAGCAGACGTTCGGATGGCACCATCAGTGATAGCGACCTTTTCATCACAGCTACAGCCAGTAAGACCAAGGTGTACGAACAGGAAGCTGTTGTGTTGACATATAAATTGTACACCTTAGTAAATATCAGTCAGTTGGCAGGTGAGATGCCAGAACTTGACGGATTCCATTGTCAGGAACTGAACAGCAAGGCTCAACTGTCGCTCAAATATGAGCATTACAACGGACGCAACTATGGTACTGCTATATGGCGTCAGTATGTCCTGTTCCCACAGAAGAGCGGAAAGTTGACGATACCCAGTGTGTCTTTTGAAGCTGTGATTGAGGTTGCCAATCCATATGCGGACCCATTTGACATCTTCTTCGGCGGTGGCTCACTTACACAAACAGTACAGAAGACCATAAGCACTCCCAAATTGGAAATAGACGTCAAGTCTCTGCCAGAACCTCTGCCAGAAAACTTCTCCGGTGCAGTGGGCAAATTCACAATGACAGGTACACTCAGTCCAGAACAACTTGACGCCAACGATGCCGCCAATCTACGTATTGTTGTTTCTGGTCAAGGAAATATGAAGTTGATGAAGGCTCCCCTTGTGGACGTTCCCAAGGACTTTGAGATTTATACTCCGAAGGAGACAAACAAGACAACCAATACATTGGCAGGCGCAAAGGGTAACATTGTGTTTGACTATGTCATTGTGCCTCGGCACGGTGGCAAATACTCTATCCCTCCTATTGAGTTTGTCTACTTCAATCCAGAGAAAGAGAAGTTTGTTACATTGAATACAGATTCCTTCCATCTGGCAGTTGCCAAAGGGAAGGTTGTTTCTGGAACTTCCACCATTCAGGAGAAGGAAGACCTCAGGGTCCTTTCCTCCGATATCCATTATATCAAGACCAAAGCGACAAGCATTCGCAAGAACATAGACAATTTCTTTGGAACGCTTGTCTACATTATGGCTTATCTTGGCAGTTTAGCAGTCTTCCTTGTTGTGCTGGCAATATTTTATCGACAGGCCAAGGCCAATGCAGATATCGCCAGAAAGAAGGGCAAGAGGGCTGGTAAGGAAGCTGCGAAACGTCTGAAACTCGCTTATAAACTATTGAAAAAGCATGAAGCCGAAGCTTTCTACGAGGAAACACTGAGAGCACTGCTTGGATATGCTGGTGACAAGCTCAATATCCCTATGACACATCTGTCCAAGGAGAATGTGAACGAGGCACTTATTAAACGTGGTGTAGACGAAACTCTCATACGTCAGTATATGGAAGTGCTTGAGTCATGCGAATTTGCACGTTTTGCCCCTGGCGATCCGATAGCAACGATGGATAAGATTTATGAAACAGCCACGCAGGCCATCAATAGTTTAGACAAGAACCTGTAAATCCTGCTATGGACAGGGTACTTTATCTTCTATACATATCAAAGATAACATTCCAATAACCATCTCTAAATTTTATGAGAAAGATATCTTATCTTCTAATCCTTCTTGGTTTAGTTTCTTTGCCGATGAAGGCTTTGGACATGCCACAGGATTCGATAGACATAATCAAGGTCCAGGCAGATTCTGCCTATGCCAATGCGGATTTTGCAACAGCCGAACATTTGTATCTGCAACTGACGCAGATAGGCGAAAGTTCGGATATATTCTATAATCTGGCATGTACCTATTATCGTCAGGACAATATTGCCAAGGCTGTCTTATGGTTTGAACGCGCTTCCCAATTGGATCCCTCCGACGAGGATATACGCTTTAACCTCAGTATGGCAAGAAGCAAGACTGTGGACAGAATTATTCCACGCCATGAAATCTTTTTCGTCTCTGCGTGGAAAACGCTCATGCATAGCCGTTCTGTAACAGAATGGGCATATTGTGCCATAGCCGCCTTTGTTTGCATGCTTGTGCTTGTTGCCCTGTATCTGTATTGTTCATCTCTGCTGTTGCGCAAGTCAGGTTTCTTCGGAGCCATAGCCATGTTGTCCCTGTGTGTATTATTCAATATCCTTGCCTATAATCTTAGAAATTATAACAACACTCATACTGCTGGGATTATCATGGAACCTGCTGTTACAGTAAAGAGCACACCAACTCAATCCGGTACAGACCTCTTTGTTATTCACGAGGGTACACGAGTGGATATTAAGGACAACTCTATGCGCGACTGGGCAGAGATTCAGATTGCCGACGGAAAGGTGGGATGGATAGAAACCAAGACATTTGAAACAATATAACTCCTTCACATACACACATTATGACGTTTCCTTCTTTTGACACAGAACTGTTACTTTACATCAATCACTGCAACAACGTTTTGTTGGATGGAATGATGTTGAAATTCAGCGATACGTGGACATGGTCGTTAATGCTTTTAGCCGTTATCTTCATTGTCCTAAGAAACCGTCCTTGGCAGGAAGCATTGCTTGTATTTCTTGGCATTGGTTTGTGCATTCTTCTTGCCGACCAGATAAGTTCCTCGTTGCTGAAACCTTGGGTGGCTCGTTTCAGGCCTACTCACGACCCGGAAATCATGTTCCAGGTTCGCCATATAGCAGGTAGGATGGGACAGTATGGGTTTGTCAGTTCGCATGCTGCCAACACTTTTGCTGTAGGCACTTTCCTTGCATTGGTCTTCAAACATAGAATAACGACTATTTGCCTAATGGTATGGGCTTCTGTGGTCGGTTTCAGTCGCATTTATCTGGGAGTACACTTCCCCTTGGATGTGCTTTGTGGCGGTTTGTTGGGTATTGTGACTGGTATATTCGTTTATTTCGTTATTCGTCTTATCATCAATAAGTTGGTATCTGGTTCCCAGCAATATTGCAGCACAGCATACACTTCTTCTGGTTTTTCCATTAACGACATGCACCTTCTTCTGACCATCATGGCACTAACTCTGTTGTACACTCTGTTTTAACCCAAATTGGTCATTAGACTGTTCTGCGCTAACGAAACCTTCTTTTTGTCCTGTTGTTGCTAAGAGCATTATGGATATAAATAGCGTGACTTAGATGAATTCCCATTAGGAACGATACGCATAAGCAAAAAGAACCCCGTTCATTTAATAGACTCAATATTGGGGAGCATTGTACCAAGCATTGGGGAGCATTGTACTGAACATTAAGTACAATTGTACTCAACGTTGGGTACAAATTTATAGACACGTATTTCATGTATTTGTTTCCTGGTCTTTAAACTTTTAATAACCGTACATGGAGCTTTTTATGCAAAGAGAGTGTACTAAAAGGAACAATGTTATTCCCTAATTATAACTCGGCATCATTTTCATTCAATTCTTCTTCTTTATCCCAGTATTCGGCTTTCAGAACGAATTAGACTGGGGAATGTTTGCGTATGCAAATAAAAAATTGTAATTTTGTCGCCCGAGAAATAATATATATATACAAGATACAATGAGCAATAAATTTGCTGAACGCACTAAACTGAACCTGAGCGAAGTGAATCGCGAGGTTCTTGCACAATGGGACGCCGAGGATGTGTTCCACAAGAGTATGACCGAGAGAGAGGGCTGCCCCTCGTTTATCTTCTTTGAGGGTCCTCCATCAGCCAACGGACATCCTGGCATTCACCATGTACTTGCCCGTTCTTTGAAAGATACATTCTGTCGTTTCAAGACCATGAAGGGCTTCCAGGTGAAGCGCAAGGCCGGTTGGGATACACACGGCCTGCCTGTGGAACTCAGTGTGGAGAAGGAACTGGGCATCACCAAGGAAGACATCGGCACCAAGATTTCCATTGAGGACTATAACCGCCGTTGCCGCGAGAACGTGATGATGTACACCTCCGAGTGGACCGACCTTTCTCACAAGATGGGCTACTGGGTGGACATGGAGAACCCTTACATCACCTACGACAACAAGTACATCGAGAGCCTGTGGTGGCTGCTCAAGCAGCTCTACAACAAGGACCTGCTCTACAAGGGCTACACCATTCAGCCCTATTCTCCCGCCGCAGGTACAGGCCTCAGCAGCCATGAGTTGAACCAGCCTGGTTGCTATCGCGACGTGAAGGACACCACCGCCGTAGCACAGTTTGCCGTGCTCTCCGTGGACGGATGCGAAGCCGCTTCAGTCCTGCCAAAGGAGAACCTTTACATCCTTGCATGGACAACCACCCCATGGACCCTGCCCTCAAACACCGCACTTTGCGTAGGTCCCAAGATTGACTACGTGGCCGTGAAGGGCCAGAACCCCTATACCCAGCAGGAGGCAGTGTACATCGTTGCCGAGAACCTCGTATCAGCACACTTCAAGGCAGAGGAAGGCCAGGAACTGGAAATCCTCTGGAAAGGCAAGGGTTCGGAACTGGTTGGCATCAAGTACCAGCAGCTGATGCCCTGGGTGAAGCCCTGCGCCATTGAGGGCGGCAAGCCCGTGGTGAAGGAGGACGAGGCATTCCGCGTAATCCCCGGCGACTATGTAACCACCGAGGACGGTACCGGTATCGTGCACATCGCACCCACCTTTGGTGCCGACGACGCCAAGGTGGCAAAGGATGCTGGCATACCCAGCCTCTTCATCATCGACAAGGCTGGCGACACACGTCCCATGGTGGACTTCACTGGCAAGTACTTCATGCCCGAGGATATGAACCCCGAGTTCTACGACCTCTGTGTCAACAAGGAAGCCTATGCCAAGCACCAGGGACAGTATGTAAAGAATGCCTACGACCCCAAGTATAACGTTAACGGTTACGACGAGAAGGCTGCCGCCAAGGATATGGACCTCAACGTACTGCTCTGCATAGAGATGAAGGAAGAGGGCAAGGCATTCAAGATAGAGAAGCACGTGCACAACTATCCCCACTGCTGGCGTACGGACAAGCCCGTCCTGTACTATCCACTGGATTCATGGTTCATCCGTTCTACCGCCGCCAAGGAGCGCATGATGGAACTGAACAAGACCATCCTGTGGAAGCCCGAAAGCACCGGTACAGGCCGCTTCGGCAAGTGGCTGGAGAACCTGAACGACTGGAATTTGTCACGTTCACGCTATTGGGGCACACCTCTGCCCATCTGGCGCAACCGCGACACTCGCGAGGAAATCTGCATCGGTTCCGTGGAGGAACTCTACAACGAGATAGATAAGGCCGTGGCCGCAGGCGTGATGGAAAGCAACCCCTTGAAGGACAAGGGCTTCGTTCCTGGTGACATGTCTCAGGAGAACTACGACAGGATAGACCTGCACCGTCCCTATGTTGACCACATCAAGCTGGTTGGTGAGAGTGGGGCTGTGCTCACCCGCGAACTGGACCTCATCGACGTTTGGTTCGACTCTGGTGCCATGCCTTATGCCCAGATTCACTATCCCTTCGAGAACAAGGAGGAACTGGACAACGGCATCTGCTTCCCTGCTGACTTCATTGCCGAGGGCGTTGACCAGACACGTGGATGGTTCTTTACCCTGCATGCCATATCAACAATGGTGTTTGACTCAGTTTCCTACAAGGCAGTTATCTCCAATGGTCTTGTTCTTGACAAGAACGGCCTGAAGATGTCCAAGCGTCTGGGCAATGCCATCGACCCCTTCGGCGCTATCGACCAGTATGGTTCGGATGCCGTACGCTGGTACATGATAACCAACTCACAGCCCTGGGACAACCTGAAGTTCGACGTGGATGGCGTGAAGGAAGTATCGGGCAGTTTCTTCGGCAAACTGTATCAGAGCTACTCATTCCTGACCATGTATGCCAACGTGGACGGATGGCATTTTGCTGAGGACGAGGTGCCCGTAGCCGAGCGTCCCGAGATGGACCGTTGGATCTTGAGTTCGCTGAATTCTCTCATCCGCGACGTAGAGCAGTGCTATGAGGACTACGAACCCACACGTGCCGGACGTCTCATCCAGACCTTCGTAGTTGATAATGTCAGCAATTGGTTCGTGCGCCTTTCCAAGAAGCGTTTCTGGGGTGGCGAGATGACTCAGGACAAGTTGTCTGCCTATCAGACCCTGTTCACCTGTATGGAGACCGTTGCCCGCCTCATGGCACCCATAGCGCCATACTATGCCGACCGTCTGTACCGCGACCTGCACGAGGGATGCGGCGAGGCAGAGGTTCGTAGCGTGCACCTGGCCAAGTTCCCCGTTGCCGACACTTCAGTCATCGACGTGGAGCAGGAGGAGAGAATGGCACTTGCCCAGCAGGTAACCAGCATGATCCACTCCCTCCGCAAGAAGGAGGCCATCAGCGTTAAGCAGCCCCTTCAGCGCATTGCCATCCCTGCACTCAATGCCGAGCAGCAGGAGCGCATAGAGGTAATGAAGCAGCTCATCCTGGACGAGGTAAACGTAAAGGAGATAGAGTTCGTGGAAGGTGCCGGCATGCTGGTGAAGAAGGTGAAGTGCAACTTCCGCACCATGGGCAAGAAGTTTGGCAAGCAGATGAAGGCCGTGGCTTCTGCCGTAGCGGAAATGGGACAGGAGCAGATAGCCATGCTGGAGCAGGGCAGCGTTACCCTCGTGGTTGAAGGTGCAGAGGCACTGATAGAACTGGAAGACGTGGAAATCTATAGCGAGGACATCCCTGGCTGGAGCGTTGCAAATGCAGGTACACTCACCGTTGCCCTGGACCTCACCATCACCGAGGAACTCCGTCTGGAAGGTATGGCACGCGAAATCATCCGCTCTATCCAGCAGTTGCGCAAGGACAGCGGCTTTGAGATTACCGACCGCATCATCGTTACCCTGCCCGACAACGAGGATACACGTGCTTGCCTTAGTGCCAACTACGACTACGTGGCAAGCCAGGTTCTCGCCACAGAGGTTCGCTTTGCAGGCGAGGCAATAGCAGTGGAAAAGGTTTAATACCCCTAAAGCATGAGCAGAAAGAATAGGCAAGTTATTACGGCCGCCAGTATAACGCTGGCGGCCTTACTAATAGACCAAGTTATCAAAATATGGGTGAAGACCAATATGTATATGCACGAGGTCTTAGAGATAACGCCCTGGTTTAAGATACTGTTTACCGAGAACAGAGGTATGGCCTTTGGTATGGAGTTAATGGACAAATTGTTGCTGACCTCTTTTCGTATCGTTGCTGTCTGCTTCATGGTATATTGGCTGATAAAACTTATTAGGCGTGGTGTAGACTACCTGTTCTTGATTTGTATGTCGCTGATATTGGCAGGTGCAGCAGGAAACATCATTGACTGTCTGTTCTATGGTGCCATCTTCAATAATCCTCAACCTCCATTGGTGGCGGAATTTGTACCCTTTGGTACTGGTTACGATAGTTTATTCTATGGTAGAGTTGTAGATATGTTCTACTTTCCACTTGTGGAGTGGAACTGGCCAGAATGGATGCCCTTCTGCGGAGGCGAGCATTTCATATTCTTCTCGCCAATATTTAATTTTGCCGATGCATGTATTTCGTGCGGTGTAATAGCCTTAATTCTGTTTCGTCACAAGCAATTGCAGGCATTTATGAATTGATAAATTCGTTATGAACTGATGAAATATTTCTATTTACTTGCCCTTTCGGCTGTGTTGTTTTCTTGCTCTCCAAGCAGACCCTCGTATGTCTTGTCGGAGGATGAGATGGAAGATATCCTTGTGGATTATCATTTAGCTCTTGCTATGGCAGAATTACAGCCCGGCGACTTGCAGGAAAATAGATATGTTTTAACTCAATCTGCCTTGCGCAAACATGGTGTAACAGAGGCAGAGTTGGATACGTCCTTGATTTACTGGTGTAGTCATTCCGAGAATTTTGTTGAAGTATGTGAAAGGGTCAGTGAGCGTCTTGCGTTTATGGCGGAATCGCAGGGTGTGGAACGTCAAGAGAGGAATACATTCAGTTATTTTGCAACAGAGGGTGATACTGCCAATGTCTGGAACTTGAGAGAAGGTGTAGTGCTTATTCCTAATGTAGTTGACAATATATATTCATTTACAATAGACGCTGATACCACATATCATCCTGGTGATTATTTTATGTGGGCCTTTAATGTTCAATTCTTGACGAGCGACCATTATACAGAGGGTTATGCTTTGCTCTCTGTTCAATATGACAATGATAGTATAATCGGTGTAAGTCAAAGATTGACTGGCAGGAAGCAAGTCCAGATTAAGTTGCAGTGTCCTCAGAAGTATGCCGATTTCAATATTCGTAGCGTAAATGGAACTATATATATGCCTACTCGTGAAAGGGGATTTAGCATTCTGGCAATAAAAAATTTTGTTTTGGCCAGATATCATGATCTGACTAAGAGACAGAAGAAAATCACGAATGATGTGGATACAGCTTCTGTTATTGAAACTCCAGTTTCGTCAACTGAAGTTAAGCAAGATACCGTTAAGATGCGCCAAAATCCATACGATATTCGTGGTGATAAAGCGGAAAAACGTACTATAAATATTGTCAAGGACAAATCTGTTAAGGCTATAAAGAAGAGAAGGTGACCTGCAAACACACTTAAGTAAGGATGCTTGTAATGAAGAAGGAAGCATATCATAGATTATGCCTTGTTTCTGGAGAACTGATAGAGGGACCTGTTGTTATAGAACTGGACGATGATAATGTCATGCGTGGGTGGCATGTGCTTCTAGGTGAAGA
Source organism: Bacteroidaceae bacterium (assembly GCA_045659645.1). Lineage (GTDB taxonomy): Bacteria > Bacteroidota > Bacteroidia > Bacteroidales > Bacteroidaceae > Physcousia. The sequence continues at coordinate 48,098 of JAZRCG010000001.1, read as the reverse complement.
ACCTATGGTAGAGTGGATAGGGGGCACATATACCTGTTCTTCTCTATAAGTCAGTTGCTGAATATTTTCTTTTTGCCGAATTCGCATTTTTATATACAGGCAGAGCGTGTCTCTTGTCAATAATAGTGACGAGTCATTCTGTTCCCGTTTTGTTAATACATTAAAGAGCATCACATCAGCGATGTTTTTTACTGTTGCTTTATCATTATTCAATAATATGTCCTCATTATGTACTAAAGAGACCTTTTGCTTGATGTTTTTTTATGTAGCGAGGAAATATTGTACTTTTTTATATATTATATTATAAATAAGGTGACAAAAAGTTATAAATACCTTGCATGTATTGACTATTTTTTGTAACTTTGTCAGCAAACGTATAATATATAATGACATTGGCGCGAATCAGTATTAGGAAAAAGTCTTTTTTTGCAATATTCCTGCTATGGAATGTTGTTGCGACTTATACCCACGCTCAAGGTATACGTATTGGTTCTTACGAATTTTCTGATGGGGCTGTCTATCAGGGAGAGGTTGTCAGGAATAAACCCCATGGTAATGGCAAGACTCGTTTTAAGAATGGGGATTTCTATGATGGCGCTTATGTGCGTGGTAAGCGTCAAGGTCATGGAACATATCTGTTTTCTGACGGAGAGAAATATATTGGAGATTGGTATCAGGATCAACAACATGGAATGGGAGTCTATTATTTTATAAACAATAACCGTTACGAAGGTCTCTGGTTCCGTGACTATCAACATGGAAACGGTACCATGTATTACTATAATGGTGATGTTTATAAAGGCAATTGGGAAAATGACATGCGCTCTGGCAAAGGAACATATACATTCAGTAATGGGGCATTCTACATTGGTACGTGGAAGAATGACATGAAGGATGGTGAGGGTGTATATGATTGGGCTGACGGAAATAGATATGAAGGAGGTTGGAAGGAAAACAAGAAGTCAGGCACAGGTACATTCATATATGCTACAGGAGATAAGTATTCAGGAGAGTGGCAGAATGATGAGCAGCATGGTCGTGGAATCTATTGTTTTGGTGATGGTAATGTATATGAAGGTTCCTATATTAACGGCCAACGCACAGGAGAGGGTATATTTACATTTAGCAACGGAGATAAATATGTAGGAAATTATTATGAAGGTGACCAGCATGGCCATGGCACCTTTGTGTGGAGTAATGGAGATGTTTATGTTGGCGAATGGAAACAGAATCTTCAGCATGGTAAGGGCAAATTTACCTCACATAGTGGCGATATATATGAAGGAGAATGGGTTGATGGCCTAATGGAGGGTACAGGTATCTTGCGTCAAGCAGACGGAACGAAATACAAAGGAGGATTTAAAGCAGGCCTGAAGGATGGACATGGTATTCAGGAAGACAAGGACGGCAATCGCTTTGAAGGTGAGTTCAAGGAAGGTGAAAGGGTCCTGCATTCATCAAAATAAATAGTTACGAACAAACTTAAATACTAATATATGGCAACCAAGAAGACTGATGCCACTAAGGCATCTAAAAACACAAAGAGCACTACCACCGCCAAGAAGAGTACGACCAAGCGAACCTGTGCAAAGAAGACAAGCACAAAAAAGGTTCTTGAACCCGAAGAGGAAAAAACTCCTGCCGTACTGCGTCTAATTAAGAATGACAAGTATCTGGCTGAGTATGCCGATGCTATCAACGGACGTCATCAGTCTGCTTTAAACAAAATTGCAGAACTGACAAATAATGGAGAAAAGACTCTGTCAGAGTTTGCTACAGGTTATCTCTATTTTGGATTGCACAAGGAGGGAAAGAATTGGATTATTCGTGAATGGGCTCCCAATGCCACTGCGATTTACCTGATTGGTGATTTCAATGGATGGAAGGAAGATGGCCATTATGCCTTCAAAAAGCTGAAGGATACAGGCAATTGGGAGTTGGTTCTGCCAGAAAAAGCCCTAAAGCATGGCGATTTATATAAGATGAGTGTCCATTGGGAAGGTGGACAGGGTGAACGTATACCTGCTTGGGTACGTAGAGTCGTACAGGATGAGACTACCAAGATCTTCTCTGCTCAGGTATGGGAACCAGAGCAGAAGTATGAATGGAAGAATACAAAGTTCAAACCCAATACCAGTCCACTCCTTATCTATGAATGCCATATAGGTATGGGACAGGATGCGGAAAAGGTAGGAACATATGAGGAATTCCGAGTGAATGTCCTGCCGCGCATACACAAGGCTGGTTACAACTGTATCCAGATTATGGCCATCCAGGAACATCCATATTATGGCAGTTTTGGTTATCATGTGAGCAGTTTCTTTGCTGCGAGCAGCAGATTTGGTACTCCTGAGGAATTAAAGGCTCTTATTGATGATGCTCATGGAATGGGTATTGCTGTAATCATGGATATTGTGCATAGTCATGCTGTTAAGAACGAGGTAGAAGGCTTGGGTAATCTTGCTGGTGACCCCTGCCAATACTTCTATCAGGGTGACCGTCGTGAACATCCAGCATGGGATAGCCTGTGCTTTGATTACGGCAAGAATGAGGTCTTGCATTTCTTGTTAAGTAATTGCAAATATTGGATGGACGAATTCCAATTCGATGGTTATCGTTTTGATGGTGTCACTTCTATGCTTTATTATAGTCATGGACTTGGACAGGCATTCGGAGGTTATGGAGATTATTATAATGGTAGCCAGGACGATAATGCAATAGTTTACCTCACTTTGGCTAATTGTCTAATACATCAGGTTAACAAGAAGGCTATTACAATAGCAGAGGAGGTTAGTGGTATGCCTGGTTTGGCTGCATCATTTGAGTCTGGAGGCTATGGATTCAATTATCGTATGGCCATGAATATTCCTGACTATTGGATCAAGATAATCAAAGAATGGCGCGATGAAGACTGGAAGCCAAGCAGTTTGTTGTGGGAAACTACCAATCGTCGTGCTGATGAAAAGACCATTAGCTATTGCGAGAGTCATGACCAAGCCCTTGTTGGTGATAAAACGATTATATTCCGTCTTGTAGATGCTGATATGTATTGGCACTTTAAGAAGGGAGACGAGAACTTTACTGTTGAACGAGGCATTGCTCTTCACAAAATGATCCGCCTGTTAACTTGTAGCACAATTAACGGAGGATACTTAAACTTCATGGGCAATGAGTTTGGTCATCCAGAATGGATTGATTTCCCACGTGAAGGCAATGGATGGAGTCATAAGTATGCACGTCGTCAGTGGAACCTTGTGGACAATAAGGAACTTTGTTTCCATTATTTGGGCGACTTTGACCGTTCTATGCTCAAGATTATAAAGAGCGAGAAGGACATCCAGAAGACAAACGTCACTGAAATTTGGCACAACGATGGAGATCAGGTATTTGCCTTCCAACGTGGAGAGTTATTATTCTTCTTCAATTTCAGTCCGTTCCGCAGTTACACAGACTATGGCTTCATGGTTAAGGCAGGAACATACCAGTACTTGCTCAATACAGACGATGTAAAGTTTGGTGGTAAGGGATTCAATGATGACTCACTCAAACACCTTACAATCTATGATCGTGAATTGGCAAAGAGTGGCAAGGGATGGTTGAAGCTTTATTTGCCAGCACGTAGCGCATGTGTGTTAAAGATGACTAAGGATTAAGAGAACTGATACTTTGTACCATTTGTCCGCACGGCTATTCCCACAAGTATTTATATGTATAGTGGGTAATGCCGTGTGGATATGTGCAATCTCAGTTAGTCTATAAGTAACTGTTGTGGAGACCAATATAAACGATATAAATATTTTTCGGTAGGATGAAGTATCATTATAAGAGTACACAATATATAGCAAACTTTCTTTCGTTAGTTTGCTTAGTTGTTTTCGTATGTTACTCAATTCTACTGTATTTGAACCACCAGTCAGGTATTCTTGAGCTAACCTACTATATTGAATCTAACCTAACCTCTTCATCTTCTTCAAGTACAGCAACATGGATTGCGGCAATATTGGGAACATCATTGAGTGTTATTCCTGCCTTAATACTATTGCTAACATTACATTTTCCTCTTAGATTAAAGGCTTTGGCATTCATTCCATCCTATATTCTATTAGGATTTCTTACAGGCATTTCTCCCAAGTCTGTATGTTCAACGGAGAATGAAGTGCCCTTTCTTGCAGCTCTTTGCCTACTCTTGTTTGCCTGTGTATTGATATTTTTCAGTCAGGTATATCATGAAGACCGCGGAGAACATTCGCCTGTCACCAACTATTTAGGTTCCAATATATTCATTTCTTGTATAGGGATTATTTTCTGTATTTCATTGACCAATACAGACAGACAGTTGCATTTGCAATTGTCAATGGCAAAGGCATTCAGTACCAATGACTATATTTCTATAGAAGACACCCCATCCGGAGAGATAACTTCCAATGATAATATTACCTCCTTGCGTGTGTACCATTTAAGTAAGAATGGCAGGCTTGCAGATGAACTTTTTTCATTATCATCTCTTAAGGGCAGCTGTAGCTTATTCCCAGATACGCTTCCTGCCTCTTCGTTATATAATATTCCAACAATGATATACGAACACGTGCACATAAATCCTAAGGATGATAATACAGATGTGACAACATTGTTGGAGAAGGCGCTTTTGGAGCATAATAATCCAAATATACAATCAGTTGACGATAATCTAGCCATTAAGGTAACAGCCGACTATTATCTGTGCTCTCTTCTGCTTGATAGAGAATTAAACAGGTTTTCTTCAGAATTGCTCAGATATTATGATTTATCCCAACCATTGCCTAAGCACTACAGAGAGGCATTGGCTCTGATGAAGTCTATTGATAACAAGACCGCAATACTTGTTCAAGATTCAGAAATGGATAGCATTTACGCATCTTATTCACTCATACGACAAAGTCATCTATCCAATAGTGCGGTTCAAAGAAAAATGTGTACTTTAGCCTATCCATCAACATATTGGAATTACTATTTCTATGGATGCAATTAAAACCAACCTTTCCTAAACGTAAATATTATGCCACAGATATCAGTTCGAGGCCAGGAAATGCCAGAGTCTCCAATCAGAAAACTTGCCCCATTAGCTGACGATGCTAAAAAACGTGGGGTGCATGTCTATCATCTAAATATCGGCCAGCCAGATTTGGCAACCCCCAAGTCGGCTTTGGATGCCATTCGCAATATAGACAGAAATATCTTGGAATACAGTCCTTCACAGGGATACCTCAGTTATCGTCAGAAGTTGGTAAAGTATTATGCCTCTTACAACATAAATCTTTCTGCTGATGACATTATTATAACATGTGGTGGATCAGAGGCCGTTTTGTTCTCATTTTTAGCATGTTTGAATCCAGGAGACGAGATAATAGTCCCCGAACCTGCATATGCAAACTATATGGCTTTTGCTATTTCTGCTGGGGCTCGCATACGTACTATTTCCACTACCATTGAAGAAGGATTCTCCTTGCCTAAAGTAGAGAAGTTTGAAGAATTGATAAACGAGAGAACAAGGGCTATCCTCATTTGCAATCCCAATAATCCAACAGGATATCTTTATACCCGTAGGGAGATGAACCAGATTCGCGATCTGGTGAAGAAATATGACCTGTATCTTTTTTCTGATGAAGTTTACCGCGAATTTATATATACGGGTTCTCCTTATATTTCTGCCTGTCATTTGGAAGGAATAGAGAACAACGTAGTTCTGATAGACTCTGTCTCTAAACGATACTCTGAGTGTGGTATTCGTATAGGTGCCCTCATAACAAAGAATAGCGAGGTACGGCAGGCAGTAATGAAATTTTGTCAGGCTCGTCTCAGTCCTCCGCTGATAGGACAGATTGCTGCAGAGGCATCATTGGATGAACCAGTAGAATACAGTCGTGAGGTCTATGACGAATATGTTGAGCGTCGCAAGTGCCTGATAGATGGATTGAATCGTATTCCAGGAGTCTACAGTCCTATACCTATGGGTGCGTTTTATACAGTAGCTAAATTGCCTGTGGACGATGCAGACAAATTCTGTGCTTGGTGCTTGAGTGACTTTCAGTGGGAAGGAGAGACCGTGATGATGGCACCAGCATCAGGTTTCTATACAACCCCAGGAGCAGGACATAATCAAGTTAGATTAGCATACGTTTTAAAGAAGGACGACCTTGTCCGAGCCTTATTTGTTCTCCGCAAGGCCCTTGAAGCATACCCCGGTCGTACAGAGTAATTTGAGCTGCCAAGTTCAAGGAACAGGGGACAAGGAACAAGGAACAAGGAACAAGTTATGTATTTTGTTGCTAAAAGAATATATCAAGGAGGAGAGGCAGGACGAGTTTCTGCCTCTGCTGTTCGTATAGCCACAGCAGGTGTAGCCATAGGCATTATGGTTATGCTTATCAGTATATGTGTCACTGTTGGTTTTCAAAGGGAAATCAAGGAACGCATAGCATCTCTGATAGGACATGTTCAGGTGATCAATTCGCAAAGCCAATATCGTACCTATTCTCTTCCTGTACAGTTGACGGACTCATTGACCAATGAGATATTGAACATTCCCGGAGTAAATTCTCTACGTCGTTTTGTCTTGTGTCCTGGAATGCTTAAAACCGACACGGAGTTCCGTGGCATCATATTCCGTGGCATAGAGGATGGTTCATCTTCACAGTATATAAGCAACAATCTTGTTTCGGGCACACTGCCATCTTTTCGGGATGATGCCACGCCTTCAGACAGCATACTTGTATCTGCAACAGTGGCTTCTGCACTTCAAGTCAATGCTGGTGAGCGTATTTATGCTTATTTTTTTGATGAAGGTTTAAAGGTAAGGCGCTTTACGATAGCTGGGATATTTCGTACCGACATGGCAGATTTTGATTCAAAGATGTGCTATGCCGATCTGCGCACTATCCAGCGTCTTTCAAAATGGGAGAGCGACCAATATAGTGGAGCAGAGATTATACTTGACGACTTTAACAGTTTAGAAGCAGTGTCAGCTGACCTGTCATCTCATTTTAGAATGCGGGATGACGATTACGGGCAATTTTATGCTTCGCCACGAGTTGACGAGATGTTTCCTCAGATATTTTCCTGGCTCACTTTATTGGATACGAATGTCGTTGCCATACTTATCCTCATGATTTGTGTCGCAGGTGTTACAATGGTCAGCGGTTTGCTTATCATTATCCTTGAGCGAACACAATTTATTGGAATCATGAAGGCCATGGGGGCAACAAACGGTCAAATGCGACGTACTTTCCTGTATCTCGCCGCTATGATTGTGGTTCGGGGACTGTTTTATGGCAACCTTATTGCTCTTGTTCTTCTTTTCCTGCAGAAACAGACGCATATCCTTAAACTTGACCCTCACAGTTACTATCTGTCATACGTTCCTGTTCATTTCCAATGGGTAGAAATGTCCATTCTCAATATCATTACATTTATTGTATGCCTGCTCATACTCATTGTACCTTCTTATGTCATTAGTCGTGTACATCCGGCCCGAAGTATAAGATTTGAGTAGAAAGAATAGACTGCCCCAATGTATAATCTATAGATAAATGATATATCAAGTATGAAGTATTACGAAGTGCAATTCCGCATAACACCCAATAGTGAAATGGTTGCCGATATTTTGAGTGCCCTTCTTGCCGAAGTTGGCTTCGAGGCATTCGAACCATCTTCCCAAGGTGTATCTGCTTGGATACAGCAATCTTTATATGCCGAAGAAAGCATTATTTTCCTTGTCAATTCTTTTCCCATCCCTGACGTTTCCATTGTTTATTCTGTATCAGAGGCTCCGGATGAGAATTGGAATCAGGTATGGGAACAAGAGGGTTTTCGCCCAATTGTCATTTCCGAGCATTCAGATGGGCAGTCTTCCACACCTCATGCTTTGATAGCAATACATGATACTACACATACAGAGATTCCCAAGGCACGCTATGATATCAAGATAAATCCTTGCCAAGCCTTTGGCACTGGCTCGCACGAAACAACGCGAATGATATTAAGGCAGCTTATTGACATGCCAATGCAAGGTCGTCATGTCGTGGATGCTGGCACAGGAACCGGCATTCTTGCCATCATGTGCCGGATGCTTAATGCCGCCAAGGTGCTTGCATACGATATTGACGAATGGAGTGTACGCAATGCAAGGGAAAACCTTATGCTCAATAATATCAATGATGGTGTGCATGTTTTGCTCGGAGACAGTACGGTCATTGGTTCTCTCCATGACGAATGTACTGACGGCAATGCAATTGCAGGGGACTTTAGTCCCACTCTCGTTATCGCCAACATAAACCGCAACATCCTTTTGGCGGATATGCCACGCTTTGCCTCATGGTTGCACAATGGCGGTGAATTGTTGTTGAGCGGTTTCTATGTTGCTGACGTTCCCGTTCTTCTTGCCGAATCAGCAAGACATGGTTTTTCTCTGGTTCAGCAAAAGGAAGATGGCGATTGGGCACTGCTTTTGCTTAAAAAAGGATAATTCCTCTTAATTATAGGGAATTGCCTATTGCCATCTATACGGAAATCACTACCTTTGAGCAAGAAAACAAAGTACACACCAACCATTTACATCATGAGATACCTTATCATACTGCTTATCCCCTTTATCGTAGCCCAGGTCTCTTTTGCTCAGGAGGATGACATGTACTTTCCTGTAAAAAAGAAAAAGGAAACCCCTTCCAAGCAGAAGTCCACCACGGTTGAAGTAATCTATATCTCTGACTCCAGTGATATGGACCCCGTTACCTCTGCTACAACATCCGTTTCCACCTTGCCCGAGCGAGACGTTGACGAGTATAATCGCAGAAGTCGCAATACTTACTCTTCATCGGTCAATGAATCATCTGTTGACACGTTATATGCAGATGAGCAACGTGAACAGACAACAGCACTTTCTGCACAAAATCTCTATAACCTTGGATACACCGATGGTTATCAGGAAGGTTATTCCGACGGAAACGACATGGACTTCTACTATGGCCTTCGCTTGGCACGATTCCATGGTTGTCACTACTACGACCCATGGTACTGGAGTCGTGTAACCTATGTCTACGACCCATGGTATTGGGATCCCTGGCATTACGATCCATGGTATCGTCCTTATCATCACGTCGGATGGTATTCCGTAGGGTGGGGACCAGGGTATTGGGGTAACCATTGGAACCCTTATTACCACAGCTATTATCACGGTCATTATCCACATTATCATTGGGGTGGCCATCATTCGCAAGGACCTCGTGTATCCACATCACGCAATCACGACTATGGCCGCTCCCGCATCGCAGACCGCAGTAATCGCGCAAGCACCCCAAGCCGCAACAGTGGCCGTACAGACGGATATAACTCTTCCAGCCGTTCCAGCCAGCGTTCATCAGACCGTGCCACACGCATGAGCGAACGTTCTGCCGAGCGCAAGAATCGTGTTACAGACCGTTCTGGCTCTGCATCCACCAACCGCAGTACCAGCCGTTCCAGCCAGCGTTCTGTAGGCACAGAAACCTCACGCCGTTCTTCTGGTACTCAAGTAGACCGTTCTTCCTCTCGCAGCACCTCTCGCAGTTCATCACACATTGGGAGCGGCTCTTCCTCCAGAGGCAGCAGTTTTGGTTCTTATGGCGGAGGCTCACGCAGCGGAGGCTCACGTAGCACAGGTTCAGGCCGTGGCAGGTAATCCTTCCACTTATGCAATTGCGTTTCCTCATGGGAAACACTTATATATAATAATCACACCATACGGTACTTATTGTCATGAAGAAGATACTTGTTTTCCTCCTGTCTGCTCTTGGCCTCAATGCTAATGCCCAAGACCCTTACCTGAATAATACTATTATCAACACCTCAGACCTTTTTGGTACATCCCGTTTCGTTTCAATGGGCGGTGCCATGGGCGCTTTGGGTGCCGACCTCTCGGTTATCAGCAGTAATCCTGCCGGTTTGGGAATGATCAGGAAGAACGAAATGTCGCTTACGGCAGGTGCTTCCTGGTTAGGCGATAACAGCGCCAAGGGTAGCGCATCAGGCACTTTTGCCCAGTTCAACCAGATTGGAGCACTTGCCTCGTTCCAATGCTCAGGCAAGGTAAGTAATATAAATCTTGCCTTCAACTATCAGAAGAAGGCAGACTTCAACAATAGTTTCTTTGGGGAGACACTTACCGCAGCATCCTGGGCTGACCAGCTCAAGGGGCTGGCAGATGAGGCTTACGAAAATAGGGACATTCTCTATGGCCACTCAGATACATACTTCAGCACACTCTACTATTTGGCAGAGACAAGCGGATTGTACGACGAGGAAATAGAAAAGACAACTGCCGACCCCAATAGCACTCTGTCCGTATCGCGCGGTTCTCTTGATGCCTATGAATTCAATGTTAGCACAAACATAGACGACCGCTATTTCTTTGGTCTCACACTTGGTTTGGACGATGTTGACTTCCTTCGTACTACTGACTATTGGGAACAGCGAACCGATAAGTCGGGAAACATCCAGGACTTCGGTTATGCCAACGAACAGAGAATCACAGGTACGGGTTTCAACTTCAAGTTTGGTGCCATCGTACGTCCTTTTGCCAACAGCCCCTTCCGTGTAGGTGTAACGGTTGAGACCCCCACATGGTACAGGCTCAAATATGTGGACGACCAGTACCTTACCACCAAATATTATTGGGACGATAAGGAGAAAGTGGCGGTTTATGACCCTGCTCCCAAGAGTTATTACAAGCATTACGTCTACGATTTGTCTAACTCCTATATCAACTATCTGGAGTACCTTCTCACCTCACCATGGAAGTTCCGTGCCCAGATGGGCAGCACCATTTCCACCTGTTTTGCATGGGGGGTAGAGTATGAGTTCGCCAGCTATTCCTGCACAAGCACCAGATACCCATCGGAATATGGCGGCACCACCCTGGATCAGGATTTGAGCGATGTCACCGCCACCATGTTCTTACCCCAGCACACCCTGCGTGCCGGCTTGGAGTTCAAGCCCGTCAGCTCGTTGGCTCTGCGTGCCGGTTACAATTATATTTCTTCCACCACCTCTCCGGATTCCGATTGGGATCCCTACTACTGCAACAGTTCCGTATCATATCCCACAGGTCTTGATTACATGAATCTGTCCGACACACACATTGTTACCTTTGGCCTTGGCTGCCGCTACAAGATGCTCTATGCCGACCTGGCATACAAATATCGTATCCAGAAGGGAGACTACTATGCCTTCAATTCATATTACAGTAATGTTCCCATGGCACCTGTTCCCGTGGACCTGAGTACACATAGCATTACCGCAACCATTGGCGTGCGCTTTTAGCGCCAATAAACAAGAAAGCGAACCCTTCTGAGTTCGCTTTCTTTGTGTGGAGAATATCGGGCTCGAACCGATGACCTCTTGCATGCCATGCAAGCGCTCTAGCCAGCTGAGCTAATCCCCCGTTTGGCTGATTGCGATGCAAAGGTATGACTTTTTTTGATAAATAAGAACATTTATCATTTATTTTTTTGCTCATGGCAATTAAAAACCTTAACTTTGTGCCCGTTTTCTGGGATTTAGTTCCCTATACATTATTTATAATAATATAATATACCCCAACCTATGAAACAAATACTTGCCGTCTTCATGCTCATGTTTGCCGTCAACGCCTTTGCCCAGTTCAGTGAATTGGATCTTGGTGGCATGCCCACAATTCCCGTTGAGCGTCAGCTATGCATTCAGCATGACGAGGAAGAGCATCTCGGCCGTACCATCCAGCGCACTGCCTCCACTCAGGAGAATGCGTGCTTGCGTGCCTTGGGCTCGCCCAAGATTGTGGTTTGTCTGGCACAGTTTCCGGATGTGAAGTTCACCGTTGCCCAGGACAAGGAGGCCTTGATGCAGAAGTTTGACACCTTCTTCAATGGCAAGGGCATTGGAGCAGGCGATAATACGCATTCCGTGGCGGATTACTTCCGTGGCATGAGCAACGAAGCCTTCACGCCAGAATTCGTTATTACCGAACCCGTTACACTTTCACAGAATCGCAGTTATTACGGAAACTCCAAGGGTGCCAGCCGACGTACAACCTTCCGCAACGAGGCACTCGACCTGCTTGCCTCTCAGATTGCCGATAGGGTAGAGGAACTGGATACCAACGACGACGGCAAGGTGGATGGCGTCATCATCGTCTTCACAGGTTGCGGTGCCAATGTGGGCGACAATAACGGCATGCACCCTGCATGCTGGACATCCTCGCTTACCAGAAAGGGCATCTCCTATGCCACCGAACTTATCTCGCCCGAACTGCTTGGTATGGGCGATAATGCCAAACTGAACGGCATTGGCGTCTTCGTGCACGAAATGTCGCACATGCTTGGCTTGCCCGACTTTTACGACCTCAACTACAAGGCGCCCGGCATGGACTATTGGAGCCTGATGGACTATGGCGAATACTGGAACAACGGATACCATCCTACACCCTACACCGCCTACGAGCGCAACTTCATGGGATGGCTGCCCTTGGTGGAACTTTCCGAACCCACCACCGTGGAAAATATGAAGGCTATTGGCGATGGCGGTTCTGCCTATGTCGTCTACAACGAGGGCAACCGCAACGAATATTACATCCTGGAGAACCGTACCGTCAACGACCCCTGGAGCCGCAACCTCTGTACATCCTTGGGCAGCGGAATGATGATATATCATGTGGATTACGACGCTCAGGCATGGAGTTCCAACATAATAAATACCAACACCAGCCGCCAGCGCATGACCATCATACCTGCCAACGGACACTTTGAGTTGTGCGACAACCTCATGGATGATATGTCCATGTATATCTCGGAACTTCGCGGCCATCTGTGGCCACTGAAGAATGTGGAGTCCGTTCTTGCCTATTGGGGACTGGCGGGCAACAATGCACTGACCGACGAAGAGCGCAGCCAGGGCGACCGCATCGCCCCAGCCGCACGTCTGCACACCCCCAATGCGGATGGTACATACCTGATGCACAAGCCCATTACAGACATAGCATTCGACAATGCCACCCAGACCATCTCCTTCTCTTTCATGGGCGGTTCCTCCACCGGTGTGCATGCACCCTGTCTGGGTGATGCCCTGCATGGTGATGCCCTCTATAAGGTCTACGGCATGGACGGACGTCTGGTGCAGACCTGTAGCGAGAGTGCTCTCCACTCCCTGCCCAAGGGCATTTATGTGCTGAAGAACCTCTCCACTGGCGAGACATCCAAGCGTTTTGTGGGCAGATAGCCTCCTCCTTGCTGATAGAATAACCCAAATACGGTTTCTTTTAGGAGATTACCTTTGCGTATGTGGGAAAGTTTTTGTAACTTTGCACCGCTAAAACGCAAAGAAGTACTATAAAGCATGCAGACTAACAATCAAATATCCAATAAAATAACTGCCAATATCCTTGGCAGTATGGATTATTTTGTTAGCAAGCAAGCAAGCAAGCAAGCAAGCAAGCAAGCAAGCAAGCAAGCAAGCAAGCAAGCAAGCAAGCATATTTATTAATTTCAGACGGGATTTGTTCCCGTCCTATATCATGGTTCATCCCCTATAGTGGCGTGTTTCTCGCCACTATAGGGGATGAACCATGTTTGCATATCACTTCAATTTAGGATATAGATAATAATAATATTAAATCAATAACATTAAACTATGAGAAAACTTTTACTTTTATGCGCCATGCTCTTGAGCGGTATAGGGGCATGGGCACAGATTACAGAGGTTACTCAATTGAGTAATGAAAAGTGTTATCACATTACATCCAAAGATGCTGCACGTGGTGCGTTCTATGCTGCACCAAATGCTACTCACTTGTCTCATTGTGGTGGTACTCATGATAGATATCTCAATAAGGATGTGGAGGTAGATAAAACAAGTTCTGCCCAGCAATTCGCTTTAATCAAGTCTCCTTCTCATTCTGATAGATATTATCTTTATAGTGTCAGCGAGAATGATTTCGCTAATTGGGATGGTGTTAAAGGAGCAAATCGGGAGGAAAGTTATATGACATTAGATCCCAATCCTTCACGTTATGTGACCATTGAAAAGAACGGTGATTATTTTAATATTTTGGCTGACGGTCAAAATAAATTGAATTTTTCTGGTGGCTATAGATATGGCGTATTTGCCAATTACAATGCAGACGATGATGGCAATAAACTGGTAATTACAGAGGCTGCTGACTTTGATCCAACCATAGCCCTGGCAAGGATAAAGATGTATGAGGGTCTATTCCCTGTAGAAGGTCTTGGTTATCCTAATGGTACTGCCTATACAAACTTAGTAACAGCAATAAATGGTACTGACAAAGATGCATACAATACTGCACTTGCTGCGTATTATAACAGCACTGAAGTAGAAATGCCTGTATCAGGTAAAGCATATTATATTAAGGCATGGTGGCGTACAGATGGTGAGCGTGGAATGACTTATGTCAATAATATGTTTATGCCTACAGCAGATACAAAGGGTGTTCCTTTCGTATGCCAGACGGTTGGAGCGCAAAATATATTTGTTGCCGACAATGGATATTATCTTGGATGGGAAGCAGATGGAAAGACTGGATATACTGCTACATCTTACAATAATGACCAAAAGTTTACTATAGAGAAGGCGACTTCTGGAGGTAGTAGCAATGTAGCAAGTGACCTTGAAATATCTGAGTTGCTGGGTAAGTTTTGTCTAAAGTCTAATATTGGACATTATTTGATGTTTGGTTCTCATGATTCTAAATATCACAATGGAGCCACTGGTTCTAAGTACTATGGTCATACTAATGCAAATACAGTTTTCTTTGTTTTGGAGGAAGTTCCAGCCTACAAGACAAATACTGTTAAGTTGAGTGCACAGTTTGATGGAGAGACTTGCATATCTACATTCTATGCCCCTTATGCAACAGTTCTCCCCGAAGGATATACTGCTCACAGGGCTACAATGGTAAATACTACTACTGTAAATTTGGTAGAAATTACAACTGATATTCCTGCTAATACAGGTGTGATTGTTACTGGCCCTGCAAGCGAAAAGGTGGTATTGTCTTTGTCTACAAGTAATCCTGCTCCCCTCAGCGAGAACGAAAACTTGCTTGCTGGCTCAGCTGTTGATACTTATGTTGAAGACGACGCATACGTATTGGCAAAGCCTACTATTGATGGTATAGTTCAAGAAGTTGGTCTCTACAAGGCAGAACGCAACAAGAATGAAAACGGCGAGGACGGCACTACCCACTTCAAGAACAATGCCGGCAAGGCTTATCTCCCTGCAAGTGCTCTTAGTGCCGAGGCAGCAGAAAGTCGCTTCTTCCTCTTCGGTTTCGGTGACGACATGGAAACCGGTATCACAGAAACGGAAAACGGAAAGGTGAAAACGGAAAACAGTGAGGTATATGACCTCGCCGGTCGCCGTGTTCAGGGTGCTCAGAAGGGTATCTTCATCGTGAACGGCAAAAAAGTTGTGCGTTAGTGAGAGCAGAAGCAAAGTTTACTTTGATTATGCCGAACGTAAACAACCTGAACAAAGTTAAAGTTGTGCGTTAGTGAGAGCAGAAGCAAAGTTTGCTTTGATTATGCCGAACGCAAACAACTTGAACGAAGTTAGGGTTGTGCGTTAATGCTAACGAAGTTAAAGTGATAAAGTAATAGTTTTATTTATAACGTTGTTTTAATTTATAGTTTGTAAGATTGGTGTCCCCCTCCGGACTCCAAGTCCCAAAACCTCCCCTCGCTCCCTGCCGTGAGGTACTGGGCAGGGGCAGGAAGGACAAAAAGAACAGAATTAGGAACAACACAAAACAAACGCTTACAATGAAAAAGACATATATCGCTCCCTCTGTAGAGGTAATAAAGGTTGGTGCCATCAGCATGCTGGCAGCAAGCATGGTAATTAACGGTGAAACTACAGTTAATACCGCCGATGAAGGTGCACAGCTTGGCCGTGAGGACAACACTCCAGGTTCCCCCAACCTGTGGGATCAGGGCTGGTAAACAACTGCCGGTTTCACAAATATTCATGGGTTTAGAGCAAACGGCGAGAACTTCTCTCGCCACAGCTCTAAACCCATTCTTTTTTTGCCATCAGTGCAATGTAGCATAGCATCGTCTGTTGGCAGGATAGCATGACATGATGCGCATTGAAGAGCAAAATCTGCAAATCTCCTGGCTATAATCTCTCGAACATGTTTGATTGTTCGGTTTTTAATCGTATCTTTGTGGTAGCATTTAACCATATTCAACGATGAAGATACTGTACAAATTTGTGTTTTCCATGCTTCTCCTGTCCTTTGCCACCCAGGAAATCCTGGCGTGGGGGCAGAAGGGTCACGACGTTACATGCGAGATAGCAGAGCGCCATCTTACCCGCAAGGCACGCAAGGCAGTAGCCCGCCTGCTCGAGGGCAAGAGCATGGTGTACTGGAGCAATTGGCTGGACAATGCCAGCCACACACCGGAGTATGCCTACACCAAGACATGGCACTACAAGAACATAGACGCAGGTGTTTTGTTCGAGGATGCCGAACTGGAACCCAAGGGCGATGTAGTTACCGCCATAAACAAGCAGATGCAGACGCTGAAGGACAAGGCCTCTTCCACCGATAGCAAGCGTCTGGCTCTGAAGATGCTCATACACCTGGTGGGCGATGTGCACCAGCCCATGCACATGGGGCATAAGTCCGATTTGGGCGGAAACAGATGGATGGTGCAGTTCTTTGGCCGTGAGAAGAACCTGCATGGCATCTGGGACTCCGATGTTCTGGAGGGAGGACATAAATGGAGTTACAAGGAATGGGCCACGGAGATAGACGTGCTCAGCAAGAAGCAGAACAGGGAAATATGCTGCGGTACCGTGGAAGACTGGGCAAAGGAGACCTTTGCCATCGCTACAGAGGTTTACAACCTCACTCCGCAGGGGTCCAAGCTTTCCTACGACTATCAGGCACGCTGGACCCCCGTCATAGAGCAGCAGCTGCTGCGCGGAGGCCTGCGTCTGGCACACTTGCTGAACAGCGTGTTCTGAATACAGAACCACCTAACAGTAGGGACGCAGCGTGCTGCGTCCGAATACCTCCAGAATAGTTGCAAGGCGGACGCTGCACGCAGCGTCCCTACAAAGCAGGGGGAACGTTTAGTGATGAACGCCGGACATAGAATCCTTTTCTCTATAGTTTATATCTTTTCTATAGCCTCTATAGTCCCTAAAAACAAAATACAATGGAAAACAAGGAAGAACTGATGCTTGTGCGCATAACCGGAGCAGACCGCCCCGGACTGACGGCAGATATTATGGACATACTGTCCGTGCATGGTGTTCACATTCAGGATATTGGCCAGGCCGTGATACACTCCACCCTGAGTATGGGCATACTGATCAGAGTGGACGAGGACAAGAGCGGCAAGGTGATGAAGGAACTGCTCTTCAAGACCAGCGAACTGGGAGTGAACATCAAGTTTGCCCCCGTCAGCATGGAAGAATACGAGGCGTGGGTATCGCGCCAGGGCAAGAACCGCTACATACTGACCATACTGGGGCGCAGCCTGGATGCCTCGCAGATAGGAGCGGTTACCCACCTGATTGTAGAGCAGGGACTGAACATTGATGCCGTCCGCCGCCTGTCGGGACGCCAGAGCATAGAGCGCCCTGCCGAGAAGACACGTGCCTGCATACAGTTCTCACTGCGCGGCACGCCCAAGGATCGCGAGCAGATGCAGGCCAGCCTGCTGCGCCTGTCGGCAGAGATGGCCATAGACTGCTCGTTCCAGCGCGACAACATGTACCGCCGTATGCGCCGACTGATATGCTTCGATATGGATTCCACGCTGATCCAGGCCGAGGTTATAGACGAACTGGCACGCCGCCACGGAGTGTATGACCAGGTTGCCGCCATTACCGAGCAGGCCATGCGCGGCGAGATAGAGTTCCAGGAGTCGTTCCGCCGCCGTTGCCAGTTGCTGAAGGGCTTGGACGTAAGCGT
Organism: Bacteroidaceae bacterium; assembly: GCA_045659645.1. Classification (GTDB taxonomy): domain Bacteria; phylum Bacteroidota; class Bacteroidia; order Bacteroidales; family Bacteroidaceae; genus Physcousia. Next base: position 30,109 of record JAZRCG010000001.1, on the reverse strand, counting down.
AATGCAGGACATAGCAGAGAACCTGCCCTTTACCGAGGGTGTGGACAGGCTGATGTACGTGCTGAAGAGCTACGGCTACAAGATAGCCATCCTGTCGGGCGGTTTCACCTTCTTTGGGCAGTACATACAGAAGAAGTACGGCATCGACTATGTCTATGCCAATGAGCTGGAGGTGGACGAGACTGGGCATCTGACCGGAAACTACGTTGGCGAGGTGGTAGACGGCAAGCGCAAGGCCGAACTTCTGCGCCTGATAGCACAGGTGGAAAAGGTGGACCTGGAGCAGACCATTGCCGTGGGCGACGGTGCCAACGACCTGCCCATGCTGGCCACGGCAGGTTTGGGCATAGCCTTCCATGCCAAGCCTCGTGTCGTTGCCAACGCACAGCAGTCCATAAATACTATAGGTCTGGACGGCGTGCTTTACTTCCTTGGTTTCAAGGACAGCTATCTGGACGCCAAGGCACAATAGCTGATATTTCCCATATTGTCAGGGGTGGCACATGCCGCCCCTTTTTTGTTTTATGCGATTGAGACCTGTGGAGAAGGGATTTGAGACCTCCCGAGGGCAGAACCCGGTCCTCCCGAGGACCGAGGCGAGAGTTCCCGGTTCTTTCGGGTCGGTCCTCGGGAGGACCCAAATACGGCCTTTCCGAGGACCAATATCCAGTCTTTCGGTGCGCGTGGATTTTTGTATGAAAGAGTTGCAGAAAATCCTCGTTATGGCATTGCTGTGTAGTGTGAAAAAACGCTAAAGGTCGTTTCGTACACTCGTTTCTGCCTGCCAATTCTTGCATAAGTCGCGAAAAAAGGCTAAATTTGCGCAAAATATAGGGTATTGCCCGTAAAACGAGAAAACATTACTAAACTTTTATAAATGGAAGATCAGGAAAGAATCATCAAAGTGGACATTGAGTCCGAGATGAGGAAAAGCTACATTGACTACTCGATGAGCGTCATTGTGGCACGTGCCCTGCCCGATGTGCGTGACGGTTTCAAACCCGTACACCGTCGTATTCTCTTCGGTATGGAGGGACTGGGCAACACACACAACAAGCCCTACAAGAAGAGTGCCCGTATCGTTGGTGAGGTACTGGGTAAGTATCATCCCCATGGCGACAGTTCCGTGTATGGCGCCCTGGTGCGTATGGCACAGGAGTGGAACATGCGTTACACGCTGATTGACGGACAGGGTAACTTCGGTTCTGTGGACGGCGACGGTGCTGCGGCCATGCGTTATACCGAGGCACGCCTGAGCATGATGGGCGAGGCCATGATGGAGGACCTGGAGAAGGAAACGGTGAACATGACCAACAACTTCGACGATACTCTGCAGGAACCCACCGTTATGCCCACCCGTATCCCCAACCTGCTGGTGAACGGTGCTACCGGTATTGCCGTGGGTATGGCCACGAATATCCCCACCCACAATCTGGGCGAGGTGATAGATGCCTGTGTGGCATACGTGGATAATCCAGAAATGGACACCGAGGGACTGATGCAGTATGTGAAGGGTCCCGACTTCCCCACAGGAGCATACATTATGGGCCTGCAGGGCATAAAGGACGCATACGAGACAGGACGTGGCCGTATCATCATGCGTGCCAAGGCCGATATCGAGGCTCATGACCAGCACGACAAGATCGTGGTAACGGAGATTCCATACGGCGTGAACAAGGCACAGCTGATCGAGTACATTGCCGAACTGATGAAGGAGGGCAAGCTGGACGGAATAAGCAACGCCAATGACGAGAGCGACCGCGAGGGTATGCGTATAGTCATAGACGTGAAGCGCGATGCCAACGCACGTGTGGTGCTGAACAAGCTGTTCAAGATGACTCCCTTGCAGACCAGTTTCAGCGTCAACGCCATTGCACTGGTCAAGGGACGTCCCCGCCTGCTCACCCTGAAGGATTGCATCAGCAACTTTGTGGAGCACCGTCATGAAGTGGTAATCCGCCGTACCAAGTACGAATTGCGTAAGGCAGAGGAGCGTGCACACATCCTGGAGGGTCTGATCATTGCCAGCGACAACATCGACGAGGTGGTGCGCATAATCCGTGCCAGCAAGACACCACAGGACGCACAGCGCAACCTGGAGGCACGCTTCAATCTGGACGAACTCCAGTCAAAGGCCATCGTAGACATGCGCCTGAGCCAGCTGACCGGCCTGCGCCAGGAAGACCTGCACAACGAGTTCGACGACCTGCAGGCAAAGATAGCCTACTACAACCAGATACTGACAGACGACAACCTGTGCCGCAAGGTTATCAAGGACGAACTGATAGAGGTGAAGGAGAAGTACTCCGACGAGCGCAAGACACAGATTATGCCCAGCGCCGAGGAATTCAATGCCGAGGACTTCTATGCCGACGACGAGGTGGTGGTAACCATCAGCCACATGGGCTACATCAAGCGTACTCCTCTGGCGGAGTTCCGTGCGCAGGGTCGTGGCGGTATCGGCTCAAAGGGTTCCGCTACACGCGACAACGACTTCATAGAGCACATCTACACCGGCACAATGCACAACACCATGATGTTCTTCACCGACCGTGGCCGCTGCTACTGGCTGAGGGTGTACGACATTCCCGAGGGAACAAAGCAGAACAAGGGCCGTGCCATACAGAACATGCTCCAGATAGAGCCCGGCGACAAGGTGCAGGCATGTCTGCTGATCCGCAAGCTGCAGGATCCCGACTTCTGCAAGTCTCACTATGTGGTGTTCGCTACCAAGGACGGTATCATCAAGAAGACCTGCCTGACAGAGTACAGCCGTCCACGTACAAATGGTGTGAACGCCATCAATATCCGTGAGGAGGACCGCGTAATAGGCGTGAACCTGACCAATGGTACCGACGAGATTATCGTGGCTAACCGTAACGGTCGTGCCGTGCGCTTCAACGAGGGCGACGTGCGCACCATGGGCCGTGTGAGCACCGGTGTGCAGAGCATCGTTCTGGACAACGACGGTGAGGACGAGGTAATAGGTATGGCAGTAATCAACGATCCCGAGAACGAGAGCATCCTGGTGATGAGCGACAAGGGATGGGGCAAGTACACCTCTGTGGAGGCATACCGCAAGACCAACCGCCATGCTAAGGGCGTGAAGGCCATGAACCTGCCCGAGGACAGCAAGCTGGTTACCTTGCAGGTTGTTACCGAGGAGGACGACCTGATGATTATCAACAAGTCGGGTACCGTTATCCGCCTGCATGTGGACGACATCAAGGAGACCAAGAACCGCGCCACCCAGGGAACCAAGGTGATAGAACTGAAGAAGCGTGGCGACAGCATTGCCCACGTTTGCGTAGTTCCACGTTCCGAGGACGAGGAGGAGACTGCAGAATTGCAGGAAGGTGCCGAATCTCAGGAACAGACAGCAGAAGTCCAGGTGCAGGAACCAGAGAACAATGCTGGTATCCAGGGTGAGTTTGACTTCAACCAAAACAATTGATAAAACAACCTAAACCACTTAAATAAAAAAAGTTATGAAGAAGATTATCTTTACTCTGGCACTAACCCTGTTTGTGGGTAGTGCTATGGCTCAGACGCCAGAGGAAAAGGCTGCAGAGAAGGCTGCAAAGGCTGCACTGAAAGAAGCCACAAAGCAAGCAAACAAGCAGTTGAGCGATGGTATGGCTTGTGCAGCTGACGTCCAGGCTATGCTTCAGGCCAACCAGATGGAGAAGCAGAAAGGCGAGAACTCCAACGACAGGCTTATTATAGAAAACGAGGCAAAGATCCAGACACGTTCTGTAGAGGGACTGGGTTACCTTACCCAGGCTTTGGCAACAGATTACATCAAGGACAGCAAGAAGTTCCAGGCATACAAGGCCATGGACGACATGGCTACGGCTGTGTTCAACCACGAGCTCTCACTGTATCAGAACAAGGAACCCTACAACCGTGAAGCTCTGACCAAGGCTATCTTTGCTCTTACAGACGCCTGCCATGGACAGCTGGTGTATGGCAACCCCAAGGACCAGATGCAGACCGTTGTCCTGGAGTCTGTGAAACTCAAGTTCCCCAGAACACATTCATACTATGCATATCTGTGCCAGTTCTGCATCGAGGCCAAGGACCTGGATGCTGCACAGAAGGCTCTGGATGCCTACATAAACTTCCCCATCAACTATCCCGAAATGGCAGAGCACGAGATGGTCAAGAATCCTGAGTATCCTGCTGCACAGTTTGCTTTCAATATCTTCTACACTGCCTTCAACGACAAGAATACTGAGCTGATGGACAAGTACTATGATCTGGCTTTGCAGTTCAATAATGAAGATAGCCATAACTTCGTTCTCCGTGCCAAGCCCCAGATGCTGAAGGAGCAGGGCAAGACCGAGGAGTGGATAGCTGCCACCAAGGATATGATAGCCCAGGCCAGCAACTCGGAGGTAGGCGAGATAGGCATGCAGCAGCTGATGGCACATTACAGCTCTGTTAACAACGAGGCTGTGGATGCCTACACACAGGAACTCATAGAGAAGTATCCCGACAACAAGGTGGCCAACTACTGCCGTGGCTTTGCATTCTACCTGAAGGGCGATTTTGACAATGCAATCCTTTTCTTCCAGAAGTCAGTAGAAATTGACCCAAACTATGTGGATGGCGTCTATAACTGCGGTTACTGCTATTACCAGAACGCATTGGAGAAGGCTCGTGCCATCAGTGGCAAGAAGATGAAGTCTCAGGCTGCCATCAATGAGGCAGAAGCAGAGGTCAAGGGCTTGTTTGCCAAGGCTGCACCTTATTTCGAGAAGTATCGCGAACTGGACGACAAGGATCCCAGCAAGTGGGCTTCTCCCCTGAAGGTTATCTACAAGAACATTGGCGAGAACGAAAAAGCTGCTGAAATGGATGCCTACCTGGGTGAATAATCTGTAGGGAAGAGGCAATACATTATATATTATATATATGGCTGCCACAACGGTATGCTGTTGTGGCAGCCTTTCTTATTTTTCAACCCTTGTTGACTTGCGAATGATCCGTTTCATAAAGATATTGGCTCTTGCCATATTTATATTTACCCCATCCCTTCTTGACGCCCAGAAGACTGTTTCGTTAAAGAAGAGGTTCAAGGAGGCACAGACATCCATAAAGAAAGCCACTGGCCAAGAGGATATTGAACGTATCCTGCTGGACAGTCTGACTTCGCCCACCACAGATATCAGCCATAGAGCCTATGGCTACCACCTGTGTGCTTTGTTGCAACAAAGTGTAAACGACGCATTGAATGTAAAAGCGTATCTGAAAGAGGAGATAGACACGGTAAAGTTTTTCAAGACCGTTTACAATATATACAATCATACACTGAGAAGCGATTCGGCAGATTATGCCGGGAAATATAGTGCCAGGAACAACCGTTTGAGGGACACGCACAGGAAGAACCTTCTGGGAGGAGGTAAGTTCCAGTTGCGCAAGGCAAATTGGGACGAGGCCTATGAATACTTTGACATGTTCCTGACGACACGGACAACAGACAGTGACAGCATCGTAGGAAATGTCTCCTATTGGGCAACAGTGTGCGGCATGAATGCCAATGCTCCACACAAGGTATTGAAGTATGTGGATCTGGCTATATCTGAAGCATCGGCCAACGAGGCTTCAGCACTGTCCGAGTACAAGGCAAGGAGTTATCTGGCTATGGGAGATACCCTTGCCTGGGTGAAGGTCCTGGATGAAGGAACGAACAGCTATCCTGGCTACAGTTATTTCTTCCTGAACCTGATGGATTACTACATGCGTCATGGCATGGCAGAAGTGGCAATGGTACGCACAGATTCCCTGATAAGGACTGACGGAGACAGAGCCATGTACTGGTTGGCTATGAGCATGTTTGCCCTGGCCGAGAAGGAATACGAGACCTGTGTGAAGATGAGTGATGAATGCCTGAACCGTGAACCGGACAATGTGGATGCACTATACAATAAGGGAATATCCTTGCTGAACATGGCACTTAAAGAAGAAAAGACCACGAGACGACGCATGCTCTACCGCAAAGCGCTGGTTCCCATGGAGAAGGTGCGTGAGCTTCAGCCCAATGAATTGGAGCGTTGGGGTAATCCCTTGTACCGTATCTACCTGAATTTGAATATGGGAGATAAGTTCAGGGAGATAGACGGAATGATGGAGAAGGTATCGTATAGTACTGATGATGATACATGCAGTGATGCCGTGGATGTAATGGAATCGGTAGACGATTCAAATGAACTGATAGACAAGAGCTTGAGTGAGTAAATATAGTATAAAGACATTGCCGGACGGTATGGGCAGGGCTTTTCTTGTAATGCTTCTATACCTTGTCTTGGCAATCTCGTGCACACGACAGGAAACGACATTGCCCGACGGACTGAATCGTCGGGCATACGTTCTTCGTTATGTGGATGTGGACTCGTCCATGCATTATGCCGACCGGGCATATTCTCTAAGTGCCGACTATTCCGACGGAAGGGCAGAGGCCACCAATCACAAAGCCTTTGTCTATTATCAGCAGATGCGTTTCTCCAAGGCAATGGCAGAGCTGGATAGCGTAAGCGCAATCACCAACAATCAGGTGGAACTTCTGTGCATGGATGTTCTGAGAATGAAGATAACGCAAAGGACTGGCGATTTGCGTACTTTCTACAGGGCATGGCATAGTGCCGAGCGGCGTTTGCAGCGAATAGACGAGGAACTGGAACTGCTTTCTCCGCACCATCGTCAGCGTGTACTCTATGCCCGTACGGAAATGCACATTATCGGAGGAACGTATTACTACTATTCACGACAGGATTCGGCATACAGGGCAGAGATACACAGGCTTGACTCCTATATGCAGCTGCCGCTTGACACGGCACAGTGGTGCAATTACATGTATATGAATGGGGCTGCAGATGTGCTGGAAGGAGATAGCCTGACAGTGCTTTTGAAAGAATTTGACAACCTGACGCATGTACTGACACTGACCCGTAGAAGAAACGACAAGTACTTTCAGGCAAATACTCTCCAGGCCTTAGCCCTTAAATTGGAAAGTCCGCATAATTGCGAGCTTATAAGAAAGCATAGGGGTGGGGGATTGGACTTTGTTGTTGGCCAATATGTGGGCAGTTCCCAAAGTGTGGATTCAATATCCTTGAACCTTGTGGAGCATTCCCTGAGATTATTTCGCGAGTATGGCGACCTGTTCCAGACTGCTAATGTGCTTCGTACCAAGGCAGAACTGCTTTTCAGGAAGGGACGCTATGCCGAGGCTCTACGCCCGCTTGAAGAGGCTTTGTCTATAATATCAGAGCAGCATAAGATAGAACCCCAGCATGTACCATACTGGGAGGCATCTATATATGAACGCCTGTCGCTGACATACAGTGCATTGGGACATCACGGACTGGCAAGAGAGTACAGAGATGTATATCTGTCCTATTTAGAGGCAATGCGTCAGGACCTGGAGGAAGATGTCAGACAGGCAGAGCTGAGTACATATAACAAGCGTCTGTACATCAATCTGATGATGGCAGGTGTAATGCTTCTGCTTCTTTCTTTGGTGATATGGCTACTATTCAGGAGAGTCAAGAAGTACACAAGGAGACAGGAGAAGGAAATCGAGGATATGATGCAGCTGACAAGGGATGAAATCCTGGCCAAGGAAATGCAGCTGTCCCGTGAAAAACTGGACAATCTCGAACGCAGGGCCAAGGTGAGCCTTGTTGAGAATGTAGTCCCCTACATAAACAGAATGCTGCATACAGATGACATGGAGTATGTGGCAGAGCTGTCTGCCGAGATTATGCGCATCAATGATGTCCTGACCGAATGGATTCAGGTAAGGCGTGGTACTGTTGCCATGAACATCAGCACGTTTGCACTGCAGCCTCTATTAAATACTCTGGCGCTGAACAAGTCTACATACGAGCGAAAGGGATTGGAATTCAATGTCCCGTCGACCGGTTGCCTGGTCAAGGCCGATCGTGCCCTGACGCTCTTTATGATCAATACCTTGTGTGACAATGCCCGAAAGTTTACCCAGCCAGGTGGCAGTGTCAGTATAGTTGTGGATGAAACAGAGAAGGTGGTTGAAATATCCGTGGTGGATACCGGGTGCGGTCTGGAAAAGGAGGATGTGGACAAGATAAATAACAGTAAGGTTTTCCGTATCTCTCATACGTCGGCATCTGGTTCAGAACCGCTTTCAAGCGAAGAGAACAAGGGATTTGGCTTTGGGCTGATGAATTGCAAGGGAATCATCGGGCAGATGAAGAAGCAGTCCTCACGTTTTGAATGCTGTGATTTTGGAGTGGAGAGCGTAAAGGGGAAGGGAAGCCGCTTCTGGTTCAGATTGCCCAGGGTGATTGCGATGGTTGCAGGATTGCTGGTTGCCACGTTGGGCATATCACAGGAAAGGTCTGTTGGACAACTGGCCGTTTACAATAGAGAAGGCATGTTTGAGGAGGTTATTGTCCTGGGTGATTTTCTGTTGGATGCTGTGCCCAAGGACAGCATTCGCTTGCATTTTATGATAGAGAATGAAATGTCTATGGCACTTCAGTCCTTAGGCCGTTGGGTGGAGTACAGGCAGCATAATGCACAATGTCTGCGACTGCATAGAATAATGACATCGGACCCAGGTCTGCCAGTTTATGCTAAACGCCTGCATACGCTGAAGTCTGAGATAAGCGGAACCTTGTTCCTGACCCTTTTCCTGCTGATATGCTCCTTGTTCCTGTTGTTCTTTGCTGTACGGCGCTCACGCCGCCGCCGTGATTTAGAACAGAAGGTTATTGACATCCGGCAGGAACAGATGGAATCACTGAGCCGTATCCAATATGAACTTGACAGAATTCATATTCAGAACCAAATCTTAGATAATTGTCTTTCCACCATAAAGCACGAGACAATGTATTATCCGGCAAGAATAAATGTATTGTCGGCAGGTAAGGAAAGCAAGCATGAGGATTTGTCCCAACTGATGTCGTACTACTATGACATATATACAATTCTGCTCGGTCAGGCGCAGAGACAATTGCATGCAAGTGTGTCTATGGACGAAACAGTCCTGTATGAGTTGAAACGCCGCATAATGTGTGCTATTTCCGACGAGTCCGCTTCGGTGCATGTTTATGAACGTGGAAATATCCAGGAAGTAAGGATAAGGCCCAGCAAGGTACAGATACCGACCAACCTGTTTACTCCAGAGGCTGCTAATTTAGACGCTTTTGTGGCAAGAGAAATCGTGCGCATGCATGATGCGGCATGTGGTTACCCTGGGTTAAGACTATATGTAGAAAACAACGAAATAATTATAACACTATGGAAGAATTCAAGGTTATTATCGTCGAAGACGTTCAGTTGGAACTGAAAGGTACGGAGCATATCTTCAGAAGTGAGATACCTGAAGCAAAGATAATAGGTACGGCACAGAACGAAGCGGAACTGTGGAAACTCATGCGTCAGGATGTCCCCGACATGATATTGTTGGACCTGGGGTTGGGTGGAAGCACTACTGTTGGCGTGGACATTTGCCGTCAGCTACGAGACAGATACAGCACCTTGAAGATACTTATCTTTACCGGCGAGATATTGAATGAGCGTCTATGGATAGAGGCCCTGTCAGCGGGTGCGGACGGCATAATACTGAAGACTGGAAATCTGCTTCAGCGAGATGATGTCCAGCTTGTTATGCATGGCAGACGTCTGGTTTTCAACGAACCTATCCTTGAAAAGATTATGGTCCGTTTCCGCAAAAGCGTCTTGAGCGAGGTACAGCACAATGATGCGTTGATAGATTATGATATAGACGAATACGATGAAAGGTACCTGCGACATTTGGCATTGGGATATACAAAGGATATGATTGCTAATCTGAAAGGCATGCCATTTGGAGCGAAGAGTCTGGAAAAGCGACAGGTAGACCTTGTAAACCGTCTGTTTCCAGGCAGCGAGCGTACAGGAGTGAATGCCACACGTCTGGTAACGAGGGCCATGCAATTGCGTATCATTGATTTGGAGAACCTTAAACCCGACGAAGAATAGTGGACGAATTCATAAGACACCTATGGCTTCATGGCACGGAACAGGCAGCGTCCGAGTTCCTGGTCTTTGTGATCCTTCTGCTTATGGCAACGGGAGCCATACTCAGAAGCCGTTTGTTCGTAGTCAGGAATATGGATGGCATGGCTGCTGCCGTTGTGGTGGCGCTGATATGCAATTCCCTGCTACTGCTTTCTGCCATAATGCCCGGCAGTCCCTTGCTGGGAGTGACCGGCAGGATATTCCCCTCTCCATGGATTCATGGCTTTTTCCAAAGCCTGTGTTTCGAGGCTATGCTTGTTGCCCTGGTGTTTGGACTCGTATCCGGAACAGTGAGTTCTGTACGCCACATTATAGAATTGTTTACTTATGGAATATCGCGTTGGCCATGGGTCATTATAATGGCTATGCTTGTATCCTTTCTGATAAATTTCTAATGTATGTTTTCACACGAGTTGAATGAAAGCCAATTGGCTGCCGTTCTGTGCAATGATGCCCCTTCATTGGTAATAGCAGGTGCTGGTTCTGGAAAGACCAGGGTATTGACATACAAGATAGCCTACCTGCTGCAGTCAGGCTTGCAGCCATGGAATATCCTGGCTTTGACCTTTACAAACAAGGCAGCTAAGGAAATGCGCCAGCGTATAGGCAAGATGGTTGGCGAAGAAACTGCCTCGCGTTTGTGGATGGGAACATTCCATAGCATATTTTCGAGGATATTGAGACAGGAATGTGAACATATCGGGTTTGGCAAGGATTTTACCATATATGATGCGTCTGATAGCAAAAGTCTTGTGAAAAGCATTATCAAGGAGATGCAGTTAGACGACAAGACCTACAAGCCGGGCAGCGTGGCTTCTCGTATCAGCATGGCAAAGAATCAGCTGATACTTCCTTCGGCGTATATGTCAGACAGACAAACATACGAATCCGATGCCAGGGCAAAGATGCCACTCATAGGCCAGATATACATGCAGTATTGGCAACGCTGCCGTCAGTCCAATACCATGGATTTTGACGATTTGCTGCTGTACACATGGCTTTTGTTTAAGGAGCATCCAGAGATAGCGCAGAAATGGGAGGACAGGTTCCACTTTGTGTTAGTGGATGAGTATCAGGACACCAATTATGCCCAGCATCTGATTGTATGGCTGCTGACCCAGCATCGCCAACGCCTGTGTGTTGTGGGTGACGATGCGCAGAGCATCTATTCTTTCCGTGGTGCCAATATAGACAATATATTGCGTTTCCAGGAGCAATACAAGGATACCCGTCTGTTCAAGTTAGAGCAGAACTACCGTTCTACGCAGACAATAGTCTCGGCAGCTAATTCACTGATCCGGCATAACAGAGGGCAGATACCCAAGGAGGTCTATTCCCACAAAGACCCTGGCGAACCAATCTGCGTGATTCCAACCTATAGCGATATAGATGAGGCGAATGCCGTGGTACGATGCGTAAGAGAATTTCAGCGCAATGAGCGTATCCCTTATAGCCAGATGGCTATACTATATCGTACCAATGCCCAGAGTCGTTCTTTTGAGGAAGCTTTGCGCAAGTCTGCGGTTCCATATAGGGTATATGGCGGAACCTCTTTCTATCAACGCAAGGAGGTTAAGGATGTCATAGCCTATCTGCGCCTTACTGTAAACACGCACGACGAGGAAGCACTTCGCCGTATTATCAATTATCCGGCAAGGGGAATAGGGCAAACCACCATTGACAAGGTTTTCAAGGCTGCTAACAAACATGAGATTTCTCCGTGGCAAGTACTTTGTTCTCTGCATTTATTGGAGGATGCAAGTCAGGCTACGAAGAACAAACTGAGTGCATTTGCGGATATGATCAAAGGTTTCAATGCTCGTCATTCCACAGAGGATGCACATACTCTTGTATTAGACATTGTCAGGCAGAGCGGAGTGCAGGCTGATGTTAACAGGGGCAGGGAGCCAGAGGATATTGCCCGTCAGGAGAACTTGCAGGAACTGATGGATGGTATCGCCGCATTTGTACACGAACGTGGCGAGCAGGGGCAGGATGCCATGCTTACGAACTACCTGCAGGAGGTCTCCCTGCTAAGCGATGTAGACGAGAACGACTCCCAGAGTGAGGACAGGCTTACACTGATGACAGTACACTCTGCCAAGGGATTGGAGTTCAGGGTGGTATTTGTTGTCGGAATGGAAGAAAACCTTTTCCCCTCGCAGATGAGTCAGGATAGTCCCAGGGGACTTGAAGAAGAACGCAGGCTATTCTACGTGGCAATAACACGTGCTGAGGAATACCTGATACTGACAAATGCTAAGAGTCGTTTCAGATATGGCAAGACGGAGTTTGGCGAACCTTCCCGTTTTCTGCGAGAGATAGATCCCCGTTTCCTTCGTGTGAAGGGAGAAGCTGGCACTTCATCTCCGTTTAGTCAGAGAAATGCCTTTGGCAATACATCTTCCGGTTTGCATTCTGCAGGTATGTACACTTCGGCAAAGCCTTCCGTACAGACTTCTGGCGGTGGTGTGGAACGCAATGCCTCCAATAACGTGCCTACAGGAATAGATGCGCGCCGCTTTGTCCGTGTCAGTACAACGTCTCGCCAGACATTTCCTTCTCCCTCTGAAACCTCAGTTCCGGTAGGCAATGTGTCTGTGGGTACACGTATTCAGCACGACCGTTTCGGAAACGGTGTCATTACTGCCATAGAGGGGCAGGGAGTGGATACTAAGGCTACAGTAAGTTTTGAGAATGTAGGTACAAAGCAACTGCTGTTGCGCTTTGCCAAGTTCAAGGTCCTGTAACTTTTACTTTTCCTGCTTTGCCGAGCGTGCGTCAAGCATTACGAAGATATTTGCCAGGATGGTGCCTGAAATGGAATGGTAGGCGCAGCTTATGGCACATGGCACTACGCACAGTATTGCTTGTGGGGTAACGGCCAAGGTTGCGGGATTTGCAAAGAATGCGGTTGCCAGCACCGTAGCCATTCCTGCGTTCTGCATGCCCACCTCGATGGACAGGGTGCGTTTCTTTGCCTTGCTGAAACCGAAGAGACGCCCCGTCATATAACCGAGTGCATATCCGAAACTGTTGTGGCAGAAGACAACACCGAGCATGAGCATAAGCAACGCTATACCGCTGTTCTTAAGTTGGGGCATAACCTGTGCAACGACTCCACCGACTATAAGGGCCAGGCAAGTTACGCTGATGCCGGGCATGACGGATTGTATTTCCTTGAAAATGGGTTTCTTGCCCAACAGAGTGTTTGCCGCGAAACCGATACTCACAGGTATTAGTGTTATCATGAGTATACCACGGAACATGCCTATTACGTCCACTTCTATGCGCGTGTCCGCCAGCCACCATACAAGCAGCGGTGTCATCAACGGGGCAAGTAGGGTGGAGGCTGTGGTCATTCCTACGGAATAGGCAACATCGCCACGGCATAGATATGACATGATGTTGCTGGAAACACCTCCGGGACAGCACCCCACCAGTATTATACCTATGGATAAATAGGGATTCAGGTTGAATGCCTGGCAAAGTGTCCATGCCATCAGCGGCATTATTGTATATTGCGCACATGCTCCGATGATAATGTCCAGAGGCCGGCTGAACAAGTCCCTGAAGTCGTCTACGGTCAGGGTAAGTCCCATTGTCAGCATGATTATGCCCAGGATGACGCTGGATATGTCTCCCTTTATCCAGGTGAAGATTTCCGGGACAAGGAATGAGACCAAGGCCGTAAATATAACATAGAGTGAGGAATGTGAGGCGAGAAAGCCGCTTGCACGCTGGATCTGTCTTATCATTTCTTTTCTGAGGTTGTGCGTGAGAAAATAGTTGAATCCCACCTTGATGCCATTTCCCGTGAAAGGGCTGTCATGGTGGGATTCACTTATGCCAGAAGGGTAAAAAGGTTTTGTTCTGCCCTCTTTGCCCTAATATATTAAATAAGGTACTGGTCGCTGATGCTTTCGTTTTCCTGTACGCTGCGGATGGTGTTTGCAATGAGTTCTGCAACGGAGAGCTGCTTTACCTTTGCGCTTGTTCCGCAGTATGGTATGGAGTCTGTGAAAATCATCTCTTCCAAAGCGCAGGCATCCACACGCTCGTTGGCGGGACCGCTCATAATGCAATGGCTGGCAAGTGCACGAACGCTGCGGGCACCCTTTTCCTTGAGCAGGTCTGCTGCCTTGGTGATAGTACCGGCGGTGTCCACCATATCATCGATAAGCACTACGTCTGCACCCTCAACATCGCCGATAACGTCCATGTGGGCAACCTCGTTGGCCTTCTTGCGGGTCTTGTTGCACATTACCATGGGGCAGTTGAAATATTTTGCGTATGATGAAGCGCGCTTGCTGCCGCCCACATCAGGACTGGCAATGACAAGGTTCTCCAGCTGCAGGGACTTGATGTAGGGCAGGAGTACGCTGCTTGCATACAGATGATCCACGGGAACGTTGAAGAAGCCCTGCTCCTGGTCGGCATGCAGGTCCATGGTAATCATGCGGTCGATGCCGGCTACGGTAAACATGTCTGCTACCAGTTTGGCGGCAATGCTTACACGGGGCTTGCTCTTCCTGTCCTGACGGGCCCAACCGAAGTAGGGTACGACGGCATTTACGGTACGTGCCGATGCACGCTTGGCGGCATCAATCATCAGCAACAATTCCATGAGGTTGTCTGCATTGGGGAATGTGCTTTGAATCAGATATACATCCTTGCCACGAATGCTTTCTTCAAAACATACCTCAAACTCACCGTCGGCAAAACGGGTTACTGTCATGTTGCCCAGCTCACATCCAAGACTGGCGCAAATCTTCTCAGACAAATAGCGTGTCGCTGTTCCTGAGAATACTTTGAATGAATTTTTCTCCATCTTTCTTCTGTGGATAGTGTATGTAAAGGTGTTTCTTGTATTTTATTCAGTTGCTTTCCTTAGCTTATGGAAGTGCTTTATGACGTCCTTGAAGTCCATACCGCTATGTATGTTGAAGCGATTCCATATGTCACTACAAACGACGGCGCCTCCAAACCCCAGTTCGCGTATTTCTGATATGTTTTCCAGGGTGATGCCTGTTTGTGCCATTACTCGCTTGTCGATGAGTCCTTTGCGTGTGGCTTCGTGGAGCTGTTCGTACGTGTACTGGGGCACTTGATTGCTGCCTGACGGACTTGGATAGATGTTTTTCAGAATTACGTACTGATGTTTCTTCTTGGCTTCTGCCAATTCTTCCAGGCTATAGCATGTGCAGGTAGTGGTTCCCCTGTAGTGTTGTGGTGGTTCTGGATTGCGTTTTGACAGGTGTATGCCTAATAGGTCAAATTCTTCCTTTAGGTAGAAATGGTCGTTGGTTATTGTGCGTTGGTGGTATTTTTGCGGAAGAAGCGTAAGGAGGCGTTCGCAATAAACGGGTTCAGATGCAGGTTTGCGCAAATGCAGGACATCCAGACCTTCCTCGAACAGTGTAGTCAAAATCTTGTCTTCTTCTACGAAAAAGTTGGGGCTACTAAGTAGTAATAACTTCATGACTCCTATTGTCAGTTGATAACGATGCAAAGGTACAAATAAGTGTTGTATTTACAAAATTATTTATACTAAAATGCCAAAGTTCGGGGCAAAGTGGCTTTCAGTTGCTTGTCTTTGCCAATAAATAGTTATCTTTGCACCAGTTACATTTATAGTGTTTTCAAATATGAACAAAGTCATGCTTATCGGTAATGTGGGAGTAGAGCCAGAGGTGCGTTATGTTGATGCTGGTGTGGCCGTAGCCTCTTTGCGTTTGGCTACTACAGAACGCGGTTATCGCTTGCCTAACGGAACCGATGTTCCCGACCGTACAGAGTGGCACAACATAGTGCTTTGGCGCCAGTTGGCAGAAACGGTTGAAAGGTATGTCCACAAGGGCGACAAGCTTTATATTGAGGGCAAGATACATACCCGTTCCTATGATGACCGTTCGGGTCAGAAACGTTATGTGGTAGAGATTTGGGCAGAGGCCATGGAGATGCTGTCTCTGCGTCGTACAGATAATGCCGAGGGAACAGCTCCTCAAATTTGAGTTAAGTGTGTTCTATAGGTGTTGTTTTTACATGGTCTGAGATGCAGAGCCTCTTTCATTTTTGTTCTATACAGATGTATTCTATATCAGATTTCTTTTCAAGTTTTACAATAACAGTATCAGAGCCTTCTGTGTGGGCATGGATAGCTCTTGGATGCAGTGTCCTTTTGCTCGTATGCAGCGGTTTGGCATCTGCAAGCGAGATAGCCTTCTTTAGTCTTACGCCTCAGCACCTTGCAGACATTTCGGAAGAGAAACGGAGTTGTGACTCTCGAATATTGCAATTGCGGGAGCATAGTGACAGAGTGTTGGCTACAATCCTGATTATGAACAATCTGGTCAACGTGGGGATTATCATGCTGCTGAACTTCTTCTTCATGGACTGGTTGCATTTCGGCGAGGGGGCTGAGTGGCTTGAGTTTCTGTTGCTTTCAGTTCTTTTGACCTTTCTGCTTTTGCTATTTGGCGAGATTATGCCTAAAATATATAGTGCTCAGCATACTCTATCCTTTGCGCGATTTTCTGCTCCAATCCTAAATGTGATGCAGAAGGTGTTTTATCCAGTCTCCTCTTTGCTTATGATGAGCAAGGCCTTTACAGACAGGATTGTGTCTTTTGAGACAGAGTCTCTCACGGTGGACGACCTTGAAAAGGCTATGGAACTGACCAATCAGAAGGATATTGCCCAGGAAAGCCAGATGCTGCAGGGCATCATCCGTTTTGGCGGAGAGACGGCAAGGGAGGTTATGACGCCTCGTGTGGATGTTGTGGATTTGGACTTGAATACGTCTTTTCAGGACGTGCTAAAATGCATCGTAGAGAACAACTATAGTCGTATTCCTGTATACAAGGGAACTGCTGACAATATTCAGGGTGTGCTTTATATCAAGGATTTGTTGCCTCATTTGCAGAAAACGACGTTCAGATGGCAAAGTCTCATACGCCCCCCATACTTCGTGCCGGAAACAAAGATGATAGATGACCTTTTGCGTGATTTCCAGCAGAACAAGGTTCATATTGCCATCGTGGTGGACGAGTTTGGCGGTACTTCTGGAATTGTTACTATGGAGGACATCATAGAGGAAATTATCGGCGAAATAGATGATGAGTATGATGATGAGGAAAAGACCTATCACCGAATGAATCAGAATACCTATTTGTTTCAGGCAAAGACTTTGCTAACTGATTTCTATCGGATCATGGGTTTGGATGATGAATTCTTTGATGATATAGAGGGTGATGCTGATACTCTTGCAGGTTTGCTTTTGGAACTGAAGGGTGAATTTCCAGTACTGCATGAACGTCTGATGTACAAGAATTTTGTGTTTGAGATAATGGAGATGGACGAGCGCCGCATTGTTTCTATAAAGGTTATTCAGGGCAAGGAATAGCAAATTGACCATTCTTTATTTATATATAATAGGTATATGGTGTCGGATCCCTCACGATATTTGATATAGCGCTTATTGTTCTCATGAACCTTCCAAGTTGCTCCGATATGATATAATAAGTGGGATACTTCCAAAAAAAGAGTGCTAAAAGTTTCCTCCATCAAGAAAAAAGTACTACCTTTGTAACCGATATATAGGAACGCTCCATGTTCAAGCGAAAGAAGTCGTATATAGGATACCTCCTCCCAGAGGAAAGAGAATAGCACAGGAAAAGCCATTCTATCCGGTGAATCACCGCCGGTTAGAGTGGCTTTTCTTTTATAAATCCATATACTCCATCGGACGGCAGAGACAGGCGAATAAAAACATAACAACGATATAAAGATGAAAAAGCAACTCAAGAAAGTTCTCGTATTGGGAAGTGGCGCTTTGAAGATTGGTCAGGCTGGCGAGTTTGACTATAGTGGTTCACAGGCATTGAAGGCTCTGCGCGAGGAGGGCATCTACTCAGTGCTCATCAACCCCAACGTGGCTACCATCCAAACCAGTGAGGGCATTGCCGACAAGGTTTACTTCCAGCCCGTTGATGCACACTTCGTAACCGAGGTTATCAAGAAGGAGCGCCCCGACGGCATCCTGTTGGCATTCGGCGGACAGACAGCCCTGAACTGCGGTACCGAACTCTACCTCAACGGCACTCTCAAGGAGTACGGCGTGGAGGTTCTTGGCACCAGCGTGGAGGCCATCATGAACACCGAGGATCGCGACCTTTTCGTTAAGGAACTGAATAAGATAGACATGAAGTCTCCCGTAAGCAAGGCTTGCGAGAATATCGAGGATGCCATTGCCACGGCTCGCGAGATTGGCTATCCCGTCATGATCCGCAGCGCATACGCCCTTGGTGGCCTTGGAAGCGGTGTCTGCAAGGACGAGGAGATGTTCAAGGAGATTGCCGAGAGTGCCTTCACCTTCGCTCCCCAGGTTCTTGTTGAAGAGAGTCTGAAGGGTTGGAAGGAGATAGAGTTCGAGGTTATCCGCGATGCCAACGACCACTGCTTCACCGTGGCAGGCATGGAGAACTTCGACCCCCTGGGCATCCACACCGGCGAGAGCATCGTTGTGGCATCTACCTGCACTCTGCGCGAGGATCAGGTTGCCATGCTTCAGGACATTGCCGTCAAGTGTGTACGCCACCTCAACATCGTGGGCGAGTGTAACATCCAGTACGCTTTCAATGCCGAGACCAACGACTATCGTATCATCGAGATCAATGCCCGCTTGTGCCGTTCTTCTGCTCTTGCTTCAAAGGCGACTGGTTATCCCCTTGCATTTGTTGCCGCAAAGATTGCCCTGGGTTATACCCTTGACCAGATAGGTGAGATGGGCACCACAAACAGTGCATACGTAGCACCCCAACTTGATTACATCATTGCCAAGATACCCCGTTGGGACCTCACCAAGTTTGCCGGTGTAAGCCGCAAGATTGGTTCCAGCATGAAGTCCGTGGGCGAGATCATGAGTATCGGCCGCTCCTTCGGGGAAATCATCCAGAAGGGTCTCCGCATGATAGGCCAGGGCATGCATGGTTTCGTTTGCAACGATAATATACATTTCGATGACCTCGACGAGGAACTTGCCAATCCCACCGACATGCGCATCTTTGCCATAGCACAGGCATTGGAGGACGGTTACACCGTGGAGCGCATTGAGGAGCTTACAAAGATTGATCCCTGGTTCCTGTCACGCCTGAAGAACATCGTTGACATGAAGCACAACCTGCAGAACTACAACTCTGTGGAGGAGGTTCCCGTTGACGAGCTCCGTAAGGCAAAGGCCATGGGCTTCAGCGATTTCCAGATAGCACGTTGCGTGTTCAAGGGTAGCGAGGGAGGCATGGAGCGTCAGGTGCTCAAGGTGCGCGACTTCCGCAAGAAGGTTGGCATTCTGCCTGCCGTGAAGCGCATCCCCACCGTGGCAAGCGAGCATCCCGACCTCACCAACTACCTCTATATGACCTACGCTTGTGAGGGTTATGATGTAAACTACTACAAGAACTCAAAGAGCGTAATCGTCCTTGGTTCTGGTGCTTACCGCATCGGTTCCAGCGTGGAGTTTGACTGGTGTTCTGTTAATGCCATACAGACAGCACGCAAGCTCGGCTACAAGAGCATCATGATAAACTACAACCCCGAGACCGTATCTACCGACTATGACATGTGCGACCGTCTCTACTTCGACGAGTTGAGTTTCGAGCGCGTACTTGATGTCATCGACCTGGAAAGTCCCAGCGGTGTTATTGTCAGCGTGGGAGGACAGATTCCCAACAACTTGGCCATGAAACTTTTCCGCCAGGCAGTTCCTGTCCTGGGCACCAACCCCGTCAGCATTGACCGTGCCGAGAACCGTGGCAAGTTCAGCGCCATGCTCGACCAGCTTGGCATCGACCAGCCACGTTGGAGCGCACTCACCAGCATGGACGACGTTAAGAAGTTCATCGACGAGGTAGGTTACCCCGTGCTCGTACGTCCCTCTTACGTCCTCTCTGGTGCTGCCATGAACGTGTGCCACAACGACGAGGAACTGGAGCGCTTCCTTGCCGAAGCTGCCCAGGTGAGCAAGGAATTCCCTGTGGTTATCTCCGAGTTCATGACCGAGACCAACGAGATAGAGTTCGACGGTGTTGCACAGAACGGCGAGATTGTAGAGTACGCTATCTCCGAGCACGTTGAGTTCGCCGGTGTACATAGCGGTGACGCCACCATGTGCTTCCCTGCCCAGCAGATTTCATTTGCCACCACACGTCAGATCAAGCGTATCTCACGTGCCATTGCCAAGGAACTGAACATCTCTGGCCCCTTCAATATCCAGTATCTTGCTAAGGGTCGCGATGTGAAGGTAATCGAGTGTAACCTTCGTGCCAGCCGTTCGTTCCCCTTCGTCAGCAAGGTGCTCAAGCGCAACTTCATCGAGACCGCCACACGCATCATGCTCGACGCACCCTACCGCAAGCCCGATAGCAGCGTCTTCGACATCGACCGCATCGGTGTCAAGGCCAGCCAGTTCTCCTTCAACCGCCTTGCTCCTGCCGACCCAATCCTGGGCGTGGACATGAGTTCTACCGGTGAGGTTGGTTGCCTGGGCGACAGCTTCGAGGAGGCTCTGCTCAATGCCATGATTTCCACCGGTTACAAGATTCCTTCTAAGGACAAGGGCGTTATGCTCTCCAGCGGTGGCACCAAGGAGAAGGCCTCTCTGCTTGATGCCGCTCAGGCTCTCTGCAAGGCTGGCTACACCATCTATGCCACCGAGGGTACAGCACGCTTCCTCAACGAGAACAATGCCAAGGCAATCACCGTTGGATGGCCCGATGAGGAGGGTAGCGACAAGCTCAATATTATGGATATGATTTCTCAGCACAAGGTAGACCTCATCGTCAATGTTCCCAAGGATCACACCAAGCGCGAGAAGACCAATGGTTATCGCATCCGTCGTGGTGCCATAGACCACAACATCCCCCTCATCACCAATGCACGCCTGGCAAGCGCCTTCATCGAGGCATTCTGCCGCATGCCTCTCGAGGATGTTCAGCTCAAGTCTTGGCAGGAGTATTGATTTAATGTTTAGAGTACAGAGTGCAGAGTGCAGATTACAGAGTATAGATTACAGAGTACAGATTACAGATTGCAGATCTCCTAAACGCAACCTCTAAACTCTAACTCCTTCATTCTCATTGTCCCTCTGAGACAAGGGGGCACGAGCGCGAAGCGCGGAGGGGGTGGATAAAACTCCCGCCGTTAACCATTAAAAGTAAATAACAATCCGCAGCACCTCAAAAATGGCGAGGTGTTGCGGATTTTCGTTTTATAAGTAAATGTAGGTGCGCAACGTGTAGCGTACGTATTGATTTCATGGTTTTAGGGTGGAGGATTGAAAGAAAAATCGTATCTTTGCGTTGCTAACGCGAGGATACTCACGCTCAGGATACTTAAAATAACTTTCTGTCTCCGTTCGCTTAATCGTATCTTTGCATCTAAACCATAAATAAAGGATACTATACACCATGCAACAGACTTCAAAACGCCTTGAATCGTTGGACATACTCAGAGGTCTTGATCTCTTCCTCTTAGTTTTCTTACAACCAGTATTGATGCAGATATGCGCCCGTGTGGATGCGCCATGGCTAAAGACCGTTGGCGCATGGTTCTCTCATGCCGATTGGGAGGGACTGCACCTTTGGGACATGGTTATGCCCTTGTTCCTCTTCATGGCTGGAGCGTCTATGCCCTTTGCCTTCTCCAAATATAAGACGGCAGAGAGCAAATGGCCAATATACAGGAAGATACTGAAAAGATTCGTTATCCTTTTCGTTCTTGGTATGGTGGTGCAGGGCAATCTCTTGGGATTGGATCCACAGATGTTCCGTTTCTATAGCAACACGCTTCAGGCTATCGCTTCAGGCTATTTGATAGCTTCCATGCTGATGCTCCACCTGGGGCAGAGGGCGCAGATTATAGCCACCTGTCTGCTGATGTTGATATACTGGACACCTATGCATTTCTGTGGTGACTATACTGCTGATGGCAACTTTGCCGAGATGGTGGACAGGGCTGTCCTTGGCAGTCATCGCGATGGGGTGTATTGGGACGAGCAGGGACAGTGGCACTTTGCTCCGTGGTATCACTACACATGGGTATGGAGTAGTCTAACCTTCGGTGTGACGGTGATGCTCGGAAACTTTGCCGGACAGCTAATCAAGGCCGGTAGTGCCCAACGTTCTTTCACTGCCCTGCGACTTATGGTAATAGCCGTTGTTCTGCTTGTGTTTGGCTATCTGCATAGCATGCAGGCACCGGTAAACAAGCATATGTGGACAACCAGCATGACGCTGATTTCGGGTGGATGGTGCTGGGCACTGATGGCGCTCTTCTACTGGCTGGTGGATGTGAAAGGATGGAGTAGGGGATTGAAGTGGCTGAAGATATATGGTTCCAACTCCATTGTGGCATATATGCTTGGCCAGGTGGTGAATTTCCGTAGTGTGGTACAATCCGTCAGTTACGGTTTGCAACCCTATTTGGGCGAGTGGTACAACGTGTGGATTACCTTTGGCAATTACTTTATTATATTCCTTATCCTTAGGGCTATGTACAAGGCTCGTGTGTTTGTTAAAATCTGATGAAGAAGATATTTATATATGGCTCAATATGCCTCTGCCTGTTGGTGGCATTACTGGTAGGTGTATCGTTCTATATGGTTGACTATGCCTTGGCGCGCAGACACACCAAATGGACGGAGAACAACGCGTGGGAACGCGTGGAGAACTACTATCCTTGGACTATGGAGTGGATGGATTCCATCCGTGCCGATGGAGTGCTGAAGGATACCTTCATCCAGACTGAGGACGGGCGTAGGTTGCATGGCTATTATCTGCCTCGTCATCCTAAGCACGATAGTGTTAGCGTGGCGCGCACAGCCCTCCTGATACATGGCTATCGCAATTGTGCCATAGACATGATGCACTTGGGCTATATGTATCATCACTCCATGGGTTACAACATCGTGTTGCC
Source organism: Bacteroidaceae bacterium (assembly GCA_045659645.1). Classification (GTDB taxonomy): domain Bacteria; phylum Bacteroidota; class Bacteroidia; order Bacteroidales; family Bacteroidaceae; genus Physcousia. The sequence goes on along the minus strand of JAZRCG010000001.1, from coordinate 7,090 downwards.
CGACCTCCATGCTCATGGTCAGAGCGATGGCGAGAGCATACAGATGGGGTGGAAAGACCGCCTTGATGCCCTGCTATGGTGCCGGGTGGCAGACACGCTCTTCCATACACCTATGGTGGTGCACGGCATATCCATGGGTGCGGCTACCACTATGATGCTTTCGGGCGAGGAGAACCTGCCCACAAATATAACTCACTTCGTGGAGGATTGCGGTTACACCAGTGCATGGGACGAGTTCCGGGGTGAACTTTCCAACCAGTTCTCGCTTCCTGCCTTCCCCTTGCTGCACCTTACATCCCTGCTTTGCGACGCCATGTATGGATGGAACTTTACTGAGGCAAGCGCTCTCAGGCAAGTAGCAAAGTGCCCCAAGCCCATGCTCTTCATCCATGGCGATGCCGACGACTTTGTACCCACATGGATGGTGCACCCTCTGCACGAGGCCCACAAGGGGCAGAAGCAACTCTGGCTCACAGAGGGAGTGGACCATGCCCATTCTTATCGCTATTACCCCGATGAGTATACTGGGATGGTGAGGCAGTTTCTGCTTCCATGAGTCCCTCTGCAGAATCTGCACAGACATGAAAAATGCCATCCAGCTTTCGTTCGCTATGAAAAAGCCCCTCATCCTTATTTGGAACGAGGGGTTTTATTCGTGAACCCAAAATCGGTTGAATCCCAATCGGTCATTAGCGCGTAACAGTCTAATGATCGTTTGGGTTTAAGATACCCCTTCCTCAAAGTCCGCAATAATACCCCAGTTTGTAGAGTTGGAACAGTTGGAGCGACACGAAGCGTGAGCACAGTATCCTGCGGGTTATGGGCAGCAGGAAGATGTGCATGAGGGCAAAGATGCGGTGCAGGCGGTATTTGCAGAGCAGGCGGTGCATCTCTGTCATGCGCGTCTTGGGGCGGATGTCATGGGGCAGGGAGTGCAAGGTACGAAGTGCTTCGCGTGTCTTGGCAAGGAAGGAGCGGTTGGTGTCTATGTCCAGATGCACGAGTCGGTTCTCCAGGTGGCAGACGCTCTTGCCAAGGCGTTCGAGGTTGGCAAAGAGCAGCGTGTCCTCGTAGCCATATTGCCTGATGCTCTCGTCGAACCCCGTCTGCACGAAGGCATCGCGCCGTATCATGAAGTTCTGTGTGGTGAGCGAGTCAAACGGGTGTGCCTGGCGGTAAGGCACGGTGAGGCGTCGGGCAGCCACCGTCTCGTAGGTCCACCTGAGTTCGCACCCCTTGGGGCATTCCGTGGTGTTCTTCATGCCCCCGTAGTAGACGTCGGCAGGATGCTCCTTTATGGCATTGAGATAGTTGCTGATGAAGTGAGGGCTGTCCACCTGCGTGTCGCTATCTATGAAGAGAATCCATTCGCCCGAGGAGAGTTCGAAGAGCCTGTTGCGGATGCGCGAGCGCCCCAGGTTCTCGCTGGGTTCGAATACACGGCACTGCTTCATGCCGGCTATTCTTTGGAATGCCCTTATGGCATCCTCCGAGGTGCTTTTGTCGTTGCCCACGATGATTTCAGCATCTTGTGGAATCTGCTCCAGAAGGTCGCCCACAAGCCGGGTGCAATCCCAGTTGTATGATGGTATCAGTATGGATAAGGTCATTCGTGCGTGTGTCTGCTACGTTTTGATATAAAGGTTTATCAAGGCAAATTTAGTAAAAATAGCGCAAAACACACGCCGGAGAGGCATGTATATGTTGCTTTTTCCCCGCAAGTGGTCAAATTCTTATGCCGTGTACCCATAATATGTCCTAATTTTGCTATCTTTGTAACCACTATGCAACCATTGGCAGAAAGAATGCGTCCCCGCACTTTGGAGGACTACATAGGACAACAGCACCTTGTTGGCCCCAATGGTGTATTGCGCAGGATGATAACCAGCGGCAGGATTTCCAGTTTCATCCTCTGGGGACCTCCAGGCGTGGGAAAGACCACACTGGCCACCATCATAGCCAGTACGCTGGACGTGCCCTTCTTCACCCTCTCTGCCGTGACAAGCGGAGTGAAGGACGTGCGCGATGTCATAGAGAAGGCACGGGGAACCAACTTTTTCAACACGGTACGCCCCATACTTTTTATAGACGAAATACACCGCTTCAGCAAGAGTCAGCAAGACTCACTCCTGGGTGCCGTGGAGCAGGGTGTCTTCACACTGATAGGCGCCACCACGGAGAACCCCTCGTTCGAGGTGATAAGGCCCCTGTTGAGCCGATGCCAGGTGTACACGCTTAACTCCCTCACGAAGGACGACCTGCTTGCCCTGTGCCGCCGTGTGATGGAGAAGGACACGGTGCTCAGGAAGCAGAACATAGAACTGAAGCAGACCGATGCCCTGCTCAGGTATAGCGGAGGCGATGCACGCAAGTTACTCAACATACTGGAACTCCTGTCTGAGAGCGTGCAGGAGGGCGAAACGCTGGAAGTAACCGACACGCTGGTGGCGGAGCGCCTTCAGCAGAACCCCTTGGCATACGACAAGGACGGAGAGATGCACTACGACATCATCTCGGCCTTCATCAAGAGCATACGAGGCAGCGACCCCGATGCCGCCATCTACTGGCTGGCACGCATGATAGAGGGTGGGGAAGACCCTGCCTTCATAGCACGGCGACTGGTTATCTCTGCCTCGGAGGACATTGGCTTGGCAAACCCCAATGCCCTGCTCCTGGCAAATGCCGCCTTCGATGCCGTGCAGAAGATAGGATGGCCCGAAGGTCGCATCCCCCTGGCCGAGGCAACCGTCTACCTGGCCACCTCGCCAAAGAGCAACAGTGCCTACAACGCCATAAACGCTGCCCTGCAGAACGTGCGCCAAACGGGCAACCTGCCTGTGCCCCTGCATCTGAGGAATGCACCCACACAACTGATGTCGGAACTGGGATACAGCGACGGATACAAGTACCCGCACGACTATCCCGGGCACTACGTGAAGCAGCAGTACATGCCCGACGAACTCAGGGGTACAGCCTTCTTCACCCCGGCAGAGACAGACAAGGTACAGAAGAGATAGGAAAACTCTGGTATAAAGAACAAAAAACAAAACACAATATAAGGACATGAAAAGCGACATTGAAATTGCACGCGAGACCCCGTTGAAGCCAATCGCAGAGATTGCTCAGGGACTCGGTATCAGCGATGAGGTGATGGAACCTTATGGCCGATACATAGCCAAACTGCCCCTCTCGCTCATCGACGAGGAGAATATAAAAAAGAGCCGCCTGATACTGGTTACGGCCATCACTCCCACCAAGGCTGGCATTGGCAAGACCACCGTCAGCGTGGGTCTGGCTCTGGGTATGAACCGCATTGGCAAGAAGACCATGGTGGCTCTGCGCGAACCCTCTTTGGGTCCCTGCTTTGGCATGAAGGGCGGTGCTGCCGGTGGCGGCTATGCTCAGGTTCTGCCCATGGACAAGATTAACCTGCACTTTACTGGCGACTTCCACGCCATCACCTCTGCACACAACATGATTGCCGCCCTGCTGGACAACTACATCTACCAGCATCAGGCCGAGGGCTTTGCCATGCGCGAGGTGTTGTGGAAGCGTGTGCTGGACGTGAACGACCGCAACCTGCGCTACATCGTTACTGGTCTTGGCGCCAAGACCAACGGCGTAACCGGCGAGAGCGGTTTCGACATCACTCCTGCTTCCGAGATTATGGCCATCCTCTGCCTTGCACAGGACGAGGCTGACCTGCGCCGACGCATAGAGAATATCCTTCTTGGTACTACCATCGAGGGCAAGCCCTTCACCGTGAAGGACCTGGGTGTGGCTGGTGCCATCTGCGTGCTCCTGCGCGATGCCATAAAGCCCAACCTGGTACAGACAACCGAGAACACCCCTGCCGTGGTGCACGGAGGTCCGTTTGCCAACATTGCACACGGTTGCAACTCGGTGCTTGCCACACGCATGGCCATGAGCCTGGCTCCGTACGTGGTTACAGAGGGCGGTTTCGGTGCCGACCTGGGTGCTGAGAAGTTCTACGACATCAAGTGCCGCAAGTCGGGCCTGCAACCTGCACTCACCGTACTGGTTGCCACCACACAGGGCTTGAAGATGCACGGCGGTGTGCCCGTGGAGGCCATCAAGGAACCCAACATGGAGGGATTGAAGGAAGGTGTGAAGAACCTTGACCGCCATATCCGCAACCTGCAGGGCTTCGGACAGACGGTGGTGGTGTGCTTCAACCGCTTTGCCACGGACACCGACGAGGAAATCAGCTTCTGCCGCGAGCATTGTGCCGAGATGGGCATTGGCTTTGCCGTGAACAATGCCTTCAACGAGGGCGGTGCCGGTGCCGAGGAACTGGCACGCCTTGTGGCGGACACCATAGAGAACAACCCCAGCGAGCCTTTGAAGTTCGCCTATGCCGACGAGGACACCATCGAGCAGAAGGCTCTGGCCGTGGTGCAGAAGGTGTATGGCGGCAAGGGCGTAACATTCACCCCAGCGGCCAAGAAGATGCTTCAGAAGATAGAGGAACTGGGTTTGTCGCACTTCCCCATCTGCATAGCCAAGACACAGTTCTCCTTCTCTGCCGACCAGAAGGCATACGGCGTGCCCGAGGGTTTCAACATTGCCATCCGCGATGTGGTCATCAACCAGGGAAGCGAGTTCATCGTGCTCATAGCAGGAGAGATACTTCGCATGCCAGGCCTTCCCAAGGTGCCCCAGGCAGAGAAGATAGACATAGTAAACGGAGAAATAGAAGGATTGAGTTAATATATGAAGAAGATTTTGCTTTTGGGCTCAGGCGAACTCGGTAAGGAATTCGTCATTGCCTGTCAGAGAAAGGGTCAGTATGTGGTTGCTTGCGACAAGTACGACAATGCTCCTGCCATGCAGGTGGCCGACGAGCGCCGCGTGTTCAGCATGCTGGACGGCGATGCCCTCATGAAGGTTGTTGATGAGGTCCGTCCCGACATCATCGTGCCCGAGATAGAGGCCATCCGCACGGAGAAACTCTACGAGTGCGAGGAGATGGGCATACAGGTTGTTCCCAGTGCCCGTGCCGTGAACTTCACCATGAACCGCAAGGCCATCCGCGAACTGGCACACACCGAGTTGGGTCTGAAGACCGCCAACTACCGCTATGCCACCACCTACGAGGAACTTACCCAGGCGGCCAGCGTGATAGGTTTCCCCTGCATCATCAAGCCTCTCATGTCCTCCAGCGGACATGGCCAGAGCAAGGTGGACAGTGCCGAGGAACTGCCTGCTGCTTGGGAGTGTGCATGCGAGGGTTCGCGTGGCGACATCATGGAGGTCATCGTGGAGCAGTTCATCCCCTTCGACTACGAGATAACCCTGCTCACCGTTACGCAGAAGAATGGTCCCACCCTGTTCTGCGCCCCCATCGGCCATGTGCAGAAGGGCGGCGACTATCAGGAGAGTTTCCAACCCCGACAGATGAAGCCCGAACACCTTGTACAGGCACAGGAAATGGCCGCCAAGGTGACGGAAGCCCTCACCGGTGCAGGCATCTGGGGTGTGGAGTTCTTTGTTAGCGAGAAGGACGGTGTCATCTTCAGCGAACTCTCTCCACGTCCGCACGATACAGGCATGGTAACCCTTGCCGGCACACAGAACCTCAGCGAGTTCGAACTCCATTGCCGTGCCGTGCTTGGTTTGCCCATTCCCGAGATTACCCAGGAGCGCCAGGGTGCCAGTGCCGTTATCCTCTCAGGCATAGAGAAGCACAATCCTGACTACACAGGCATGGAGGACGCATGTGCCCAGGAGCGCACCTATCTGCGCATCTTTGGCAAGCCCGAGGCCCACGTAGGCCGCCGCATGGGTGTTGTCGTATGCTGGGATGCCCTCGATGCCGACCAGCAGGCATTGCGCGACAAGTGCAAAGCCGCCGCCGCCAAGGTATCGGTAGTGTAACCGAACAAGGTCCCCCGACCCTTATACATTATATATATACAATCCGCAGGCACCCCAGTGATGGCAAGTGTCTGCGGATGGTGTTTTTTGCTAAGTGTGATTTGCGTTACTCAGTTGTAACTGATTGTCCCTCTGAGGGTCGCAATTTCCATTGCGACGCTGGGTAAAGAGCGAAGCGACGGAGGGGGTGGATGGTTTTCCGTTTTCCGTTTGTCAAGGGACCACTGATGACACTGATGCGGCTGATTTTCACAGATTGCAGTGTGCATCATTTATCTGTGTCAATCGGTATTATCAGTGTCTGTGCGCAAATTTTCATGTTTATATTTGTATCTCGGTAAAATTTATTACCTTTGTCTCCTGAATTCCGTCGCCACAGCGGTGGTGCGAGGAAGGACTTTACGAAAAAGGTGTTATTGAGGTTATCTTCATGGATAACAAAGCAGATATAGTTCCCACACCTTTATTTTATACCCTTTAATGCCGAACGGAGGGAGCAGGGAGGCGGAAAATACAATTATAAGATGAAAAAACATCTACACAAATCCTTGAGGGCGCTGTTCTTGTCCCTGGCGGTGCTGTTGTCTTTGCCAATGTTGGCACAAAAACTCAACTTAAAAGAGGTAAGACTTACTGACGACGTACGTGAGTTGTCTCTAAAGGAAGGCCTGGGTGATATAGCCGTTCCTGCGCCCGCAAGACATGTGGTCAATAACCAGGCAATGAAAGCTCATAGTAGCACAGAAAATACCAATCCTTACGAGGCTATGGCAGGTAAGTGGACAATGACCACAGCTTCTGGTAAGAAGTGGAATGTGAGAGTTCTTGCTGCAACAGAGGGCGATCCCGACTATAACAAAGTTCTGTATGTAACCGGTATGATGGGTTATGACTGGACTATCCTAACTATGAATTACAGCTATAACTACGAGGAAGGCAAGCCTGAGGTATACATTAAGGCCGGTGAATTGTTTGCAGAAGATGTCAACTTCGGTGGTTTGGGCGTTTGTAATGTATATCTGTACAATATTGATGGTTCTAACCTTGTCCTGAATGATATGGTTGCAGAAGTTTCTTCTGATGGAAATACACTGGATTTTGGAGCAAATTCTTTCTATGGCGCAGTGTTCACTTCAAACAATGAATTTGCAGGAGGCTGGTTCAACGAAACTGGTGTAAAGATGACCCGTGT